>JAZNVP010000046.1:0-42824 GCA_045592865.1 Oscillospiraceae bacterium
ATGGTGTCAGTTTTGTTTTTAGTTGGATACGCTGATGATTGTAGAAATGGATGTATTCACCTATGAGGAGGCGAGCCTCCTCATAGGTCTGAAGTTTAACACGATAAATGCATTCTGTTTTGAGAATTGAAAAGAAATTTACAGCCAAAGCATTGTCATACGGATTACCGCGTCTTGACATCGACGGCGTAATATTGTATTCTTGGGTTAGCTTAAAATACCCGTGTGAAGTGTATTGAAAGCCTTGGTCACTGTGGAGTTGCAGCTCTGCGGTGATCTTTATTCTCGAAAAAATCGTTCCTCTTTCAGCACCTCTTTCGGCGCAACCGTTTTTAGAGCTTATCTATGCAATGCTTCTGACCGCCATCGGCTCGGCGCTTATCTTCTATGCGGGAGCCTCTTCTGGCGGCACAGATATCGTGGCGCTCATTTTGAAAAAATACACGAAAACCGACGTCGGAAAGGCGCTTTTGGCAGTCGACTTTATCGTAGCGGCAAGTGCGTTTTTCTTCTTCTCGGTTGAAATAGGACTGTTTTCTCTGTTGGGGCTTTTTATAAAAGCCTTCGTTGTTGACAGTGTTATAGAAAGCTTTAATACCTGCAAATATTTTATAGTTATAACGACCGAGCGAGATGCCATCTCGGAATACATAATAAAAACGCTTCACCACGGGGTAACGGCAACCTCGGTGGTCGGGGAATATACCAAGGAAGAAAAAACGATGATTCACACCGTTTGCAAAAGGATCGAAGCTATTAATCTCCGCAGTAAGATAAAGGAGATCGACCCAAAAGCCTTTGTGATAATAACAACCAGCAACGAAATCATCGGAAGAGGATTCAGAAGCGTTTAGGGGGTAAAAATGAATTTAATTGTAAAACAGAAATTCTCGTTAGGCTTTGCGAAATTTGAAATATATAACGAAAACGAAGAGATAGTCTATACCGCCGAAGCGAAATTTTCCTTTGGCGGAAGATTAATTCTCTATAACACCTTCGGTGCAGAACTGGGGGTTGTGAAAGGGGTTCCTTTTTCGTTTCTTCCGAGATATGAGATCTATAAAGAGGACGTTTTTTTGGGAAGCGTCAGAAAGAAGTTCAGTTTCTTTAAGCCCTTTTTTGAGATAGACTATAACGGGTGGACTCTGGAGGGCAGTTTTTCGGAACTTGAGTATCGGCTTAATGCGCCCGACGGGTCTCCCGTTGCGAGTATATCAAGAAAGGCTTTTTCTTGGACAGATAGATATTTTGTCTCGATCCATGACGATAGATCGGTTATAGAAATTCTGCTCATAATCCTCTGCCTTGATGAAGACAGGGAAAGAAGTCAGAGAAACTGAAAAAATGCATAAATTTTGAAAAGAAAACAACGAAATGTTGTTTAAATATATAGGTAGAAATATGTGTTTTTCCTATTGATTATTACACTGTCTTATGGTATAATATTCTGAGTTGAAAACGAAAGGGGAAACTGAGATGCAGATGCTACTAAAAGGCGGCAATATATTTGACGGCGAACGCTTCCATAACGGCGATATTCTCATTTCCGACGGAGTTATTGTTTCGATTTCCCCCAATATTTCTATTTCTGGTTTTAACGGTCGCATTATTGATTGCGGTCGTTTTTTTATTGTCCCGTCCTTTGCAGATATCCACGTTCATTTAAGAGAGCCGGGGTTCTCGCATAAGGGAACGGTAAAAAGCGAAACCGCGGCGGCAGCGGCAGGCGGATATACCCACGTGTGTGCGATGCCAAACCTTAACCCCGCGCCCGACTCAAAAGAAAACTTGGAAAAGGAACTCGAAATAATAAAACGCGATGCTCTTATTGAGGTCCTGCCTTACGGAACCTTAACCAAGGGAAGCCGCGGAGAAACTCTTTCGGATATGGAAGAAATGAGCCCTTATGTCTTCGGCTTTTCTGATGACGGAAAAGGTGTTCAGAACGAAGAAATGATTATTAAGGCGATGAAAAAGGCAAAAGAACTCAGAAAACCCATCTCGGCACACTGTGAGGTCGATGCGCTTTTAACGGGCGGAAGCATTCACGACGGAGAGTGGGCAAGGAAAAGAGGTCTTAAAGGCATTTCGTCTGAAAGTGAATGGAAAATGATCGAACGAGATTTAAAACACGCTCTCGAAATCGGGTGCCGATATAACGTTTGCCATATCTCAACCAAAGAAAGCGTTGCGCTCATAAGAGAAGCAAAGAAGAAGGGGAAGAATATAACAAGCGAAACGGCTCCTCACTATCTCTGTTTCTCGGAAGACGACCTTAGAGAAGAGGGCAGATTTAAAATGAACCCGCCGCTCAGAAGCAAAGAGGATAAAGAGGCGCTCATAGAAGGCTTTATCGATGGCACGATAGACTATCTCGCCACCGACCACGCGCCCCACTCGGACGAAGAAAAATCGAAAGGCTTTGAAAGTCCGTTCGGTGTGGTAGGTCTGGAAACGGCCTTCGCCACGGTTTATACGGCGCTTGTAAGAAGCGGGAAAATGAAACTTGAGACGCTGATAGAAAGAATGGCGGTAAGTCCTAAGAAATTCTTGAGGCGATCTTATAAAATTGAAGAGGGCGCGATTGCGGATCTCGCAATAATCGATCTCGAAAGAGAATGGGAGATAAACGGAAAGAACTTTTTATCTGCCGCATCAGCAACGCCCTTTGAGAAAACTAAGGTTTTCGGAAGCATAGAATACACGATCTATAATGGGAGGATAGTATGGGAAAGAAAATTAACGCAAAACTGATATGTGAAAACGGAAGAGAGTTTTACGGAACCTATTTCGGAGCAGAAAAAGAGGTGGTTTGTCCCTTGGCGGTAAGCACCGCTATGGTGGGATATCAGGAAGCGATAAGCGATCCAACGAGTGCGTCTTTAGGTGTGGTAATAACCTACCCCATCATCGGTAACTACGGAATTACCGATGAGGATAACGAAACCAAAACCCCCTCCCTTGCGGCTTTGATCGTGAGAGAATATAACGATATGCCCTCAAATTTCAGATGCACAAGGACCCTTTCCGAGTGGCTTGAGGAAAACGGCATAGTAGGTTTTTCCGGGATTGACACCCGCGCCCTTGCAAAAATGCTCAGAGAAGAGGGTTCGATGCGCGGAATTATAACGACCCCCGAAACAACCGCCGAAGAGGGTGTTAAAAGAATAAAAGAAACGGCCGAGAGCACCGATCTTGTCAAAAAGGTAAGTTCTAAGAAGACCTGGTATGTAAGAACGGCAGACCATAAATTCAACGTAGTCGCAATCGACTGCGGAATTAAGCAGAATATTATAAAAATGCTCGGCAAAAGAGCCTGCAACGTAACGGTTGTTCCCTATAACACCTCGGCAGAAGAAATTCTCGCCCTCAAGCCCGACGGAGTCTTGATCTCCAACGGACCGGGGAACCCTGAAGACGTTCCGGAGGTTATAAAAACCGTATCCAGCCTATTAGATAAGGTGGCAATTCTCGGAATAGGCCTTGGCCATCAGGTGCTCTGTCTTGCGTCTGGCGGTAAAGTCTACAAAATGAAGAACTCGCACTGCGGCGGAAACCACCCCGTAAGAAACCTTGAAACAGGAAAGATAGAAATAACCGCGCAGAACCACTCTTTCGCAGTATGCGAGGAGTCGCTTAAAGGAACGGGACTTATCGTAACCCATAAAAACGTGCTCGACGGCACCGTTGAGGGAATGAAACTGGAGAACGGAAATGCGCTTTCTGTTCAGCACCACCCCGAAAGTGCGCCCGGACCGCAGGATAGTGAATATATATTCGACGTTTTTGCAGAAATGATGTCAAAAGGAGGTAAAGAATAATGCCGAAAAGAACCGATATAAAGAAAATCTTGGTAATTGGCTCGGGCCCTATCGTTATCGGACAGGCTGCCGAGTTCGACTATGCAGGAACTCAGGCTTGTCTTGCCCTTAAAGAAGAGGGTTATGAAGTTATTCTTGTTAACTCCAACCCTGCAACCATAATGACCGACACAAATATTGCAGATAAAATCTATATGGAGCCTCTGACTCTTGAATACGTTGCGAAGATCATAAGATACGAGCGCCCCGACGCAATTCTCCCCTCCCTTGGCGGACAAACAGGTCTTAACCTCGCAAGTCAGCTTCACAGAAAGGGAATTCTGCAGGAGTGCGGCGTTGAAATGCTCGGAACAAGCTTTGATAGCATAGATATGGCAGAGGACAGAGAGCGCTTTAAGGAGCTCTGCGAAAGAGTAGGAGAACCCGTTCTCCCGAGTGAAATAGCCCATTCTATAAAGGAAGCCGAAGAGGAAGCAGAAAGAATTGGATACCCCGTTGTTCTCCGTCCTGCCTTCACCCTCGGCGGAACGGGCGGCGGCTTTGCCGATAACGTGGAAGAACTCCGCGAAATAATGAAAAATGCGCTCGAACTTTCTCCCGTTCATCAGGTTCTTGTTGAAAAGAGCATAAAGGGATATAAAGAGATAGAGTTCGAGGTAATGCGCGACGCGAACGACACCGCTATAACTATATGCAGTATGGAAAATATGGACCCCGTTGGTATCCACACGGGTGACTCTATAGTCGTGGCGCCCAGCCAGACCCTTACAAATAAAGAATATCATATGCTCAGAGATAGCGCCCTAAAGCTTATCAGAGCGCTTAAGATAGAGGGCGGATGCAACGTTCAGTTTGCTCTCGACCCCTATTCCTTCAGATATTATCTTATCGAGGTAAACCCCCGAGTTTCCCGTTCGTCAGCACTTGCGTCAAAGGCGAGCGGCTTTCCGATAGCGAGGGTTTCTGCAAAGGTCGCAACAGGACTTCACCTCGACGAGATAAAAATTGCAACGACCCCCGCTTCCTTTGAGCCGTCTATCGACTATATCGTAACAAAGGTTGCAAGATTCCCGTTCGATAAGTTCTCAACCGCATCCAACCGCCTTTCAACTCAGATGAAGGCAACGGGTGAGGTAATGAGCATCGGAAGAACCTTTGAGGAAAGTCTTTTAAAGGCTATCCGTTCGCTTGAAATCGGCGTTTGCCATATCCATATGAAAAAGTTCGACGGTGTTTCTGCCGATGAGCTTATGAAATATATCCGTGAGGGAACAGATGACCGAATCTTTGCAATAGCAGAGCTCATAAGAAAAGGAACCGACCTCGGTCTTATCAACGCGGCAACCAAAATCGATATGTTCTTCCTATATAAGATGAAGAATATCGTGGAGGCAGAAAGCCTTATCAAAAAGGGAATGTCGGATGAGGACCTCAGAGAAGTTAAGAAAATGGGCTTCTCGGATGAATATATCGGCGGAAAGATAGGCAAAACCGAAGAAGAAATGTTCCTTTTAAGAAAAGAAAAGGGAATTATGCCCGTATATAAAATGATAGATACCTGCGCGGGTGAATTCAAGGCTTACGTTCCGTATTTCTATTCCACCTATGAAGAGGAAAACGAATCGGTAGTTGATAAAAAGAAAAAGATAATCGTTTTAGGCTCAGGACCTATCAGAATAGGTCAGGGCGTTGAGTTCGATTATTCAACCGTCCGTGCCGTTTGGGCAATTCAGAAGATGGGTTATCAGGCAATAATCATAAACAACAACCCCGAAACTGTCTCCACCGACTACACAACGGGAGACAAGCTCTATTTCGAGCCCTTGGCAGTCGAGGACGTTATGAATATCATAGACCTCGAAAAACCCGATGGCGTTATAGTAACCCTCGGCGGTCAGACCGCTATTAACCTCTGTGAACCCTTAACCAAACTCGGTGTTAAGATTATCGGTTCGGGACAAGAGGCTATCGACAGAGCCGAAAACAGAGATTCGTTCGAGAAAATAATGGAAAAACTCGGAATTCCTCAGCCTAAGGGTCAGGCAGTAACCGATATCGAAGCGGGAGTAAGAGCCGCAAAAGAGATAGGTTACCCCGTTCTCGTTCGCCCGAGCTACGTTCTCGGCGGAAGAGCGATGCAGATAGTAAACAGCGAGGAGTCGCTCAGAAGATATCTGCAGACCGCGGTTGAAATAGACGAAAGCCGTCCCGTTCTCGTTGATAAATATATCACGGGTAAGGAGCTCGAGGTCGACGCAGTTTGCGACGGAAAAGACGTGTTTATCCCCGGAATTATGCAGCACGTTGAAAGAACGGGCATCCATTCGGGTGACTCAATAAGCGTTTACCCCACCTTCAGTATAAGCGACGAGGTTAAAGAGAAGATAGTGGGCTATACCGTTAAACTCGGTCTCGGCATCGGCATTATCGGACTTTATAACATTCAGTTTATCGTTGACGGTAACGACGACGTCTACGTTATCGAGGTTAACCCCCGTTCTTCGAGAACGGTGCCCTTTATTTCAAAATCTTCTTCCCGCCCCTTAGCCGATATAGCAACCTTCGTTATGCTCGGGAAATCACTTAAGGAGCAGGGAATTGGCTTCGTTATGCCTCCTCAGAGGGATAAATGGTTCGTTAAAGCACCTGCGTTCAGCTTCTCCAAGATCAGAGGCGCCGATGCATATCTCTCCCCCGAAATGAAATCAACGGGTGAAGCAATAGGATACGACCACTCTCTCAACAGAGCGCTTTATAAAGCGCTTCAGTCCTCGGGAATGAACGTTGCTAACTACGGAACAATTCTCGTAACCATTTCAGACTCTGATAAGAAAAGAGCGCTTCCGCTTATAAAGAGATTTTATGACCTCGGCTTTAACATCGAGGCAACAAGAGGAACCGCCGAGTTCTTAAAGCAGAACGGCATCAAAACAAGGGTAAAGAGAAAGATAAGCGAAGGCAGTGATGAAATTCTCGATTCGCTCAGAAAAGGTTATGTAAGCTACGTTATCAATACCCGAGATTATGATTCGGATAACGAAAGCTCCGATGGCTTTAAGATCCGTCGCTGCTCGGTTGAAAACAACGTAACGATGTTTACCGCGCTTGAAACGGTTGAAGTTCTTCTCGACGTTTTAGAGGAAATAACCATCGGAATCTCAACAATAGATTCAAAATAAGAGGATAGAAATGAAAGACGTTATTTTTGAGCTGATAGCGAAAAGACAGCTCACTTCTGATACCTATGAACTGATTTTAAGGGGCGACACGACTGATATCACCGCCCCGGGTCAGTTTGTGAATATCGAGATTGAGGGACTTTATCTTCGCCGTCCCATCTCGGTCTGCGATGTCGAAGGGGATAAACTCACCCTTATCGTTAAGGTAGTGGGCGAGGGAACCGAAAGGCTCTGCGGATATGAGATCGGCAGAAAAATAAAGGTCCTCTCGGGTCTTGGAAACGGCTTCGATATAAATAAATGCGGCAAGAACAACGTTCTTGTAGGCGGCGGTGTTGGAACTCCCCCTATGTATATGCTCGCAAAAAAACTTATCGAAAAGGGCGTTTACCCCAAGGTAGTTCTCGGATTTGCCGATAAGGAAAGCGTAATTTATAAAGAAGAGTTCGAAAAACTCGGACTTTCGGTAATAATCGCAACGGTCGACGGAAGTTATGGCGTTAAAGGTTTTGTAACCGACGCGTTAAAAACGCTTCCCGAAACCGATTATATCTATACCTGCGGTCCCGAGCCGATGTTAAAGGCGCTTCACGGAGTATTCTCCGAAAACGGCCAGTTCTCGTTCGAGGAAAGAATGGGTTGCGGCTTCGGCGCTTGTATGGGATGCTCTTGCAAAACAAAATACGGAAATAAAAGAATCTGCAAGGATGGTCCCATCCTTTTCGCAGAAGAGATTGTGTGGTGAGCATAATGAAAGATTTAAAAGTAACCCTTAGCGGAATAGAACTTTCCAACCCCATAATTCCCGCAAGCGGAACCTTTGGCTACGGAAGAGAGTTCGCAGAATTTTATGATATCAGTATGCTCGGCTCCTTCTCGATCAAGGGAACGACCCTTAACGAAAGATTCGGCAATCCCACCCCGAGAATAGCCGAAACCCCCTCGGGAATGCTCAACGCAGTAGGGCTTCAGAACCCCGGTGTTGATGCGGTTCTCGAAAAGGAAATGCCAAACATTAAAAAGATATTCGGCAAACCCGTTCTCGCAAACGTCGGCGGATTTTCCAAAGAGGAATACGTAACCTGCTGTGAAAAATTTGACTCTTGCGAAAACGTTGGTATAATAGAGGTTAATATCAGTTGTCCCAACGTCCACGGCGGCGGAATGAGTTTCGGAACCACCGCTTCAGGTGCCGCAGAAATAACAAAAGCGGTCCGTGCAGTAACCAAGAAACCCCTCTACATTAAACTTTCCCCGAACGTAACCGATATCGTCGAGATAGCAAAAGCCTGTGAGGATGCAGGTGCCGACGGTATCAGTATGATAAACACCCTTTTGGGAATGAGAATAGACCTCAAAAAGAGAGCACCTCTTCTTAAAAATACAACCGGCGGACTTTCGGGTCCCGCAGTTTTCCCCGTTGCCGTCAGAATGGTATATCAGGTCTATAAAGCAATAAATATTCCCATTATCGGAATGGGCGGAATAGAAAAGGCAGAAGACGTTATCGAAATGATGATGGCGGGGGCCACCGCAGTTGAGGTTGGCGCGGCAAACCTTACGGACCCTTATGCTTGTAAAAATATAATCGAGGAGCTTCCCTCGGTTATGGAAAAATACGGAATTGAAAAATTGTCAGATATTATAGGAGCGGCTCATTATGAATAAAGACGTTATTATCGCGTGTGACTTCCCCTCTAAAGAGGAAACCCTTAATTTCCTTGATAAGTTTCAGGGAAGAAAACCCTTCGTTAAAATAGGAATGGAGCTTTTCTATGCGGCAGGACCCGATATTGTTAAGGCTATTAAGGAAAGAGGCCATAAAATATTCTTGGACCTTAAACTTCACGATATCCCCAACACCGTAAAAAGAACCTTCTCGGTGCTTTCTTCAATGGATGTTGATATGGTAAACCTTCACGCCTCGGGCGGAAGCGAAATGATGAAGGGCGCTATCGAGGGACTTACCCGTCCCGACGGAACAAGACCGCTTCTCATCGCCGTAACTCAGCTTACCTCAACGGGCGCAGAAATGCTCAAAGACGAACTTTTAATTGAAACACCTATGGATAAAACCGTTATGCACTACGCTAAAAATGCCGCAAACAGCGGACTCGACGGTGTTGTTTGTTCGCCTCTTGAAGCCGCGGCGGTTAAGAGCGTTTGCGGAGAGAAGTTCTTAACCGTAACCCCCGGAATAAGATTCAAAGAGGGTGCAGGTAAGGATGACCAGAAGAGAATTATGACTCCCAAGGATGCCGCAGTTTCGGGATGCGATTATATCGTAGTCGGACGTCCGATAACCAAGGCAGAGGATCCCGTTGCAGCATACGAAAGATGCGTAGAAGAATTTTTAGGATAAGGAGATAGAAAAATGAGCAGAAGAGAAGAAATAGCAAAGGGGCTTCTTTCAATAGGAGCAGTATTCCTTCGTCCCAACGAGCCTTTCACCTGGGCAAGCGGAATAAAAAGCCCCATCTATTGCGATAACAGATTGACCCTTACCGCACCTGCAGTCAGAACTTCGGTTGAAGAAGGCCTTTGTGAGCTTATCAAAGAGAACTATCCCGAAGCAGAGGTTCTTATGGGAACAAGCACCGCAGGAATAGCACATGCCGCTATCTGCGGACATATGATGGATCTCCCCATGGGCTACGTTCGCTCGGGCAACAAGGACCACGGCAGAGGAAACAGAATAGAGGGAAAACTCGAAAAGGGCGATAAGGTTGTCGTTGTCGAAGACCTTATCTCAACCGGCGGAAGCGTTATTGAGGTTGTGGATGCTCTCAGAGAAGCGGGAGCAGAGGTTCTCGGAATAGTCAGCATCTTCACCTACGGAATGAAAAAAGGTCTCGTTCGCCTCAGCGAAGCAAACGTTAAAAACTTTAGCCTTTCCGACTTCGATGCAGTTTGCACCGTTGCCGCAAGAGAGGGAATTATCGCAGAAACAGATATCGAGCGCCTTAAAGCATTCAGAGATAATCCTTCCGATGAAAGTTGGATAAAATAATGGAGAAATTAAGACATCTTTTTGATATAACCGACCTTACGGTTGAAGAGATAGAGGAACTTATCGCGGTTTCCGAGGATATAATTGCGGACCCCGATAAGTATGCCGAAAAATGCAAGAGAAAGAAACTTGCAACCCTCTTTTTCGAACCGAGCACAAGAACAAGGCTTTCTTTCGAGGCGGCAATGATGGAACTCGGCGGAAACGTTATCGGCTTTTCGTCGGCTAATTCGAGTTCTTCCGCTAAAGGCGAAAGCGTAACCGATACCATAAGAACGGTTGGTTGCTATGCCGATATAATCGCAATGCGCCACCCCAAAGAAGGCGCACCCGTTGCGGCGGCAAGAAGAACGACCGTTCCGATAATCAATGCAGGAGACGGTGGACATAACCACCCCACCCAGACACTCGCCGACCTTTTAACGATCCACAGAAAAAAGGGAAGACTCGGCAACCTGACGGTTGGCTTCTGCGGAGATTTAAAGTTCGGCAGAACGGTTCATTCGCTTGTTAATGCGCTCTGCAGATATGAGGGAATAAACTTCGTTTTCATTTCTCCTTCGGAGCTTAAAATGCCCGACTATATCAAAGAGGGTGTTCTCTCGGGCAAACCTGTTCTCGAAACCGAGAGAATAGAAAACGTTATGCCCAGCCTTGACATTCTCTATATGACGAGAGTTCAGAGAGAAAGATTTTTCAACGAGGCAGACTATATCCGCCTTCGCGACTGCTATATTCTCGACACCGAAAAACTCAAATTCGCAAAAGAAGACCTCGCGATTATGCACCCGCTGCCGAGGGTCAACGAGATTGACGTTTCGGTCGACGATGACCCGAGAGCCTGTTATTTTGAGCAGGTCTTAAACGGAAAGTTTATAAGAATGGCGCTTATAATGAAGCTTTTGGGGGTGGATTAGGTGAATATTGACAGCATCAGAAACGGATACGTTCTCGACCACATAAAAGCAGGTAAGGCAATGGAGATATATAAAAGCCTCGGACTTTCGGGAAGAGACTGCCCCGTTGCAATGATAATGAACGTTAAGTCGGGAAGAATGGGCAAAAAGGACATTATAAAGATCGATTCGCTTATCGATATTGACCTCGACGTTCTCGGATATATCGATAGCGGAATAACCGTTAACGTTATAAAGAACGAGAAGCTTGTTGAGAAAAGAACCCTTTCGTTACCTAAGAAAATAACGGGCGTTATGGTTTGCAAAAACCCGAGATGCATAACTTCGTGTGAGCAGGGAATAGTGCATGAGTTTATCCTGTCCGACGAAGAAAAAGGCATTTACCGTTGCGCTTATTGCGAAGCAAAGCATAACGAAAACTTCTAAAAAGTGATAAAAATTTATAAAATTTAATAATCTGCGTGAAATATTTTAGCAGGGGAATCTTGGTGAAAATCCATCGCAACAGTCATTACCGTAATTAAGGGAAAACCTTATAAGTCGGAATACCTGCCGCGCAGAGAAAAAGACGAAAAAACATTTTTGGGCAAATGGAAAATGGGTCTTAAATAGGTTGCAAAATCTGCACCCTATTAGATAAAGCCTTCCCAGAATGTTGGGAAGGCAATTTTTTTACAAAAGAAAGGAAAGAAAAAATGAAAAAAGCATTATCACTAATTCTTGCCGTTATCATCGTGATTTCGGCGACCGCCTGCGGCAAAACAACCAACAAAGGCAAAATGACCCTCGTTATCGGGGCAGAAACTCCCGTCTCTTACGAGGTGGAGCTCGATGAAGCGACCACCGAAAAGGGCCTTTTATCTGTTCTTACTACTCTCAAAGAAAAAGAAGGCCTTGAATATGAGGAGGCAGGCGGATTTATAAATTCCGTTGAGGGAATCGAACTCGCAGAAGGAGAGTATATCTATATCTACACTTCGAATGAAACCGATTTCGACGTTTCCGAGTATGCGACCGAAATGGAATATAAGGGAACACGCCTTGTTTCCACGGGTGTTGGCGCTTCGGAAATGACACTTGAAGAGGGCGTTATTGTTTACATAGGGAAAATAAAATTCTGATGAAGATAAGAAAACTTGTTTTAATTTCACTACTCGCTTCATCGCTCACCGCGGGGAAAACAGCCCTTGCTTTTCTTCCGAACGTTGAAATAGTAACGCTGATGTGCGCTCTTTACGGATATTCCTTCGGGCTTTCAGGTGTGGCAGCTTCAGTCATCTTCGTGGGCATTGAGATCTTAATTTGGGGCGTTGGGCCTTGGATAATATCCTATCTTATATACTTCCCGATCCTTACCCTTTTGTTTGTGCTTCTTAATAAAAAAGGGGTGAAAAACCGATTTGTTCTCGCCGCAATCGCGGTGGGGATGACGGTTCTTTTCGGCCTTTTAACCTCGCTTGTGGATATAGGGCTCTTTTCGGGACATTTTGAAAATTTCGGACAAAGATTTATTATCTATTACCTTAGAGGAATACCCTTTTATATAACACAGATAATATGCAACGCTGTGTTGTTTCCGCTTCTTTTTCCGCTTTTGTCGGAGTTTCTTTTCAAACAAAAGAAAAAGCTCTTTAGTAAGACTTGAAGAATAGGCGCGTCTATGGTAAAATATGCCTTGGGTGATAGAAATGATTAGATTTGAATGCGATTATCTCGAGGGAGCGCTCCCCGAGGTAATGAAAAAACTAAATGAAACAAACCTCGAGCAACACGCGGGTTACGGCGTTGACGAGCACTGTGAAAGGGCAAGAGAACTTATTAAGGAGCTCTGCTCCGCACCGAAGGCAGACGTGCATTTTCTCGTTGGCGGAACTCAGGCGAACACAACCGTTATAGCATCTGCTCTCAGAACCTATGAGGGAGTTGTTTCGGCGGTAACGGGGCATATCAACGCCCACGAAACAGGCGCCATTGAAGCAACGGGACACAAGGTTTTAGCTCTCCCGACCTGCGACGGAAAACTCACCGCCGAAATGGTGAAGAATACCGCCGAGGCGCATATTAACGACGGAACAAAGGAACACACCGTTAAACCCGGAATGGTTTATATCTCGCACCCCACAGAGCTCGGAACGATCTACAGTAAAGCAGAGCTCACGGCTTTATCCGAGGTGTGCAGAGAATACAAAATGCCGCTGTTTTTAGACGGAGCAAGGCTCGGCTATGCTCTTGCAAGTGAGGAAAACGACCTTACGCTTCCCGACATCGCGTCTCTTTGCGACGTTTTCTATATCGGCGGAACCAAGTGCGGCGCCCTCTTCGGCGAGGCGGTCGTTATCACGAACGACAGTCTTAAGGAAAACTTCCGTTATAATATAAAGCAAAGAGGCGGAATGTTTGCAAAGGGCCGACTTCTCGGCGTTCAGTTTCAGGCGCTACTCGAGAACGGAAACTACGTGAGAGAGTGCTCCCGCGCTCACAAACAGGCGATGAGAATTAAAGCGTCACTCAAGGAGAAGGGTTATAAATTCTTAATAGATACCCCAACAAACCAGCAGTTCCCTATAATTCCTGACACGAAACTGAAAGAACTTTCCAAAAAATTCAGTTTCAGCTTTCAGGAAAAGGTGTCGGACACCGAAACCGCCGTCAGAATTTGCACAAGCGTGTTGACTGAAGAAGAAAGCGTCGAAAAGCTTATAAAAAGCCTTTAAAATAAAAACCACCCTGCTTTTTGCAGGGCGTTTTAAGGATGTTCCAAACAACCCTGAAATCAGTTGATTGACGATAGTAACAACACCGACCATCAAACGATGGTCGGTGTTGTTTTGCATATAAATGCCGTTATCGGCAAAAATATAAACACAACTCTTTTAAACTGCGTTGACATTTTGCCGATATTGTGATATATTAATAACAGTAAGTTTGGAGGTAGGAATATGAAATATCTATCTGTTAAAGAGGTTGCTTTGCTTTGGAATACGTCTGAGAGAAGCGTTCGTAATTATTGCGCTTTAGGGCGCGTCCCAGGAGCTTTCCTTACAGGCAAGACCTGGAATATCCCCGAAAATGCCGAGAAGCCCGAAAGAAGCAATAAACGGGGATCGGCTCCGCAAACATTGCTCGATATTCTGAAAGAAGAAAAGCGCGGTCAGACCCACGGCGGAATTTATCATAAAATACAGATTGAACTGACCTATAACTCCAACCATATTGAAGGAAGTCGCCTTACTCACGATCAGACGCGTTATATTTTTGAAACCAATACTATCGGCTTAACCGAGGAAGGTGTGCGTGTTGACGACATTATTGAAACCGCTACCCACTTCCGTTGCATAGATGAAATCATTGAAAGCGCAAAATCGCAGCTGAGCGAAAAATTTATTAAACATCTGCATTTTATTCTCAAGACCGGAACAAGCGATTCGAAAAAGGATTGGTTTGCAGTAGGTGAATATAAAAAACTGCCTAATGAAGTCGGTGGCAGGGAAACGACTTTGCCCGAATATGTGGCTACTGAAATGAAAAAGCTCCTCGACAGCTATAACAAGAAGGAGAAAGTAACGCTCCACGATATTATTGAGTTCCACGTGCAGTTTGAGCGTATCCACCCATTCCAAGATGGGAACGGACGTGTCGGCAGACTTATTATGTTTAAAGAGTGCTTAAAGCACGGCATCGTTCCTTTTATTATTGAAGATAAAATAAAAATGTTCTACTATCGAGGACTTAAAGAATGGAATCAGGAAAAAGGATATCTTACCGACACCTGCCTTTCCGCACAGGATACATTCAAAACTTATTTGGACTATTTTAGAATAGCCTATAAAGATTAAAAGGAGATATATGGAATACGCCGTATTTAACAATAATCTTATAACAGCAACAGATGTCGTTGTTAATTATGATTTGGAAAAAAGATACGAAGAGCAACAAAAAAGCAGTTTATTATGAAAGCAAAGAGGATTTATATAAAGCCGATTTTAACGACCCTACAAAATCATACTATTTTGGAAAGACAAAATATGGTCCAACACAGTGGTCGATATGCATTCTGTGTAATGAGGTTTCAGAAACATCACGCTTCAACAAATTAAACGAAACAAATGAGAATAAAGGTATCTGTAGAAGTTGTTTTCTTAAAAACAAGGGCAAATAACTACAAATTACCGCCTTACGCAAAGATGTTATACGTGAACTTGCGAAAGGCGGGATTTTTTTGTTTTAATGCGCTAAAAAAGATTGAATATATTGACATAAAGCAGTGCAGGAATTATAATTAATGGAAGAAAGATGTTAAAAATTGCTCATCGGAAACTTTTCGGAAAAGAGGCGAGAAAGATGAAGAACGGAAAGCAAGAGTTTAATGAGCGTCAGGTTATGAATGACCCTAACGATTACGAAATATTTAACTACAGCGACACCTATCTCAAGACGGTAGACTATCACCATCACGATTTTTATGAGATATATTTTCTTATTTCGGGGAACGTGAGTTACATAATCGAGGACAAGAGATATGATCTTGAACCCGGAAATCTGCTTCTGACCAACCCGAATGAGCTTCATCAGGTTTTAATTCACGATGATAAGCCGTATAACCGTATGGTGCTTTGGGTCTCGAGGAACATATTTGAAAAATATTCGACCGAGACAACCGACCTTACCGACTGCTTTAAGGATTCAGAAGACCACACTAACCTTTTGACACCCTCTTCTTCTGAGCAGTCAAGACTTATGGAGATGTTTGAGGAGCTTAACGAAGCATATCGGGATGAGAGTGGTTACGGCAGAGATATCGCTAAATACTCAAAGCTTATCGATCTTTTAATTTACATTAACAAGCTTTATATCGAAAGAGAAAAGGAAGAGCCTCTCTTTTCCCCGAACCGAAAGAACAAGCTTATGTTTTCGGTGCTTGAATATATTTCGGCCAATATAGAAAACGAGATCTCGCTTGACGACCTTTCGGAGAGGTTTTTCCTTAGCAAATATCACCTCTGCCGAGAGTTCAAGAAGTATATGGGAACAACCATTCACAGATATATTATTCAGAAAAGGCTCGTTAAGGCAAAGCAGATGATAACCGAAGGCTACACGCTTAATTACGCCTGTGTTAAAAGCGGCTTTTCTGATTACTCGAACTTCTACAAAAGCTTTAAAAACGAATACGGGATTTCGCCGAAGGACTTTTTCTACACCTTTAATGAAAAGAGAAAAAATAAAAGTTAAAGTCGAAATTTATCGGAAATTCTTCTGCAAGGCAAGATTTTTGAGTATATATAATTGATTTATAGATAGTTCTGTGTTAAAATGAAGAGTAAACAAAAAGGAGGGGTATGCGTTGGGCAAAATAATTGTTATAACGTCCGGCAAGGGCGGAGTCGGAAAATCGACGGCGTCGGCTCTTTTGGGCTACGGACTCCAAAAAAACGGCAAGAAAACAATAATTATTGAGCTTGATGTCGGACTCAGAAGTTTAGATATAATGTTGGGGCTCGAAAACGATATAGGATACGATCTTTCGGATATCCTTTCGGGCGAATGCGAACCCTATAAAGCAATAAGAACCTCGGAAACTCTCGCGGGGCTTCAGTTTATTCCTGCACCTGCGCTTGTTTCTTCGAGGGTTGACCACGAAAGATTCGTTGCGCTTTGTATGGCGCTTAAGAAAAACTACGATTACGTTTTAGTTGATTCTCCTGCGGGAATAGGCGAACTCTTTAAAATTGCGCTTCGCGCATCCGACGAAGCCCTTATCGTTACAACACCCGATATGGTTTGTATGAGGGATGCGGCAAACGTTTCGCAGATAATCGAGGACGAGGGCATAAAGCATCAGCGTCTCATTATAAACAAGCTTAATAAGAGCGCCTTCAGAAAGGCAAACATCAGAGATCTCGACGAGGTTATCGACACTGTTGGGGTCCGACTTATCGGCGTTGTTGAGCAGGATTCTCAGGTGCTTGATCTTGCGGCGGCAGGAAAGCTTCCCAAGAAAGAATCGGAAGCGCTTCAGGAATTCGAAAACATATCGTTAAGGCTTATAGGAAAAGAAAAACCGCTTGCGGTTTATAAATACTAAATATAAGGGGGAGTAAAAAATGAACATAGCAATTACGGCACACGACGGGAAAAAAGAACTTATGATTCAATTTTGCATAGCATACAGCGGAATTTTATCTCACCATAATCTCTGCGCTACCGGAACAACGGCAAAGCTCGTTTCGGAAGCAACGGGGCTTAACGTTCAGGGTTATTTAAGCGGCAACCAGGGCGGCGACCAGCAGATCTCCTCCAGAATTGCTTGTAATGAAATAGATATGGTGCTTTATTTCAGAGACTCAAATCTTATGCCTGGCGAGGATAAGAGCGGAGACACGATTATCAGGCTTTGCGATGCGCATAATATACCCGTGGCAACAAATATTGCAACGGCGGAGATGCTTATTCACGGACTCCAGCGCGGCGACCTTGATTGGAGAGATATCGTCAGAAGTCCTCACGCGTAAAAAAGGTTTTCGGATATTTATTGGAAGGAAGAACTGGAATGGCAATACTCACAAAGGCTCCTCGCGGAACGGCGGACTGTCTGCCCGGCGAGAGCTATATACTAAGAAAAGTTGAAAACGATATAATTTCGGTTGCAGAAAGTTTCGGGTTTAAAGAGATAAGAACCCCTACCTTTGAGCATACCGAACTTTTTAACCGCTCTGTCGGTGACACGACCGACGTGGTTCAGAAGGAAATGTATACCTTTTTAGATAAGGGAGAGAGAAGCATAACCCTTCGTCCCGAGGGAACCGCAGGTGCCCTCAGAGCGATTGTTGAGCACGGTCTTTTGAACGAGGCGATGCCCTTAAAGGTTTATTATCTTCTTTCCTGCTTCAGATACGAAAAGCCTCAGGCAGGAAGAATGAGAGAGTTCCATCAGTTCGGAGTTGAGATGCTCGGTTCGTCTTCGCCTCTTGCCGATGCAGAGGTTATAAGCCTTGCCGATGCGGTGCTTAAGAAGGTGGGCGTCAAGGACACAAGTCTTGAAATAAATTCGCTCGGCTGCAAAAACTGCAGACCTTTATATATGAACGAACTGAGAAAATATTTCTCGGAAAACAGCGAAGAGCTATGCGAGACCTGTAAGGGCCGTCTTGAGAAAAACCCGCTCAGAATTCTCGACTGCAAATCTCCCGTTTGCAAGGAGATAGCAAAGAATGCGCCCAAGGTGGTTGATTTTCTTTGCGAGGAATGCGAGACTCATTTCGGCGGCGTTAAGGCGGCGCTGGAAAAAAGCGGAATAGACTTTACCGTTAACCCCGATATCGTTCGCGGACTTGATTACTATAACCGAACCGTTTTTGAGTTCGTTTCAAACTCTTTAGGTTCTCAGGGAACGGTCTGCGGCGGCGGAAGATACGACGGTCTGACAACTGAACTCGGCGGAAACGACTGTTCTTCCTTAGGCTTCGGAATGGGAATTGAAAGGCTTTTAATGCTATACCGTCAGGCGCATCCCGAAACAGCGGAACCCGGACCGAAGGTTTATATCGCGTCGTTAGGGGAAACTGCGGCGGTGGAAGCCTTAAAGCTTACAATAGAACTCAGAAGAAAAGGCGTTTCGGCAGAATGCGACACCGTTGGAAGAGGACTTAAGGCCCAGATGAAGTATGCCGATAAAAAGGGCGCAGAATATTCTGTTGTTTTGGGCGATGATGAGATAAATTCTGGCAAAGCTATTCTTAAGAACATGAGAAACGGCGAAACCAAAGAAATAGAACTTAGTAAGATATGCGAAGCATTTTAACGAGTAGGTGAAGAAATGAACGATACAATGAAAGGGTTAAAAAGAACCCATTACTGCGCCGAGGTAACGGGCGCACTTATAGGCAAAGAGGTAACGGTCTGCGGTTGGATCCAGAAACAGAGAGACCTGGGAACCCTTATTTTTGCCGATCTAAGAGACAGAACGGGAATAGTTCAGTTATCCTTTTCGGACAAATCGGAAAAGGAAGTTTTTGAAAAGGCATTTTCCTTGCGTTCGGAATTCGTTGTTATGGCGAAGGGTGTTGTCAGAGAGAGAGAAAGCAAGAACACCGAACTTGCTAACGGAGACGTTGAGATCTTTGTTGACGACTTAAGGGTTTTAAACAAGGCAAAAACACCGCCTTTTGAGATCGTTGATGACACGGGCGTTAGAGAAGAACTCCGCCTTAAATACAGATATCTTGATCTTCGCCGTCCTGAGATGCAAAAGACTCTTATGATGCGCCATAAGATAGTTAAGGCGGCAAGAGAATATTACGATTCTGTTGGCTTTATGGAGATAGAGACGCCTATCCTTATAAAATCCACCCCCGAGGGCGCGAGAGACTATCTTGTTCCGTCGAGAGTGCAGAAGGGAAAGTTCTATGCTCTTCCGCAGAGCCCTCAGCAGTATAAGCAGCTTCTGATGCTTTCGGGTTGCGACCGTTATATGCAGATCGCAAAATGCTTCAGAGACGAGGACCTCAGAGCCGACCGTCAGCCCGAGTTTACTCAGATAGACCTTGAAATGAGTTTCGTTGACGAAAACGACGTTATGGCTATCAACGAAGGCTTTATGAAGTATCTTTTCAAGGAAGTTCTGGATATCGACGTTAAGCTTCCGCTCAGAAGACTTCCCTATAACGAGGCTATGCGCCGTTTCGGTTCGGACAAGCCCGACCTTCGTTTCGGAATGGAGCTTATCGACCTTTCAGACACGGTTCGCGACTGCGGCTTCGGAGTGTTTGACGGTGCCTTATCGTCAGGCGGTGCGGTTATGGCTATTAAGGCAGAAAACGCAGCGGCAACTCTGACGAGAAAAGAGATAGACAAGCTCACCGATTTCGTTAAGACCTACAAGGCAAAGGGTCTTGCGTTCACAAGATATACCGCCGACGGAATTGCTTCCTCTTTTGAGAAGTTCTTATCCGAAGATAAGATCAAGGCTCTTCACGAAAAGACTGAATTTAAAGAGGGCGACGTTTTGTTGGTTGTTGCCGACACTGACAGCGAAGTAGTTATGAATTCTCTCGGAAACTTAAGGGTTGAACTTGCAAAGAAATTAGGTCTTATTCGCCCTGGCCAGTTCGAGCTTTTATGGGTTACCGATTTCCCGCTTTTCGAGTATAGCGAGGAAGAAAACCGATATGCCGCAAAACACCATCCTTTCACAATGCCGAAGGACGAGAGCGTTGATATAATCGAGACCGACCCCAAAAACGCTTATGCAAAGGCATACGATATCGTTCTTAACGGTTGCGAGATAGGCGGCGGCTCCTGCAGAATAAACGACCCAGAGATTCAGGAGAGAATGTTTAAGGCTCTCGGCTTTACCGAGGAAGAGGCAAACAGAAGATTCGGTTACCTCATTGATGCGTTTAAGTATGGCGCACCGCCTCACGCGGGTCTTGCTTTCGGCCTTGACCGACTCGTTATGCTTCTCTTAGAAAAAGAATCGATAAGAGACGTTATGGCATTCCCGAAGGTTCAGAATGCAAGTGAACTTATGACGATGTGTCCTTCAGAGGTTGACGCGCTTCAGCTCGAAGAACTCGGCATAAAAATAGATATAGAAGAATAAAAATCAAAACGGAGACAATCTTTTAGATTGTCTCCGTTTTAATCTTATAAGTTTATGGCTTCGTTTTTCTTTTTGTTAATGGCTTGATAAACACCTTTGATAATATATTTATACTCGTTTTTATGCTCTTTACAATATTTCAAAAGTATTTCTAATTCCTCTATCGAAAGACGGTTCAAATAATTATTAATAGAGTAGTCCATTATTTTTTCCTCTTGTTTATAGGGAGTGCCCCCCTTAATAAATAAAGTCACCTTAAAAACGATAACAACACAAATTAATATAAATATCAAGTGCTCGAAGTATTTTGTGCTCTTAATTGCCTATACTTATTTACAGAAATATCGAGTAAATGAAGTAAAAGGTGATAACGATGAAATTAAATGAAGCCGTTGCATATAGGATAAAAGAGCTTTGCAAAGAGCGGGGGATAACGCAGTATGGATTGCATTTAAAAACGGGTGTTCCTCAGTCAACCTTAAGCACCATTATGAAGTGTTCCTTTCCCAGCATGAAGCTCAGAATAATATATGAGATTTGCGACGGTTTGAGAATAGGACTTGAAGACTTTTTTGCGTCGGATGTATTTAAGAGAGAAAATATAGAAGACTAAATAACAATCGAAGTTTTTGTGGGGTTAGGGTTATGATAAAATTTGACCGTCTTTGGATAACGATGGAGAAGAAGGGTATATCGACGTATAAGCTTCGGGAAGAATGCGGGATAGACAGTAAAACCGTTCGATGTCTTAAAGCAAACGATAATATTGAAACTAAAACGCTGAATAAATTATGCATAGGTTTAGATTGCAAACTTGAAGATATTGCAGAATATATCCCTGATTAATTTTTATAAATCATAACATAGCGAAAAAAACCGCCAATTTCTCGGCGGTTTTTTGCTTTATTGGTTGTTATTTAGGATATCATATCCTTTTGTGGTGTTATTAGCGAAGTTCACTAATCGGGGCAAAAAAATTCCCTCGAAGAAATTCGAGGGAATTTTCCTGAAAATCAGTGATTAGTTCTGGTCGCAAATAGTAGCCTGTGGTGCTAATAGAGTGGTGGGAACCTCCTCATTTCTTTTGGTGAGAAGCCGTATTTCTCTCTGAAGCGTCTTGAAAAATTGGCGTAGTTCGAAAAACCTGCTTTAAAACAAAGTTCGGTTATGGGAATATCGGTGGAAGAAAGAAGTTTCTCTGCGTAATTAAATCTTAACTCGTCAACGTAGGTTTTGAAATTTTTGCCCATTTCTTTGCTGAAGATAGAACTAAGGTAAGAAATATTAAGTCCTAAATACTCGGCAGTGGTCTTAAGCGTTATCTTTTCGCGGAAATGTTCCAGTATATAAATAATGGCGGCACTGATATGAGAACAGGGGCGGTGCGCCTCGGCAGAAGAGAGGCTCGAAACCTTCTTCAGAATACACTGAAGATAAAGACCCGCATCTTCAAACCGATCTTCTTTTGTGGACAGAACGACCTCGTCTAAAAGAGAACGAATGAGAGTTCTTTCTGCGCCGAGTTCTATTGCGGAAGCATAGTCGGGAGAGAAAAGAGAGAACATTAGTTCGGGGTCAAAAAACGAACAGGGAAACATAACGTTATAAAGCTCGGCGCGTTCGGTGGAAATGCTGTGGAAATCGGCGGGAGAGAGAAAAAACAACATTCCCTCTTTTATGGTGTATTCCGTTCCGTTTACAAAATACTGTCCGCTACCGCTTATAATATACTCGATCTCAAAAAAATCGTGGCTGTGTTCTCTGCCTTTTCCGCTATAAAACTTTTTTTTAGCGCTCAGAATACCGTTCTTTATAAATTTTTCGCCCGAATAGATCCTCATAGTATCTTCACCTCATAATAATTATACAATAAATCCAAAAAAACGCAATATTTATCTAAAAATATAGACTATCGTTAATACTGGGCATTTTTGTATAATGAAGAAAAAGGAGGAGTTAGTATATGAAAAAATTGCATCTTATAGGAAACGCTCATTTGGATCCCGTTTGGCAATGGCGTTGGCAGGAAGGCTTCGCGGAGGTTTTGGCAACCTTTCGCAGCGCGCTCGACCGAATGAACGAATTCCCCGATTTTAAATTTACAAGTGCCTGTTCGGTCTATTATAAATGGGTTGAAGAAACCGACCCAAAAATGTTTGAGGAAATTAAGCAGCGTGTTAAAGAGGGACGCTGGAACATAGTCGGCGGATGGTTTTTGCAACCCGATTGCAATCTTCCCTGCGGGGAGAGTTTTGCCCGTCACGGACTGATTGCGCAGAGATACTTTAAAGAAAAATTCGGAGTTACCGCTAAAACGGGTTATAACGTTGACTCGTTCGGGCACAATCGAAATCTTCCGAAAATTTTAAAAGACAGCGGAATGGAAAACTACGTGTTTATGCGCCCTGCGCCTTCGGAAAAGCCTGAGATCAAAAAATCGCTCTTTTTATGGCAGGCAGACGACGGAAGTCAGGTCAACGCGTTCAGAGTTCCGCATCCTTACAATTTAAGGATCGAAAAGAATTTCGATAACATCTATAAAATCGAGAAGCAGGCAGAAGAGGAAAACTGCGATCTGATGCTTTTCTATGGCGTTGGCAACCACGGCGGAGGGCCGACTATCCGTCTTATAAACGCAATAAATAATGCAGGACTGAAAAATGCGGTTTATTCAACGCCCGATGAGTATTTCGATAGTGTGGATAAAAGAGATATACCTGTGGTGGCGGATGAACTTCAGCACCACGCTCGCGGTTGTTACAGCGCCTTTTCCTCGGTTAAAAAGGGTAATCGAAAAGCAGAAAACAATCTCTTGATGGCAGAGAGATTTGCGGTTATGGGAAGCAAACTGTTAGGTCTTCCTTATCCCAAAGAGGAACTCGAGAAGGCTTGGGAGAATGTTCTTTTTAATCAGTTTCACGATATTCTTGACGGTTGCGCAATCAGAGAAGCCTATGATGATGCAGAGTATCTTTACGGCGAAACGATGGCGATTACCGACCGCATTATCAATAAAACAGTTCAGGGAGTGTCCTGGAATATTGATACTTTGCAGGGAGAAACCCTTCCGAGCGAAATGAAAAAGTCTAATATGACCTGGATCCACGAGACGCTTGGAACCCCGATAGTTGTATTCAACCCTCATGAGTTCCCCGTCAGAGCGGTGGTAAAGGTGTTTGAACCGTTAGCTTCCAAGGTGACCGATGTTCACGGCAGGGAAATACCGATGCAGAGGGTTCATAAGGAGAGCAATAAACTTGATAACGGAAATTATGATGCGGCATTTATTGCCGAAGTGGCTCCGATGGGTTATTCGGTCTACCGTTTGTTCTTAGAAAAGAAAAGCGAACTTAAGAATGAGCGTGTTATGAAGATCGGAAGAACCTCGATGGAAAACGATAAGATCATAGTTGAGTTCGATGAGAGAACGGGAGATATCAAAAGGGTTTACGATAAAGAGTCGGATAAAACGGTTATAGACAGTTCGTGCAGGGCGCTTCTTTTGGATGAGTCCACCTGCGACACCTGGGCGCACGGAAGAGTATCGCTTGGGGAAGAGGCGTCAGACTTTAAAAATGCTGATTTTCTTATTATGGAAGACGGCGAGGTTCAGGTAACCTTAAGAACCACCGCCTATGCGGGCGAGAATATTCTCCGCAGGGATTTCACCATTATTCCCGGAAGCAAGGAGATATCGGTTAAGGCTAAGGTGGATATGAGAACACCGCTCCGCAGTTTGAAACTTGCCTTCCCTGTAACGAGTGATGAAATAGTGGCAGAAATTCCCTATGGAACCTTTACGAGAAAGGGCGAAACGGGAGAAGAATTCTGCGGAAAGTTTGCCTCTTCTGAGAATATTGCGATAGCAAATAATGGGCTCTACGGCTATGACTTTTATAAAGGCGAACTGAGAATGACGGTTCTGAGGACGGCGGCTTATCTTGATCATAGCAAGGTGAGGGATATTTACAGCACCTATATGGATATGGGGGAAACCGAGTTTGAGTATTCTGTGTTCCCGACGACGAGCGTTACAGAGGCTTATAAGACCGCGGCAAAACAGAACTTCCCGCCTGTTGTTCTCAAGGGAACGTTCCACGGCGGTGCTTTACCCGAAGAAATGTGCGGCATTGAGACCGAGGGAACAGCGGCGGTTTCTGCTATAAAAGAAGGCGAAGACGGCGGAGTGGTCGTCAGAATGTGCGAACTTGAAGGGAAAGAGGGAGAGTGTTCGGTTAAACTCTTTGGAGAAGAGTTTAAGGTGTATGCGAAACCTCACGAAATTAAAACTATAAACAATAAGGGCGAAGAACTTAACTTAATTGAATGGAAGAAATAAAATAGTAGGGCACGTCTCAGACGTGCCCTACTATTTTTATAAAACCGAAGTTTATAGTTATTGACAATACTCTGTAAAGTTTATAAAATGAAAGCATAACGAAAGGGTGAAATATATGTTTAGAGCAAAGGTAATTTCTTCGCTTCAGAACGTTCTGCCGAAGGCGGATTTTGAAAGCTTTAAAGAAGTGAAAAATTTAAAAGGCTTAAAGGGCGAAAGGGTGTCCTTCCAGATACTCTCTAAATATTCCTTGGAGGAGGGAAGCTTCAGAAAAAAGGACGGATTTTTCACGCTCCGTTCCCCCTTCGGTAAAAACGTTAAAACAAGCGTAGAAGGTTTTGTTCCGGTGGGGCTTCCTTGTTACAGTGAACACAGCAGGGGCGCATATCTCTCAAAAGAGCCCGGGCTTTTCCCCGACGTTCTCTATCCCATAGCGGCAAAGGAGAGAATGTATTTTAAAGCCTCGACGCCCACTGTTTTAATGGTAACGGTGGATATTCCCGAGGATTTTGAGGCAGGGGAATATTCGGTTAACTTCTGTTTTCATATAGGTGAAGAAAAGCATTCGGTCAAGGTTTTGGTTGAGGTCTGCGACGCGGTAATCAAGAAAAACGACCTTATGTTTACTCAGTGGTTCCACTGCGACTCTATTGCAGATTACCACGGGGTTAAAATGATGAGCAAAAGACACTGGGTGCTCATTGATGAATACATAAAGACTGCCGCTCGGACAGGCATAAATATGATTCTCACACCCATTCTGACTCCGCCGCTTGATACCGAGATCGGAACCGAGAGACCGACGATGCAGCTCGTTGGAATAAAGAAGACGGGGGACAGATATGAGTTTGATTTCAACCTTCTCGAAAAATGGGTTGGTATCTGCAAAAAGCACGGTATTGAATACTTTGAAATGTCGCACCTTTTTACCCAATGGGGAGTTAAGTGCTGCCCGAAGGTAGTGGTTGAGATAGAGGGCAAAAAGGTTAAAGAGTTCGGATGGCATACCGCATCGATGAGTGATGGATATAAAAACTTCTTAAGTCAGTTTTTACCGGCATTAACCGCGAAGCTAAAGGGTCTCGGTATTGCCGATAAGACCTATTTCCATATTTCCGATGAGCCGGGAATGGACCCTGAAAAGCCCGACCTTGAAAACTATAAGGCGGCGAAAACCTTTATAAAGAAGTATCTTAACGGTTTTAAGCTTATAGATGCTATTTCAAATATTGAGTTCTATAAAACGGGGCTTATTTCGGTTCCCGTTGTTTCAACCAACCATATAGAACCGTTTATGAAGGAAGACATTAAGGAGCGTTGGTGCTATTATTGCTGCGGTCAGGGAGACGACGTTTCAAACCGCTTTATAGCGATGCCTTCGTTCAGAAACCGTATAATCGGAATACAGATGTTCCAAAGAGATATCAGCGGTTTTCTCCAGTGGGGATATAATTTCTACTACACTGAGAAGGCACTTTACAAAATCGATCCTTACGGCGTGACCGACGGTGAACAGGCTTGGCCTGCGGGAGATCCCTTCTCGGTTTATCCTTATGGGGATAGGGCGATCGAGTCGCTCAGGACGGTGGTTTTCTATGAGGCGCTTCAGGACAGAATGCTTCTCAAGATGCTATCCGAGAAGATAGGGCTTGAAAACGCGAAAAAGTGGGTCGAGGAAGAAGCGGGAATGGATATAACCTTCAAAGAATATCCGGAGACGAGCGAATTCTTAGAAACAATGCATGATAAAATTATCGAAAAATTAACAGAAAAATAAGAAAAAGTCGGAACTTTTTGTTCCGACTTTTTTATCTTTTTATAAACCTTATGGCTCGGGAGAGGACGTTTTTCATTTTCTTGGGGCTCATACACCAGAAGATAAGTGCGGTGCCGACCAGAACGTAGAGCGCGACTCCGACCGCTTCGAGAGCCCAGGTGAAATAGTTCTGAGGGGTTAGTTTGAACCACAAGAGAAACGGTGCCATCAGAAGAACGGAAGAAAGGGTGCAGACCGTCATACTGATTGCAGAGACCCTCTTTTTAAGGTGGGTTATATTCTTAGGAATGAAGAAGCAGAAATCAATGCAACGGTAAAGGTTTGAGAGAATTGACGCGATGATTATTCCGTTAAGTCCCCAAAGGTAAGCGAAGACGAAACCGAACACCACCATTATGGCGCCCTGAATTATTGTTTGAACTCGGGTCTCGCGGTAGAGCCCTGCCGAGTTTATAAGCATCGCCTGAGGGGTTTTGATGTTATATAAAATTCCGCTGAGCACAAACAGGAAGCCAAAGAGCGGAACGTTATAGTTCGCGTCCGAGACGCCGCTTGTGTAAAGCGCGATAAAGGGCATTAGCATAATTCCCGTTATGGAATAGATAACCGTTACGAGAAAATGATAGGCGTATTCAAAATCGGAGAAGGACTTCTTTAAGGTTTCGTCCTCTTGTTTTGCGATAACCTCGCCGAACGCCGAGGCAAGTCCGCTCTGGAATATGCTGAGCACTCCGTTTATGCCGTTTATCACCATATAAAACACGGTGTAAACACTGACCTGCTCCAAGGAACAGCATGCGGTTGCGATAACGACGGGGGAGCCGACCTGAATAAGACCGAGGATCTGAAGGATAAGAGCATCCCAACGTTTTGAAAGTGCACTTTTATCGGGGGTGGCGCGGTAGTTTATATCTTTATAATTTTTCTTTACGTAAAGAGCTAAAATTCCCGAACGGACGAACACGCTCGAAAGGGCAACGAAGCGGACGAGCACGATGTTTGCGCCGAAAGAGGAAAGAACCGCGATAACGGCGGTATTGATAACGATTGCCGCGATGGTTGCAAGAGACAGGACATATGTCTTTTGATCGGCAGAGAGAAGAACTCGGTAGCGCGACATTGTTGAAAACTCGAGAGCGCCGCTTGCACCTATAACGACGACTAAAAGTCCGACGAAGAGCGGAGAGAGGCTTTCGCATTTTACGAAGAAGGGGTAAACAACTGCAAGAGCAAAACTCAGCGCCATAAACATAGCGCCCGCCAGATTATAAAATCTCCTTGCCGCCGACACAACGCCTGAGATGCGCTCGTTATCTGAGTCGGCAAGAGGCTTATAAAGGGCATATGTTGCCGCAGAAGCAAGACCCGCTTCCACCAGATTGAAATAGCTTATAAACTGGGTGATAGAGGTGACAAGTCCGTTTATCTCGGAGCCGTAAGCCGTGAGCATTATACGGGGGACTATGAATCCTGCTATCATAACAACTATCTGATGCAAAGCAGTTGATATTGAATTTTTAAAAAATTTTTCTGTTCTGCCCATTTTACCACCTCGCAGGAGGGTGAAAACCTTATTTTTAACACCTGACAGTATAGCACAAAAGAACATAACTGTCAATTTATGCGATTTAGTGAAGAAATAATGAAAAATACTATAAATTCTTTGACTTTTGGATATAAAACCTATATAATTATATGCGTGTTAATATAAGTAAAAAAGGGTGTGAAAAAATGATAGAGGTAAAATCTTTATCAAAGCGCTACGGGAGCAAATATGCCGTTGATGACATAAGCTTTACTGTTAACGACGGTGAGATACTTGGCTTTTTGGGACCCAACGGCGCGGGAAAAACAACCACAATGAATATTTTAACGGGATATCTTTCTTCCTCTTCGGGTGAGGCAAAGATCAACGGAATAGATATTCTCGAAAATCCGATAGAGGCAAAAAAGCAGATAGGATATCTGCCCGAGCAGCCGCCTTTATATCTTGATATGAAGGTCTGCGATTATCTTAACTTTGTTTACGATCTTAAAAAGTGCAAACTTCCCAGAGAGGCGCATATTGAGGAGATCTGCAAACTCGTTAAGATCGATAACGTTTACGGAAGAGTTATAAAGAACCTTTCGAAAGGTTACAAGCAGAGGGTCGGCGTTGCTCAGGCGCTTATCGGAAATCCGAAGATCTTAATTCTCGACGAGCCCACCGTTGGACTTGACCCGAAGCAGATAATCGAGATAAGAACTCTTATAAAGAGCCTTGGCAAGAACCACACAGTTATTCTGTCAAGCCATATTCTGCCCGAGGTTTCGGCGGTTTGCGACCGAATTATCGTTATAAATAAAGGTAAGCTTGTTGCCGACGGAACGGCGGACAGTCTTTCAAAGACGCTTAGCGCAGACCATCGCTTGACGGTCAGAATTGCGGGTGCGGAAAGAACGATTTACAGCGTTCTGACCTCTATCCCCGAAATTAAGACGGTCAGATGCTTAGGCCAGAAAGAGCCCGACGCTTATGACTTTACGGTTGAGGCTGACGAGGGCGTTGACATAAGATACGAACTCTTTAAGAGACTTTCCGAGAGGAATATGCCGCTTCTCTCTTCGAGAAGTATGGAAATGACCCTTGAGGATATCTTCTTAAAGCTGACAAAGGAGGAGGCTTCAAAATGATTGCAATAATCAAAAGAGAATTAAAGGCTTATTTTACCTCTCCTTTGGGATATATTTTCCTTGGCGGCTTCTATTTAGTATCGGGAGTTTTCTTCTATTTATGTAATCTCGCCGCTGCTACTGCCGACGTTTCTTCGATGTATTCTTTAATATTCACCGTAACGCTTTTGCTTCTTCCGCTTCTCACGATGCGTCTTATGTCGGAAGAGAAAAAGCAGAAGACCGACCAGCTTCTTCTCACGGCGCCCATCTCTTTGGGCGGTCAGGTCTTCGGAAAGTTCTTTGCGGCATTTATAATGTATGTTTTGGGACTTTCGGTGACCCTTTTATATGCTCTAATTCTGACGGCTTACACCTCACCCGGTTGGGCGATGGTGCTCGGCAATTATCTCGGCCTTCTTCTTGTTGGCGGAGCGATAATCGCGATAGGCGTTTTTGTTTCGGCTCTGACCGAGAGTCAGGTCGTTGCGGCTATCGGAACCTACGGTGCGGTTCTGTTGGTGCTTCTTATTGACGCACTTGCTTCGCTTTTCACCTCGGAGGTGGCGAAGAAGGTTATATACAGCGTTTCTTTCTATTCAAGATATATGGAATTCACGCAGGGTCTTTTTAACCTTGAGCACGTTGTGTTCTTCATAAGCGTTTATGCAGTGTTTATTTTTCTCACGGTTCGTCTGCTTGAGAAAAAGCGCTGGAATTAAGGAGGGACTGAAATGAAAAAATTATTTAAAGGAACCTCCGCTGAAAGACTCAGAAAGCTCAAGATCGGTTCTGCGGCAAGGCTTATCACAATTCTTGTTGTTGCGGCGATAGTTCTTGTGAACGTTGCGCTTTCTTACGTTTTCAGTATTTATCCCGTTAAGCTTGATATGACCACCGGCGACCTTTACAGTATTTCCGAGGAGTCCTTGGAATATATCAGAGGGGTGGATTCCGAGATAAAGTTTATTCTTCTGAGCGATAGAGAGGAGTTTACTTCCTCGGGAAGATATTATAAGCAGGTCGTTGAAACGATGGAGACCTTTGCGGGTGAGAACGAGAACATCACGACCGAATACGTTAATCTCGTTACGACCCCCGGTTTTGCGGCGAACTATCCTAATGATGAGCTCAAGGCAGGAATGATAATCGTTGAAAGCGATCTTACCCACAGACACATCGTTTTAGAAGCGGGTGACTATTTCAACAGAACCCTCAACCAAGAGACCTATACCTATACGATAACAACGAGTAAAGCCGAGGCGGCTTTGGTTTCTGCTATAATCAACACCACGGCGGACGACGTTAAGACCTTTGGCGTTCTTTCGGGTCACGGCGAGGACAGGGCTTCGGGTCTTACCGATCTTCTATATAAAAACGGATATGCTTTTGAAGAAAACGTTACCTTGTATTCGGGGAAAATTGAGGGCGAATACGACGGACTTATTATAGCGGCACCTTCGAGAGACTATACTGTCGAAGAACTTGATATTATAGAGAAATATCTCGAAAACAACGGAGAATATAATAAGAATCTTTTCTATTTTGCTTCGCATGAGCAAACGCGCCTTCCTAATCTTGAGGCATTTTTAGAGGAGTGGGGCTTTAGCTTTTACGAGGGAACGGTTTACGAGACCGACCCTGACAAACAGCTTAGCATCTATCCTTACATTTCGAAGGTTTCTTATGCAGATATCTCCTTTACCGACGGACTTGAAGATTCCTCGGTAGTTCTTACCGCGCCTTATTCTAAGCCGTTTGTCAGAGCGTATGAGACGAGCGGAGCAAGAGAAACGGTTAATTACACGGGATTTACCTCGACGGCGGTCGTTATTCCGAATGACGTTAACCCGTCTAACTGGGATAGCAGCTCGGCAGAAGTAAAGGGACCCTTCTCTTCTGCGGCGGTGAGCAAACTTCTTGACTACACCTACACCGACGAGGGTCAGATCTTAACCACGACCAGCAACGTTTACGTTTTCTCCTCGACCTATTTCTATGACGAGTCGATAATTGAGTCGCCCGTTTACGCAAACGGACAGTATATTCTTAATCTATTTAACGACAGATTTAACAAGGAGACCGAGATAAGCGTTATTCCTAAATACGTTGCGGCACTGACAATGAATATGTCGCAGGGAACGGCACTCGTAATCGGAATAATCTTTGCGGTTGTTCTTCCTCTTGCTTTGGCGGTTGTTGGAGTTGTTGTTTGGCTCCGCAGGAGGCACTCATAATGAAAAGGCAGATAAAAACACTTATTATTGCCGCCGCCGTGCTGCTTTTACTTGTCGGAGCGGTTTTGGTGCTTCAGCTTGTTTCGGGCGGAGAAGGGGACGCTGGCAGCTCCTCTGAAAAAGAGGCGTTCAGCGTAATTGCGGAAAAGACGGCGAACCTTCAGAAGATCGTAATAAAGAATTCTTTCGGAGAATATACCATTGAAAGAAACGAAGATGGAGAGCTTTCGGTTCCGGGGTTTGAAAAATATCCCTTGAGCACAAGTAACATTACCTTGGTTTCTAACGGAATTGCGATGTTCAGCAGTTACGACAAGATAGAGTCTCCCGAGAATCTTTCAAACTACGGGCTTTCCTCGCCCGAGGCTACTGCGGTGGCGTATTTTAAAAACGGCAAGGAATACACCGTTAAGGTTGGAAAAAAGGCAGAGTATTCCGAGAACCTCGGTTATTATGCGCTCGTTGAGGGCGACCCGAACGTTTACGTTTTAAACCCATCGGCGTCGGAACTTTTAATGTGCGACAAGATGCAGTATATAAGTCTTGTTCTCAGTAACACCACCGAGGAAGAGGTCTTGCCGCTTGTTGAAAAGGCGGAGTTTACGGGGAATAGCGTAACGCCGTTCAATCTTGAAAAGGCGAAGATCACGACCGACGGAATAACCTATACCGACACATTAAAGCTTTCGGACCCTTACGATATCTTTGTTGACAGCGAAAAGGCGGAAAAGGTATTCACCGCTATTCTGAATATGCACGCTTCGGGGGTTGAAAAGTTAAGCCCGACAAGAGAGGAGCTTAATGGCTATGGGCTTCTTTCCCCTGCGGCTTATCTTAACGTTACCTATAAAGAGACCGAAAATCTCAGAATTAAGCTCGGAAACAAATCAGAGGACGGCTTCTATTATATTATGAACGAAGAACACGACGTTGTGTTTAAAATAAGCGCAGAAAACATCTCGACCTGGGTGAATTTAAAGCCCTCGTTGGTTATGATGACGCTTCCTGTTTACACCCCCGTTTACGTCCTTAATGAAATGCATATAACCTACGAAGGAACAACGCACGTCTATGAGATAGACGCGGATCCTTCTGTTAAGACTCAGTTAGAGGTTAATCTTAAGGGGAAAGGCGAGGTCGACACCGATAACTTTAAGAAGTTTTATGCTAAAACGATGCTTTATGCTGTTACCGATACCGTGAGCGAGGCGCCTTCGTCACAAATGGAGTTTGCGCTAACCTACGTTTACGATGACGGAAGACGGGATACGGTTGAGTTTTACGATATGGGCTCGAGAAGATATCAGGTTGTTAAAAACGGCAAAGGAAGATTTGTTACCACCCACACCGAAGTTAAGGATCTTGAGAAGACCTTTTCAAAGCTTCTTTCGGGTGAACCGATCGCGGAAGTGAATGGATAATATAAAACTCATATTATTGGTTCTCTTTTCTGCTTATAATCTTTTTGTCTTTTCGGTTTTCGGAATAGATAAAGCTCTTTCCAAAACAAAAAAACGGAGAATAAGAGAAAAGACACTTATTCTCACGTCGCTTTTCGGCGGACTTGGCGCTTTCTCTGCGATGCTTATTTTTCGCCACAAAACAAGAAAACCGAAGTTTTATCTTGTGGTGCCGATATTTTTTATCTTGTCGGTTATGGCACTTACGTTTTTACTAAAAATAAAATAGAAAAAGTCGCGTGGAAATTCCACGCGACTTTTTTATTTATTAAGGGTTACAAAATTTTATAGGTTATAATACTTTTCAAATTCAGCAGGGTGCGGGATCTTGGAAAGTTCACTGCACTCGGCACGTTTGGATTTGATGAAGTTGCGGATAAGCTCCTCGGGGAATACGCCGCCTTCGGTGAGATAGTCAAAGTCCTTTTCAAGACAGTCAAGCGCCTCGTTTAAAGAAACGGGAAGTCCTTGAAGCTTTGCCTTCTCTTCTTCGGGAAGATTGAAGAGGTTCATATCATAGGGTCCCCAACCGTTAGCGTGAGGATCGATTTTATTCTTGATACCGTCAAGTCCTGCCATTAAGATAGCTGCATAGCAGAAATAGGGGTTGCAGGTGGCGTCGGGGTTACGAAGTTCGAAGCGGCGCTTATCGGGGCTCTTAGCATAAGCAGGAATACGGATAACAGCGCTTCTGTTAGAGGTAGCGTAGCCAACCGTTACGGGAGCCTCAAAGCCGGGAACAAGACGCTTAAAGGAGTTGGTGCTGGGGTTGGTGATGGCGCAGAGAGAACCGATGTGCTTAAGAAGTCCTCCCATAAAATAATGGGCTTCCTTGCTCAGATGAGAATAGCCGTTATCATCCGAGAATATCGGCTGACCGTCTTTAAAGAGAAGCATATGCACGTGCATACCGCTTCCTGCCTCTCCATAGATAGGCTTGGGCATAAAGGTGGCGCTCTTGCCATACTTCAATGCGGTGTTATGTATAATATATTTGATCAGCATAGTGGCGTCTGCCATATGCACAACCTCGCCAAGCTGTGGTTCGATCTCGAACTGACCGGAAGCCGCAACCTCGGGATGATGGTAGTTGATCTCAATACCTGCATCCTTCATATGCATACACATTTCGCTTCGGCATTCGTAGGAGACATCAAAGGGCTTTGCAATGTGATAGTTCTTCTGCTTGGGAACAACAACGCCGTGCCCCTCGTTATCGGAATTCCAATAGGACTGTTTGGCGTCTACTGTGGCGCCGATATATCTGCCCTCAACGTTCCATGTTACGTCGTCGAAGAGATAAAACTCAAACTCAGGGAGAATCTTCATTTCGTCAGCAATGCCGCTATCCTTCATATACTGCACCGCCGCCTTGATAATGTTGCGGGGATACTGAGCCAGAGGACGATTCTCGGGAGAATCGATGATCATAGCGTTACCTGTCATAGAAAGTGTGGGTATATCACAGAAGGGATCAACAAGCGCGGTGTCGGGGTCGGGGATAAAGACCATATCGCTCTTCTCTACTACTGCGTAGCCGTAGTTGGAGGCATCAAAGCCGATTCCGCTTTTCATAGTGTCCTCTGAAAAGTTATCGGCAGGGATGGTAACGTGGCGATACTGACCGTTGATGTCTACCATCTTGAAGTCTACCATTTTGATACCTTTTTCTTTGATCAGATCAAGAATATCTTGAACAGTTTTTGCCATAAAACAGCACCTCTTTATAAATTTAGTTTAAAATATTATAACAATAAACGATTTTTTTGTCAAACGCAGCTTATAGGGAGCGAAAAAAGAAAAACCGTGCAGAGATTTCTGCGCGGTTTTTTGCTATATCTGAAAGCCGCCGTTTGAGCCTATCACCTGACCCGTTATAAAATCGGCGCTGTGGGAACAGAGAAACAGAGAAAGGCCTGCAACGTCCTGACCGCTTCCGAGTCTGCCGAGCGGGGTGGAGTTTATGATTTCGTTTTTTTCTTCTTCGGTAAATCTATCTAACATAGGAGTGTCGATAGCTCCGGGTGCAATGCAGTTGACCCGTATTTTGCTTCCTGCAACCTCTTTTGCGAGGGCTTTGGTAAAGCCGATGAGCGCCGCTTTGGATGCCGAATAAAGAACCTCGCCCGAGCCGCCGCAAACGCCCCAGACTGAAGAGATATTAACGATGCTTCCGCCGCGACCGAGCATAAAGGGGATAACCCCTGCCGAAACGGCGAGAGCTCCGCCGACGTTAACGTCGAACACCTCTCGGTAGTCTTTTTCTTCGGTGTCGGTAAAGATAGAGTAGTGCTCCACTCCTGCGTTATTTATTAAAGCGTCAATTCTACCGAAGCGTTTTGCGACCGCTTCGCCGAGTTTTTTAGCACGTGAGAAATCGGAAAGGTCGCAGCAGAAGGTTTCGGCTTCGATATCGTTAAGTGCGAGAAGTTCCTTTAGTTTTTCGGCACCGTCACTGTTTTTGTTATAGCAAAGGGCGACCTTGTATCCCGCTCTTCCGAAAGAAATGGCGATTTCTTTGCCGATACCGCCCGAAGCGCCCGTTATAAGAACGACCTTATTCATCTTCGGCTTCCTCTTCTTCCTTGGGGACAAGATCCTTATCCCTTTCGTTTCTTAAAAGTTCAATAGAGGGAAGCTCCGAGAGAGATTCCATTCCGAAGCAACGAAGGAAATTAGGCGTTGTTTTATAACAGATAGGTCTGCCGGGAAGATCGAGTCTTCCTGCCTCTTCGCAAAGGCCCTTTTCAACAAGGCTGTTAACAACCGAGCTGCTGTCAACTCCACGCACCTGCTCAATGAAAGATTTGGTGGTGGGTTGGTTATAGGCGATTATTGAAAGAACCTCCATAGCCGCGGGGGAAAGGGGTGTGTTTCTTCTGCGGTCGAGCGCAGTTTTAACGTAGTCGGCGTTTTCGGGGCAGGTGGAGAGCTGGTATTCGTCGCCGAGACGGAGAAGGATTATACCCATTCGCTCGGTTTCAAGCCTGTCCTTTAAATTTGCGAGGACTTTTGTCAAACTTAATTTATCGCTCTCGAGAGTTTCTGCCAGTCGGTCGATGGAGATGGGCTCTCCGTTTGCGAAAAGCACCGAAATAATTGCTGATTCAAGTTTTTTAAGTTCCATATGTTAACCCCGTTTTCCTTGAGAATGTTTTTTGATAGCCGACCCGTGAAGAGAAACGTCGCCTTTATCGTTAATGCCGATCTTTTTAGATTTGATAAGCTCTAAAACGGCAAGGAAGGTTGCAACGTTCTCACTGCGGTCGCCGCCGGTGAAAAGATCTTTAAAGGGAACAACGCCCTTTTTGATAACGTTTTTAAGAACGTAGATGGTTCGGGAAATAACCGAAACAATGCGTCGCGCCACGATGCCGCTGAATGCGGTCTTGGGCGGGGGAAGCCTTCTTTGCCCTTTGCCGCAGGCAACCGAAAAGGCGTCCAGAAGTTCCGTCGGTTCGTGGGAGCCTGTATAGGTCTTGTCGAACTCGATAACGGTGGGTTCTCTTATAAACAAGTCGTGCCCACAAAAATCGGCCTTTAGTTTTTGGGCGGCTATTTTTAAGAGACTGTATTCAAGAAGTCTTCCCTCGAGTTCGCGTTTTAAATCGGTCGCTTCCTCGTGCTTGGGAAGAAGCATAGCGGTCTTGATGTATATAAGATGAGAAGCCATTTCCAAAAATGCACTCGACACTTCAAGGTCCGCCTCTTTCATCTCGTTAATGAAGTTTATATACTGCTCAACAAGAACCGAGATCTCGATATCATAAATATTCAGTTTGTTTTTTCTGATGAGGAACAGGAGAAGATCCAAAGGTCCCTCAAAAACGTCTAACTTATAAGATAACTGCTCCATTTATAAACTCCTAAAAAGAATATCGATGAACTTGGTTAAAAGGTCAAATAACCTAAATAAAGAATTCTGCACAAATGAGAGAGGTGCATCGAGCACACCCAAGAAAATAAGTGCAAACAGACCGATCCTTACATACTGTTCATATTTCATTATTTTAAAATAATACTTTTCGGGTATTATTGCAAAAGCAATTCTCGATCCGTCGAGAGGGGGAATAGGGATAAGGTTGAATACTGCCAGTCCGATGTTAACGGTGCAGATTATCGACATAACCTCGGTTAAATAAAACATAACTTCAGATGTTGCCAGATAAGAGAGATATAAGAACGTTTTATATAGAGCATACGAGATAAATGAAATAATTATATTTGACATCGGACCTGCTAACGCTACCAGAGCCATTCCTGTTTTCATCGAGGTCTTTTTAAAACGAACGGGGTTAACGGGAACGGGTTTGGCCCAACCGAAGCCGCAAAGAAGCATACAAATGGAGCCGATAAGGTCGAGGTGCGCCAAAGGGTTAAGGGTGAGTCTGCCCTGAAGGTAAGCGGTATCGTCGCCGAGTTTATAGGCCGCGTATCCGTGAGCATATTCGTGGATAGGGAAGGCGGTGAACAGAACAACGACATATATAAAAATGCTCAGCGGATTAAAGTTGCCCGATAAGATAGATGCAAACATAAACTCATTCCCTTTCTGAAAATTACCCTTATATAATAACATATTCAGAAGATAAAAACAAGCGGTTTTTGAAAAGCGAAAATGGGGATAAAGCCGAAACTTTTTCGCTTCATCTACTTGACAAAGTTAACAAAAAGTGATAAACTCAAACTGTCCATATGGACATTTTGTCACATTTATATGTCCGCTTTGTTTATTTACTCGTCTGAGGCGCTGAGGTATAATCATATTATTATAGGTGTAATTTTACGTAAATATTAAATGAAGAATTGACCCATCAAAAAGATTTTGCTAAAAGACAGGGGCTTTATTAATTGGCAGAAGGTCTAAACTTTTTGATTGGGTTTTGAAATGTTTACGTAGTTTAAAAATGCTATTATAAAAATAGCGTAAAGGATTTTCTTATAGGCGGGAAACGGAAGGTCTCCCGCGGTTACCTTTGTAAAAATGTATAAAATTGAAAGGAAGTGCGCGTGTCTATGAAAAAAATTATTTCTGCCCTGTTGGCAACAGTAATGGTTCTCAGCACCGTTATGAGCTGTATTACGATAGCTTTTGCGGCTGAAACCGAAGGTTTGGCTACCTGGAACGTTGCCGACTCTATTAGCATTACTTCTGATAAGGAGGTTACTTTCACGGCTCCCGTCAGAGGTAAATACGTTTTCGCAAACGACTCGATGGAGAGCGTTTCAGGAGACTTTACTGTTTCTGTTTTTGCAGGCGGTGAAAAAATCGGGGATACTATCTCGATCGGATCAGGAAACAGTGGAACCCTCCCCGATGTAGAAATTGAGGTTAATAAAGACGAAATCCTGACCGTTAAGTTTGAAGGTTCGGGCGAAATTCAGGTTAACTTTGACGTTGTTCTCATTGACGAGATGCCCACGCTTATCGCCGTTAAAAGCGAGTTCGTTGTTGCAGACGAGCTTCAGCTTGAGAACGTTACGGCAGAGACACCTAAATATAAAGGTATTTTCTCGGTTGGTTTTGTTACAGGAAGCGGTCTTGCGGGCGCAGATCTGACATACACTAACACCGCTTATTACGTTGCGGCAAGCGGATATACCCATTATAACGGAAAGTCGGCAAATCATGACGACTATAACCTGAGAGCGTTCCCTACAGGCTTTGTTACCAGCGGATACTATCAGGAAAAATCTATAGCTATTCATAACAAGAATGAGGGTATGCAGGGTGTTACCATTACTGCCAACAGAGCAGGAACCTACACCCTTTCTTCCACGAAGGTTTCAAAGGACGGCACCGGAGCTGCGACCCTTAAGATCGAGCAGCCTGATGGAACCGTTTCTTATTCGATAACGTCTTCGGATGCCGACGGTTTTGAGGTTTCGGCAGAACTTAAGGTTGGAGAGAAGATGTATCTCTATTCCGACAGAGGAAGCGGTTGGAATACTTCTGCTTATTATATTTATGATCTCCAGCTTTCGGTAGATACAGATGAAGAACTGTTCGAAGAGGATCCCAACTACAAATACGTTTACGAGGATCATTTCGACAACACAAATTATGCCGACAGACTTGCGGCAGCTGCTAAGTATGAGATTTCGGGCGGCGTTCTAACCGTTACTTTCCCTGAGAAAGAAGAAGACAACACAGTAAACTACAACTGGGCGGCTTGGATATATAAAAACGACGCATGGGTCGAGCTTACTAAGGCTGATGCACTTACCTTAACGGCTGAGTATGACGGAACACTAGCAGAAGCTAAGTTGTATGTTCTCTGCACTGACGAAAAGGGAAACACCCTTTACAATACCTATACCGAGGGTGGAGCAGAGGATCTTTGGATCGACGATATTGTTGACGATGCTTCGGACTACGATTACTCTTTCGCAGTTGTCGGTGACACTCAGATGATCGTTCGCGATGACGTTAACAGCGGCAAGAACAATCTTGGTTATATATATGACTGGTTGGTTGAAAACGCTGAATCAAGAAAGATAAAGCAGGTTGTCGGTGTTGGTGATATCACCGAAACGAGAGAAGGACTTGACTCGGAGTGGACACACGCAAAAACAGAGATAGATAAACTCAAAGGCGTTATTCCTTATGCTCTTGCACAGGGAAACCACGATAACCATACGGCTATGAACAACTACTTCGGATCGGACGAAGAATACGTTTCGCAGTTTGACGGCTTCTATACCGAAGGCGATATTACAGTGAACTACACAAAGTTTGATATTGGTGATGAAAAGTTTCTTTTAATAACACTTTCTTGGGGCCCCGACGATGCTGAACTTCAGTGGGCGTCTGACGTTATAGAGCAGTATCCTGACAGAAAGGTTATTATTTCGACCCACATTTATCTGGAGACCGACGGAACTACTCAGGGTGCTGACGATACCGTTCCTGCAAGTCCTTCGGGCGCAAATAACGGCGGTGCTAACAACGGCGACAGGATCTGGGATAAGCTTGTTTCTCAGCACGAGAACATTTTCCTTGTTCTTTCGGGACACATTGATACGGATGACCTTGTTGTCCGTCAGGAAAAGGGAGTTCACGGAAACGTTGTTACTTCGCTGCTCGTTAACCCCCAGACCTTTGACCAGAAAAACAATTTTAATACCGGAATGGTTGCAATGCTTTACTTCTCAGATAACAGCGAGAAGGTAAGGGTTGAATACTATTCAACCTGCCGCGATCAGTTCTATGGCGCACAGAACCAGTTTGAGCTTGAAACGACAAACCACGTGTTCAAATCCTGGGAGCTCGGCGGAACGTATACCGGTGCCGAGACTCTTACCTACACCGCAGACGTTGACGGTATCTTTAACCTCAGTCAGTCTGAGCTTACCGTTAGCGGAGAGTGGAACGTTACGGTTTCTGCAGGTGGCGAAGAGTTAGCTTCTGCGGTCGTATCTGAAGAAAACGCTAAACTTCCTACTGCTAAATATATCCGCCTTAATAATGGCGAGACCATTGAGATCACACTGGCGCCTGTTAGCGCAGGAAGCATAAACCTTAAATATTCTGTTGATCTTATAGATGAAATTGCACCGAAGATCTCTTATTCGGGTGTTGTAACTGAGAAGCTCAGCGTTGCTGACGGGCTTCAGCTCACGAACACCACGGTTGCGACCGCTCCCACATCGGGACTTTTCACTGTTGGTTATATAACCGGAACAGGTTCGACCGGAAAAGATCTGGAGTTTGGCACAAGGAATTCGTTACTTATTGAGGATGGCGGATACTCCCGTTACTTCGGAAACTATAACGGAGATGCCAGTTACACACTTGACGCATATCCTTCGACCTACGTTAAGACGGGGCTTACAGATCCTTATGCGCCGAACACTGTTGCTATTCACTCAAAGAATAACTCGGTTCACGGTGTTGTTATTACTGCCGATAAAGCAGGTCTTTACACCCTTTCTTCAAGAGGTATTATTAAAGATGGAATGGGCGAAATAACCTTAAAGATAGAAACGCCAGACGAGAAGACTGCCTTCTCTTACACCGATTGGGGACATCCCGGCTTTGAGGTAACGGCAGAGTTAGAGGCTGGAGAAAAGATCTACCTCTACGCTGACAAGAGCGCTTCGAACTGGAGCACAGCAGCATATACTATGTATGACCTCTTCCTTACTCGCGAGGTCGAGGGAGAGACACTTATTGATGATCCTGATTACGAATATAAATATGAATACCACGAAACAGTGGGCGCTATCTGGGAGACCGTCAGAAAGGCTACCTGCTGCACACCCGGTATTGAAATGAGACGCTGCACACTTTGTCACGAAGAGGCTGAGCGTCGCGAGACAGACCTTGCAGAACACAGTTACACCTATTCTTCCTGGAACATCACAGCTCTTCCTGACTATATGAACAAGGGAGAGAGAGAGATGCTTTGTTCTACCTACGGATGTTCTGAAAAGAAGGTTGAAGTGCTTCAGATTCCCACGATCAGTAACATTGCTATTAATTCCGAGCCTGCTGATATGACTTATATGGTTGGTGAGGAGTTTGATCCTACGGGACTCCAGCTTGAACTTTCTTATGAAGGATATACTCACACAACGGTTGTTTCCGACTTCGAGAACGTTGAATTTACATATGATTTCAGCACACCCGGAGAAAGCGCAGTTATTATAGACGTTAACGGCGTTGGAACCAGCTTGACCGTTAACGTTGTAACGACCGACGGAACCCTCGGCGACTGCGACGGAAACGGAGAGGTAAACATTATCGACGTTCAGAAATTGTTTGAGGCTGTAAACAATGCTGAAATCGATGAAATAATGGCTGATACAGGCGACTATGACGGAAACGGAGCCATCAACATTTTAGACGTCAGAGCATTGTTTGTAGCGGTTAGTAACGGCGAAATCTAACTAATATAGAGGAGGAAAAACATGAAAAGATTTATTTCGGCATTCCTTGCCGTAATAATGGTTTTGTCGGTCTGCAATTTTAATGTATTTGCGGCAGAGAAACCTACCTTCACGGTTAGTTCGGCTTCCGGAAACAGAGGCGAAACCGTAGAGCTTACGGTTAGCGTTGAAAACCTCTCGACCTCTGCGCTTAGCTTTCAGGTTGCTTTTGACACCGCAAAGCTTACTGCAACCGGTGGCACGGTGTTGCAGCAGATTGGCGAAATGTATTCGGTCAACGGCACCGAAAACGCAAACAAGAGAGGCACTTATCAGTTCGATATGTTTGCAATGGATGACGTAGCGTATACCGACGGAGACCTTGTAAAACTGACCTTTGAAATTAAAGATACGGCTTCGTTCGGGGACATAGAAATGACCCTTTCGGACGTTGTTATTCAGGTTAACAATGCAGAATTAACTAAAGACGATTACGTTGTTAACAGCGGCAAATTAACCGTTAACGGAACCGAAACGGTTTATCACACCTGGACTGTTGCCGGAGAACTTCTTGATGCTGCCAAAAATGCAAACGGCGATGCTACCGCTGTAGTGTATGGCGATATAGCTTATGCCGGAAACTACTATGGCTCAACAGGTATTAAATCAGTTGAATATGCTAAAGATACCTATAGCAAAATAGTGACTAGCGGAACAAACAGCTCTTGGCAGTGTCAGGTTCAGATTCCTAACAACCAGGGCGTAGGCGCAGGTAAAAACAATCAGGGTATTTATCTGTATGTTGCTTCAAACAATGAAACCCAGAAGTTGACCTTCACCGCTCCCGTTCACGGAATCTACAATTTTGTCCCCGTAGCTATCGGTGGATCCAGTTCCATCGAAGAGTCCGTTTCTGTTAACAACGGTGCATTGAACATCGCAGTTAACGTTAAAGGCGAG
>JAZNVP010000047.1:0-2173 GCA_045592865.1 Oscillospiraceae bacterium
GCGCGGTTCTCACGAAAACGGAGATATCTTCTTCCAGCATCGTGAGGCTTGCAATAAGTATTATGAGGCTGTTCCTGCAATCGTACAGGAATATATGGACAAAGTTAATGCTAAACTTGGCACTGACTATAAGCTCTTCAACTACTACGGTGCTCCCGACGCTGACAGAGTTATCATTGCTATGGGCTCTATCTGCGACGTTGCAGAAGAGGTTATTGATTACCTTACCGCTAAGGGTGAGAAGGTAGGTCTTGTTAAGGTTCGCCTTTACCGTCCTTTCTCTGCTGAGAAACTCGCAGAGGCTATTCCTTCTACCGTTAAGAAGATCGCAGTTCTCGACAGAACTAAAGAACCCGGTGCTCTCGGTGAGCCCTTATATCTCGACGTTGTTACCGCTCTTAACATGACCGGCAGAAACGGCATCGCAGTTTCGGGCGGACGTTACGGACTCGGTTCTAAAGATACTCCTCCTTCAAGCATATTCGCAGTTTACGACGAACTTGCAAAAGAAAACGGAAAGGCTCGTTTCACCCTCGGAATCAACGACGACGTTACTCATATGTCGCTCGAGGAGAAGCCCTCGCCTAACACCGCTGCAAAGGGAACCATCGAATGCAAATTCTGGGGTCTCGGCGGCGACGGAACCGTTGGTGCTAACAAGAACTCCATTAAGATCATCGGTGACCACACCGACAAATACGTTCAGGCATACTTCCAGTATGACTCCAAGAAAACAGGCGGTATCACCGTTTCTCATATCCGTTTCGGCGATCAGCCTATCAAGAGCCCTTACTACATCAACAAGGCAGACTTCGTTGCTTGTCACAACCCCACTTACGTAGTTAAAGGCTTTAAGATGGTTAACGACGTTAAGCCCGGCGGTGTATTCCTTATCAACTGCCAGTGGAACGCTGAAGAACTCGAAGCAAACCTTAACGCTGAAACCAAGCGTTACATTGCAGAGAACGACGTTCAGCTTTACACCGTTAACGCTATCGACCTTGCCGCTAAGATCGGTATGGGCAAGAGAACTAACACCATTCTTCAGTCGGCATTCTTTGCTTTGGCAAACATCATGCCCAAGGAAGACGCTATCACCTACATGAAGGATGCTGCAACAAGATCCTACCTCAAAAAAGGTCAGGACGTTGTTGATATGAACCACAAGGCTATTGACGCAGGTGCTACCGCATTCGTTAAGATCGACGTTCCTGCAGACTGGAAGAACGCAACCGATAACAAGACAGTTCCCGCTGAAAAGGGACCTGAGAAGCTTGTTAAGATGGTTGACACCATCCTCAAACCCGTTAGCCTTATGGACGGTGACAGTCTCCCCGTTTCTGCTTTCGTTGACCACGTTGACGGAACCTTCGAGCAGGGTGCTTCTGCTTACGAGAAACGCGGCGTTGCCGTTATGGTTCCCGAGTGGAACGAAGAGACCTGCGCAAAATGTAATAAGTGCGCATTTGTTTGCCCTCACGCAACGATCCGTCCCTTCGCTCTTACTAAGGAAGAGGTTGAGGCTGCTCCTTCTAACATGAAGGTTGCTCCCAAGCCTATCGTTAAGACCGACTACGTTTACACTCTCGCAGTTTCTCCTCTCGATTGTATGGGATGCGGAGTTTGTATCGGCGTTTGTCCTACAAATTCGCTCAAGATGGTTGCCCGTGAGACAATGGAAGATCAGCAGCCTGTATTCGATTATCTCGTTGCTAACGTCGAAGAGAAACCCGAGACTACCGCTAACATCAACGCTGTTTCTTGCCAGTATAAGAAACCTCTCTTAGAGTTCTCCGGTTCTTGCGCAGGTTGTGCAGAAACCTCTTATGCTCGTCTTATCACTCAGCTCTATGGCGACAGAATGTATATCTCCAACGCAACAGGTTGTTCTTCGATCTGGGGCGGTCCTGCTGCTACCAGCCCTTACACCACCAATGCTAAGGGTCACGGTCCTGCTTGGGCTAACTCGCTCTTCGAGGATAACGCTGAGCACGGTCTTGGTATGTATCTTGGTCAAAAAGCTCTTCGCGACCAGCTTATTGCACAGGTTCGTGAAATGGCTGAATCTGATAAAGCATCTGCTGAATTTAAGGCAGCGGCTGACGCTTATCTCTCAACACTTGAAGACGGCACTAAGAATGCTGCCGCTACAAAGGCACTTATCGTAGAGATC
>JAZNVP010000048.1:0-14506 GCA_045592865.1 Oscillospiraceae bacterium
TGCTTTTCCTTACCACCGGCATTGATCTTTCTACAGATGCCGGCGGTGCGCTGTGCATCAGCTTTGACAAGTGGGATATGATCCGCGCCGATAAAATCCTTCTATACCACAATGGAAATACATATACCATTGAAGATCCGGACACTGTGAAAGGCTTTTGCATGGATACCCTTGTCGGAGATATGACAGATTATTGCTGTGCCAATCTGGATGAGGGCTGGGCAGAGATTTACCGGGGTGACCGGCTGATAAGGCGTATGCGTTATATCGCAAATCATGACACCTTTGCCTATGAAGCGGATATCGGTCATTGGGTGCTGTTTGGTGACGAGGGGCATGCCGAGCTATCTCAGGAAACCCGCAATCAGCTAAAGGCTATCATGGATAAAAAATAATACCCAGCTCAAACAAGCCGTCGGTGGTGGTGCTCGTCCGCACCGCATTTGATCCTTAGAGTCTATTCCTTCCATTGTATTAAAAAGAGGAGGCCGAGGCCTCCTCTTACGCTTTGTCCCAGCCGGTCTTACCAATCACATCTACCGGAAGGGACTCATTAATCAGGGTTGCGATTTTCAATGATATATCGCTACCGCGATATGATATACGGCTTGCGCCGTATGATATACTTGCTACGCAAGTATGATATAATATCCGTTCCTTTCATACGCGAAGCGTATATCATCTGCGAAGCAGATATCATAGCGTCAGCTATATCGTCCGTGACCACAGGGAACGGATATCATTGAAAAAAGTCACCTTTGTCGGTAGACAAAAGTGACTTTTTTCGTGGTGCGCCTGACAGGAGTCGAACCTGCGACCTTCAGAGTCGGAGTCTAACGCTCTATCCAGCTGAGCTACAGACGCATATACTATTTGTATAAACTCCGCCGAATTATACGGCGGGTTTTGTGTTCGGGGCGTAAAAGTGATACCTTGACCATTATACCACGACCAAAGCGCAAAATAAAGAGTTTTTTCGCAAACGTCGTGAGTCCTGCATATACTGTTAAAAAGCGGTGTGGAGGGTATTATGGAAATAGTTTTATATTTCGGAACTCTGTTTTTGATGTTCGTTTCGGCGCTATTCGTTGCGGTCATCTTCGGTTGCAAGGCGCTCGACGGGCTGTTCGAATTTCCGTCTGAAAGAGAGGAAGAAAAAGAAGAAACCTCGTTACCCGATAGGTAACGAGGTTTTAATTTTTTATCCGCCGAGGTAAGCCTTTTTAATGTCTTCGCTCTGCATAAGCTCTTTTCCTGTTCCCGAAAGAACGATGCTTCCGGTTTCAAGAACGTAAGCCCTGTCGGAAATAGCGAGTGATTTACCTGCGTTCTGTTCAACGAGAAGAATGGTTGTTCCATCCTTGTTGATGTCCTTGATTATTTCAAAAACCTGATCAACAAGAAGCGGAGAAAGACCCATCGAGGGTTCGTCGAGCATTAAAAGCTTGGGGTGGCTCATAAGAGCTCTTCCGATTGCGAGCATCTGCTGCTCACCGCCCGAAAGGGTTCCCGCGATCTGATTTCTTCTCTCTTTAAGACGGGGGAAACGGTCGAAAACCTTTTCTATATCGCCTTTAAAATCAGAGCTTTTCTTCTGCGAATAAGCGCCCATCATAAGATTTTCATAAACGGTGAGTTCCTGGAAAATTCTTCTTCCCTCGGGAACCTGAGTCATACCCATATGAACTATCTTGTGGCAGGGAGTTTTGGTGATATCCACGCCGTCGTAAACGACCGAGCCGTGACGGGCAGGGATAAGACCGATAACGCTCTGCATGGTTGTTGTTTTACCCGCGCCGTTAGCACCGATAAGAGTAACGATCTCGCCCTCGTTAACCTCAAAGCTTATTCCTTTGAGCGCAGTTATAACGCCATAGCAGACCTCTAAATTATTAACCTCTAATAAAGCCATGTCGTTATCCTCCTATATATGCCTTAATAACCTCGGGGTCATTAAGGGCGGCCTTGGTTTCGCCTTGAGCAAGAACGGTTCCGAAGTTAAGAACGGTTATCTCATCGCAAAGGCCCGAAACGAACTTCATATCGTGCTCGATAAGAAGAATTGTAACGTTGAAGTTATCTCTGATGTAGCGAATGATATCCATAAGATCGGCAGTTTCATTCGGGTTCATTCCTGCAGCAGGTTCGTCAAGGCATAAAAGCTTCGGCGAGGTAGCAAGAGCTCTTGCGATCTCAAGTTTTCTCTGCTTTCCGTAAGGAAGGTTGCAGGAAAGGGTGTTTCTCTCTTCCAAAAGACCAACAACCGAAAGAATTTCCTTTGCTCTTTCTCTCATTTTCTTTTCAACCTTAAAGAACTTGGGAAGTCTGAAAAGGCTGGTAAGTAAGCCGCACTTGAATTCGGGCTGGTTATGAAGACCGACAAGAACGTTTCTGATAACCGTCATATTGTTGAAAAGACGGATGTTCTGGAAGGTTCTCGCAATACCCTTGTGGTTAATAGTTTCCTGACTTTTGCCGGTGAGATTTTCGCCGTCGAGGTAGAAGGTTCCCGTTGTGGGCTTGTAAACACCCGTTATCATATTGAAAACGGTTGTTTTACCTGCACCGTTAGGGCCAACAAGACCGTAAAGCTGTTTTTCCTTAATTTCAAGGTTAAGGTTCTGAACGGCCTTAAGTCCGCCGAAGGAAATACCGAGATTTTCGAGTTTTAAAACAGTCTTAGCCATTATTTACCCTCCTTTTCCGCTTTGTCGGGAGAGTAAGGAGAGGTGGGCTGAAGATCAACCGAGAGAACCTCGTCCATCTCTATCTTGGTGGGAATTCTGTGCCATTTTGCCTCATCGTCCTGAACGTGAGAGGGATCGTGCCTGTGTTTGAGGATTTCGCTAAAAAGATTTTTTAAATTATATTTTTCACGGAAAGATTTTAGCGCAGGCGCATTGTTATAGATAACTATAACTATAAGAATAAGTGCATAGATGAGGTTTTTAAGCACCGACATACCGCCTTCAAGCTGAGTTTGAAGCGATGTGTTTATTATCGTGATAAGTGTGGCGATGATAATAGAACCGTTTATACTTCCCATACCGCCGAGAACAACCATAACAAGAATTTCAATAGAATAGTTATAATCGAAGGTGTCTGCATAAATCTTTGAAGGAGTGTTAAAGCTGTGAAGAACGCCCGCAACGCCCGCAAAAAGAGCCGCGATAGCGAAAACAATAAGTTTGTATTTCGTAATATTTATTCCCGTTGCCTTAGCGGCAATCTCACTATCGCGTATTGCCGTGATAGATCTTCCGTGCTTCGAACGAATAAGGTTCTGAATTATAAAAAGAGTAAACAGAACAAGAAGGAAAATAAAGGTGATAAATAAAGCTTTGTTGCTGAAACGAGGGGTTTTAAAGCCGGACTGGTCTCCGAAAACCCCGCCTGAATTTAAGAAAATAATTCTAACGATTTCGCCGAAAGCGAGAGTAACGATAGCCAGATAGTCTCCCTTTAAGCGAAGTGCGGGAAGTCCGATTATAAATCCGCAAAGCATAGCAGCAATGCCACCAACAATCAGCGAAGCTAAAAGAAGGAGTGTTTCGCTTTCAATGAAGGAACCAAAGGTAACGGCAATTTTTCCGCCAACATAAGCACCAACACACATAAAGCCTGCATGTCCGAGCGAAAGTTCTCCCAAGAACCCAACAACCATACTAAGCGAGGTTGCAAGAATAATTGCAATACCTATGTTTGAAAAAAGATTGCAGGTGGATTTAGGAAGGTCGGCTGAAGTAATGGTAATAATAGCAAAAGCAATAGCAACAATTCCTATAGCGATATAGTTAAGATAGTATTTCCACTTAATATTTTTTAATTTATTCATTATACCTTCTCCCTTCTCTTCTTACCAAGGATACCGGAAGGTCTCACAAGTAAAATGATAATAAGAACTGCAAAAACGATGGCGTCTGTGTAGGCGCTTGTTGCGGGGAAGCTGTTAGAAAAAGCTTCAACAATACCCATAAGAAGACCGCCGAGCATTGCGCCGGGAAGAGATCCGATGCCACCAATAACAGCGGCGGCAAAAGCCTTAATTCCGGGTAAAGCGCCGGTTGTTGGGTTAACTGTTCCCGTATTCCAAAGCATAAAGAAGCCTGCAACAGCCGCAAGTGCAGAACCGATAGCGAAGGTTATTGCGATAATCTTGTTTACGCTGATTCCCATAAGTTCAGAAGCTCCGCGATCTTCGGAAACGGCAATCATTGCGCGTCCGGTTCGGGTGTATTTAACGAAAAGGCTTAAAAGAACCATTATAATAGCAGAGCAAATAACCGTAACAATAGTTGAGATCTTTACGTTTGCGCCCAAAACCTCAGTTGTTCCGAAAGAATAGAATGCAGATTTCTTGCCGTTGGAGCCAAAGATTATCTGTGCTAATGCTTGAAGCATATAGCTAACACCAATCGCAGTAATGAGAACAGCAAGCGGGGAGGCACCGCGAAGCGGGCGATAAGCAACACGCTCTATCGTTATTCCGAGGAGCATGCAGACAATTATAGCTGCCGCTAAACCAATAAGAGGATTTGCGGTGGATTGAAAAAGCAGAAAAACAGTATACCCGCCGACCATTATGATATCGCCATGAGCAAAGTTAAGCATTTTAGCGATACCGTAAACCATAGTGTAGCCAAGGGCTATTATGGCGTATGTGCCACCGGAAGACAATCCATTTAATAGTGTTTCAATAATATTTCCCATAAAAAATACCTATAAAAATAATATTTATTGACAACAATTTGCCGGAGCGGAAAACCACACCGGCAAATCGAATCTTTAACAAAATTTTAAAACTAAAGGATTATTTGTTAGCATCCTTGATAATGTAGTAAACAGCTTCTTTGTTAACGAAACCATCAGCATCCCAGGCAATCTTATCTCCGGTAACGCCGTTTTCAAAAGTAAATCCGCCGTCAAACTCACCCTTAAGAATATCGCAGAGATCAGAAGCAGAAATTGTAACGTCAATCTCGGTTCCTGCATCAATCGCTGCCTTCATAGCATTGTAGATAGCGTAAACACAGTCATAAGCAGAAGCGCCGAACTGGTTAAGGGTATCTGCACCGTATTTTTCGGTGTATTTCTTAATAAAGGTTCCTGCAGCGCCATCGGTTGCTTTTGAGTTGAAGTGAGAGAGCATTGAAACCTGCTGAGGAATAGCGGTAATGTCAAAACCTTCAGCCGACTCAATTCCGTCAAATCCGTCGCAGCCGTAGTAGATGGCATCGTCAGCGATGATTCCCTTAGCCTTCATCATAAAGAGAGAAGCAGGGTCGTAGTAGATAGGCATAAAGATAAATTTGCAATCTTTAAGGGTGGATACCTGCTGAGTAAAGTCGGTAGCCTCTCCCATAAAGGAAGCTTCAACGGTCTCAATAGAAGAATCAAGTTTTGCTTTGAAGTTGTCGAAAATGCCCTTTGAATAGGGATCGTCTGATTTGTAGAAAATACCGATCTTATCAAGTCCTAAGGAGTTAACGTATTCTGCAGCAACAGCACCCTGCTTAGCATCAGCGAAGCACATCTGATAAGCATTTTCACCTGCATTAACGTCATCGTTAGATGCCGAAGGAGTGAGGAAGAAAACGTTATCATCTTCGGAGAGAGCACAGAATTCAAGGCAGGGGTTAGATGTTACGCAACCGAGAGAAACCTGCATACCATCTTCGAACATAGAAGCGTAGTTAGCTTCAACCTTGGTAGCATCGTGAGCATCGTCAAGAGCAATGAGTTTGAAGTTAACACCACCGAGTCCGCCTGCAGCGTTGATTTCTTCAACAGCCATCTCAGCAGCATTCTTAACAGCGGTTCCGTAAACTGCAGCACCGCCGGTTAAAGGACCGGAAACACCGATTACGAATTCTGTGTTGTTAGCAGTGTAGCTCTTTTTGCCGCATCCTGCAAAGGAGGAAACAACAAGTGCGAGAGCTAAAACTGCAGATGCAATTTTAGTAAACTTTTTCATAAGTAAACCTCTTTTCGATAAAAATTATTTTCGGCTTCGCCGAAAGTGATGTCCCCATTCTATCACTTAAAACAAGGCGTGTCAACAAATTTTGGCTTTTTCCGCCGCGACAAAAATGAATGGATGATATGACAAACTCTCATATAGATATGAAATATGATAAAATAAAAGCTGAGGTATTACCCTTTATAGATTTTCGTTTTTCAAGGCATCTATCGGGTTATCCTTTTTTATTTTATTCATAGAATAAAGCATCGTTGCAAAAACGACCAGAAAAACGCTTAAAGAAGAGATCCCCATTGCATATAAGGGCAGTCGATATGAGGTGTAGAACCCTGATGTAACGGCAAGATAGATAAAGAATGAAGTAACTGCAGAAACAGGCAGACCCAACAGTAGCGCCTTTGCTCCGTATAGGAGGCATTCAAAGTTAAGCATCCTGTAAAGCCCTTTGACCGAAAGTCCCACAGAGCGAAGCATCGCAAATTCCCGTCGGCGAAGGTTAAAGTTTGTTGAAATGGTGTTAAACACGTTCGCGGCGGCAATAAGGGATATCAGAACGATAAAGCCATAGGAAAACACCGTGACGATAGTTATAACATTTCGGCTTTCTTCGGCCTGTTCAGCATAATTGAAGAGATTATTCCCGTTAAAACCGTTGGCGTTAAGGGCTGTTTTTAGAGCCTTGTAACTGACTTTGTGATCGGAAGAAAGGAAATAATATTTATATGAATACATATCCTCATTCATTTCGGGGAATACTTCCGCTTTTAAACTGTCGGGATAGAAGAGAATAAGACCTGCTGCGGTGTCAAAGTAATAAGGACAGTCAAAAATAACCTGACCAATATCCAGTGTAACGTCGTCGAAAGCCTCTTCTCTCGAAACGTCTATGAAATCATTTGGATCATCGGTTTTTGCGTATCTGTATAATGTTTCGCCGTTCTCACCTAAAACGTCTCCGTAGAAGTAGTAGCCTTCTCTGTCCTTTTCCAGAGAAACGGTTGCTTTAGCGTGAGAAGAAGCAAGAATATGCGTTTTTATATATTTTTCATCTTTTGTTGAAAAAGAGGTGTTTCCGTCTACAGCAACGGCTTTTGGCGTTTCTTTGTTCATAAATGCTTTTTCATCTAAACCATATTCCCTTAAAAGAGAGATAAATTCCGAGTCGTTTATGAAGCAAACAAGCGAATAGACCGCGGCAGACTCCTTGTTTTCGCTAAGGTTGAAATAGGGGGTCTCTATCCCTGAGAGAGACTGATCGCTAAGGTGTTTTTGTTCAACCGTTAAACGAAGTGCTCTGCTTTGAGCATATGCTCCTTCAGTGATGCCGTCCTGTTTTGTGAGGATCGACAAAAGCTCGTCCTTTGTTATGTCTGAGAAATGAGAACTTTCACAGATGAATCTTAGGTCATAACCCGAAGAGTCAAATCCGCCCTCGGCAGATTCGGTAAGATAGTCGCAAAAGGAAGAGGTTGAAACAAAGAGAAGAATGCTCATAAAAAGGCTAAGTATGGTGGATCTGTATTTTTTTCGGCTTCGCTTATAATGCTTTTGGGCAAGCATTCCGCAAAAACCGAAAACACGGAAAACAAGCTTTGAGGTTTTCGAATCCTTTCCGTTTGTAGCTATATCTCGGTTTTGTCTTATTGCCTCAACGGCAGAGACCTTTGTTGCCCGAGAGGCTGGTATCCAGGCAGCAATTAGCACTGTTAACAGAGAAACAAGAGCGGCAATAACTACCGAAAGAGGAGAAACAGAGATCCTCATAGGAACAGAAAAACCGAGAGCCTGAAATTTGTTTCCTAATGCTAAAAGGGTAACAGAAATGCCTCCGATACCTGCGATGATTCCGAGCGGAATGCCAATAAGGCTGACGGCAAACGATTCAAACAGCACCATTTCTTTTAACTGTTTTTTCGTTGCTCCCACAGAGGAAAGCAGACCGAACAGCCGAGTGCGCTCCGATACCGAAATAGAAAAGGCATTATAGATAAGGGATATCGAGCCGAACATAATAAGAACTATAACTATAGCCGCAAGGCTGTTTATCATAACAGAAAACCCGTCAAAGAAAATAGCCCCCATATACATTAAAACATCGTAGTTTTGCTTACCTGTGATGTCGTTGTTTTTCATAAAGTTATAAACGTCTTGTGGATCGTTCATCTTAAAATACACGTCGTAAAGCTGAGTTTCGTATCCACCCTCAAGGGTAATCAGGGTATATCCCGGCGCGGTATAGGGCTCAAAGCTCGGCCGTTCATAAAAGCCCACAACGGTGTATGTGTGGGTTTTGTTCACAACAAGGGTCTCTCCCGTAGAGTCCGAGCCGCCGTCAGAGTTATAGAAAAAGCAGGGGGTCTGTTGGCTGAGAGAAGAGCCGTCAAGGGATCGGAAGCCGATATCAAGGGTTACTTCATCTCCTAATTTATAGAGGATTCCGCCGTTTTCATATAAGTGAGACGGCAGGATAACCTCGCTTTGAGAAGCGGGGAGTCTTCCTGCGGTGATATGAACCGGCATAGAAAGCATAAAATCTCTTGAGGCACCCATTACGAAAAGATACGGCTTGTTTTCGTTTAATGACCCCTCGGCTTTCGCATAACCTATATGCTCGGTATAAACGAAGGAAGAAATCTCATCGCTTTCGGATATCTTCCGGTATGTTTCCCCGTCGGCATCAAGAGCGCTTCCGTGCCAATCGCCTTCGGCGTAGATTTCGTTTTCCAAAAGATAGTTATAAAAGCTTGAAACAAACGTGGTGACTGCGCAGATCATTGCCGCGGAAAGCATAATGCCGATAATGGTAACAACCGTACGAGAGCGGTTCTTTTTCAAAGAAGAAATTGTTATTTTTGAAAAAACTGTCATTATTTCTTCACCTCGTCGCGAGTTATCCTGCCGTCTTCAATGGCGATAATGCGGTCGGTCTGCAAGGCAATATTTTCATCGTGGGTAATTATAATGAGTGTCTGGTTATATTTTTTGTTGGATAACTTTAAAAGCTCAACTATTTCCTGGCTGTTTTTGCTATCGAGATTCCCCGTAGGCTCATCGGCGAGAACAACTGCAGGGGCATTTATAAGAGCTCTGCCGATTGAAACCCTCTGCTGCTGTCCGCCCGAGAGCTGATTTGGCAGATGGTTTTCTCTTCCGCAAAGACCGAGTGTTTTGATAAGCTCCTCCAGTCGTTCATTATTCACCCTTTGCCCATCCATAAGCATTGGAAGGGTTATGTTTTCGGTAACGTTTAAAACAGGAATAAGATTATAAAACTGATATATAAGACCAACCTGACGGCGACGGAAAACTGCGAGCTGGTCTTCGGTTTGGGAGTAAATATCAGTCCCGTCCAAAAAAACCTTTCCGGCTGATGGCTTATCAACTCCGCCGAGTATATGGAGAAGGGTTGATTTACCCGACCCCGACGGACCTATGATTGCAACGAACTCTCCTTTATTAACCGAAAAGGAAATATCGTTAAGCGCCTTTACTTCGTTTTCTCCATTTCCGTAGGTTTTAGAAAGGTGTTCCACCTTTAAAATTTCCATAGTAAATTCTCCTTTTTTATGTTGTGAGAATATCTTAACAAAGCTATATGACAATCAGATGACCCGAATATAACAAAAATGTCACATTACAAAAAAAGGAACCGTAATTCAAACGGTTCCTTTATAAAATCGAATGATGAACCGAGCGCCGCTCGGTGTAATGTTTTCAGCTTTAACCGTTCCGTTTTCGGCAAGTATAATTGTTTTTGAAAGATTAAGACCTATACCAAAGCCTTTGTCATCAGAAGTTTTGCCTTTATAAAAACGCTCAAAAATATGGGGAAGATCCTCGGGTGCAATTCCCTTTCCGTTATCAGACACTATAATTTCTGAAAACAAAGGGGTCTCGGTAGCCGAAATGGTTATCTTGGCACCGATGGGAGAGTGTTCGTGGCAGTTTTTAATTATGTTTGCAACTGCTTCAGTTGTCCATAAAATATCTCCGCGAAAGTTTCCACTGGCTGTTATTTCCATAGACTGTTCTTTTAACTCCACAGGAATAAGAAGCGGAGCGACTGATTTATCTAATAGAGCACGTAGCGAAATATTTTCCTTTTTAAATTGGACAGTTCCCGCATCTAACTTCGATATTTTAAGAAGAGCAGTTATTAAGAAGTCAATCTGGGAAATGAGCCCATATAAATCTCTGATAAGCTCTGCCCTTCGGTCATCGGTTATATCGGGATCGCTTAAAAAAGAAAGAATAAGATTAATAGAGGTTAAAGGTGTTCGGATTTGGTGAGAAATATCTGCGATTGAGTTGGACAGAAAAAGCTTATCCTGTTTTAAAAGATGTTCTTGTTCACGAAGCTTAACGGTCATTTTATATATTTCGCTTTGCAAAATGGCCAATTCTCCTTCGGAAAAGCTGTTTAAAGAAATGTGCGGATTTCCGTGAAGAATACGGTTTAACTCTTCTGATAGTGAAGCAATTTTTTTGTAACGCAAAAAGGTTGTAAGAAAATGTATAAGGATAAAAACAAGAGATAAAAAAAGGGTAAAAACGCCAAATCTTTTTCCAATTGAAAAGGAGTAAGCCGATGCGGCGACAGTTATAAGCATATAAATTAAAACGGTTTTTGAAACCTCTGGGTTTCTTAATAATTTTTTCATAAGCTTAACCTATAACCTATTCCTCGAACTGTTTTTATAATAGAAGGGTTCTGCGGATCATCTTCAATCTTTTCTCGAAGACGTTTTATGTAAACGGTCAGCGTGTTATCATTAACAAAATCTCCGGCGATATCCCAAATGGACTGTAGAAGCTGAGTTCTTGACAAAACGGCGCCCCGATTGTTTATAAAATGAAGAAGCAGCCGATATTCAAGCGCTGAAAGATAAAGTTCCTTACCGTTTTTAAAGGCTGCGCCTTTAACAGTATCAACCGTAACATTACCGAGAATTATTTTGTTTTCGCTTCCCGTTGTAAGACGGAGAATATTTTTTATCCTTGAAACGAGCTCTTTCGGGCGAAAGGGCTTAGGGATATAGTCGTCGGCGCCGAGGTCAAAGCCGGCAACGGTGCTGTATTCATCATCCGAGGCGGTGAGAAAAATAACAGGGGTGTTATAATCCTTTTTTATGGCAGAGCAAACCGAAAAACCGTTACCGTCGGAAAGAGATATGTCTAACAAAACAAGACCGAAACGTTCTTCTGAGAGGGTTTCGAGTGCGCTTTTTTGACCCGAAACGGCCGCAACCTCAAACCCCTCCCCCGAAAGAAATTCCGAGAGATATGAAACAATTTTATTATCATCTTCCACCAAAAGAATTCTAACCACAAAAAACACCTCATTAAATGGAGTTTATTTAAAGATAACATTTTTTATCTTTTATTTCAATATCTTGAAATACATTTCGAAATTTGGTAAAATAAAAAAAGCAAAAAACAGATTGGAGAAAACTATGGATATTTTATCGACTTTGGCAACCGAGTTTTCGCTTCGCAAAACGCAGGTGGAGAACACGGTAAAACTTATTGACGACGGAAACACAATTCCTTTTATCGCGAGATACCGTAAAGAAATGACGGGCGCTCTCGACGATCAGGTGTTAAGGGAACTTAATGACCGCCTCACATATCTCAGAGGACTTGATGAGCAGAGAGAAAAAATAAGGGCGTCTATAACCGAACAGGAAAAGATGACCGAAGAAATAGAAAGGGCGCTCGATGCGGCCGTAACTATGGCAGAACTCGAGGATATCTACCGTCCTTACCGACCCAAGAGAAAAACAAGGGCGACCGTTGCAAAGGCAAAGGGGCTCGAGCCTCTTGCAAACGCAATTTTAGAAAACTCCGAAAACGGCAAAGCGCTCGAGGAGATGGCGAAAGACTATATCAATGAAGAACTCGAGGTCGGCTCGGCAGAAGAAGCCTTGGCGGGTGCTTCGGATATAATCGCTGAAGTAATTTCCGACGACCCCTCGGTGAGAAAGAGACTTCGTGTTGTCGCAATGAATCAGGCGTCGCTCACTTCTTCGGCGGCAGGAGAGGAACTCGGCGTTTATGAAATGTATAAAGAGTTCTCCGAAAAGGTAAATAAAATCGCAGGACATAGAGTCCTCGCCGTTAACCGCGGAGAAAAAGAGGGTATGTTAAAGGCAGGGGTCGATTTCGACCGCGTTAAAGCAATGAGCATAATCGGCTCGGTATATCTTAAAGCCGAAAACCCCTATATAGAGTTCTTGACTGCGGCGGCAGAAGACTCTTACGACCGCCTTATCTTCCCCTCTTTAGAAAGAGAGATCCGCAACGAGATAACCGAAAAGGCAGAAGAAAGCGCCATAAAGGTGTTCTCAATGAACCTGAAACAGCTTTTAATGCAGCCCCCCGTTAAAGGTAAGGTGACCCTCGGTCTTGACCCGGGTTACAGAACGGGTTGCAAGGTCGCGGTAGTTGACGCTACGGGTAAGGTGCTCGACACGTCGGTCATCTACCCCGTTCCCCCTCATAATAAAATAGAGGAAGCAAGAAAGATAATAACCGGTCTTTGCAAAAAGCATAAGGTAACTCTTATCGCGATCGGAAACGGAACCGCTTCCCACGAAACCGAGGTTTTTGCTGCAGATCTGATAAAGGAACTCGGCGGAATTGAATATATGGTAGTCTCCGAGGCAGGCGCGAGTGTTTATTCGGCTTCTCCCCTCGCCGCAAAGGAATTCCCCGATTACGACGTTTCTCTAAGAAGTGCAGTGTCGATAGCAAGACGTCTTGAAGATCCCCTCTCGGAGCTTGTTAAGATAGATCCTCAGGCTATCGGCGTCGGACAGTATCAGCACGATATGCCCAAAGCGCGTCTTAAAGAGGCGCTCGGCGGAGTGGTCGAGTCCTGCGTTAACACCGTCGGCGTTGACCTTAACACCGCGAGTGTTCCGCTTCTTGCACGCGTTTCGGGACTTAACGAGTCTATCGCCAAGAATATCGTTGCATATAGAGAGGATAACGGAGAGTTTTCCTCGAGAACCGAGCTTAAAAAGGTTGCAAAACTCGGGCCCAAGGCGTATGAGCAGTGCGCAGGGTTCCTTAGAATAATCGGCGGTAAGAACGTTCTTGATTCAACCGCAGTCCACCCCGAAAGCTATCCTGCCGCAAAGAGCCTCTTGGAGAGATGCGGATACACAGACGAGGATATCAAAAATAAGTCTGTTGCAGGGATTAAGGAAAGAATAGAAAAAGAGGGTGCCGAGAAATTAGCCGAAGAACTCGGAATCGGCGTTATAACCCTTTCGGATATCGCAGAAGAACTTATTAAACCCGGAAGAGACCCCCGAGACGAACTTCCCGCCCCCCTTCTCAGAACCGACGTAATGTCGCTTGAAGACTTAACGGCCGGAATGGAACTCACGGGAACCGTCAGAAACGTCGTCGACTTCGGTGCGTTCGTTGATATCGGCGTCCACGAGGACGGACTCGTTCACATCTCGCAGATAACCGATAGATTTATAAAACATCCCTCAGAAGAACTCTCGGTCGGAGATATAGTTAAGGTTTGGGTCCTCTCGGTCGATAAAGAGAAAAAGAGAATAGGACTCACAATGAAAGCCCCCAAGAAATAATATGTGTGGGGTGAGCAGTTTGAAATTGACTTTTGGAGAAAAAATACGTAATTTGCGCGAAGATGCAGATATGAACCAAACAGAACTTGGCAAAGCGCTAAATATGACCCAGAGAAAGATATCATATATTGAATGTGGCAAATATGAGCCCAATGTGGACGATATTATTTCCTTTTGCAAATATTTTAATGTTTCGGCAGATTTTTTGCTCGGAACAGAAAGTGAAAACTAAATTAAAAATAAAAGTAAACAGTGGCCCTCCGTTCCGGAGCCCGACTGTTTTTCTTTTTATGTTTTTTAAAATATCTAAAGGATTAAAGGAAACCGCCGAAGCGCCGTTTTCCAAAAGCTCCTTTTCGGTCCTGAAGCCCCAGAGAGCGCCGAACCCGAACACACCCGCATTAGTCGCGGTCTGCATATCGGCATCACTGTCTCCGACGAAAATGCAGTCGTCGGGAGTAAGACCCAAAGTATCAAGTATCTCGAATACTGCGGTCGGATCGGGCTTTCTTGGAACACCGTCTCTGGCACCTGCAATAAAAGAAAAGACCTCATCTCCGAAAAAGTGCTTGATTATCGGAACGACCGATGAATTAGGTTTGTTGGAGTTGATGCAAACCGCAAGCCTCTTTTCCTTTAAAGCTGAAAGAAGCTCTTCGATCCCATCGTAAACGGTGGTGAGATAGGTGGGGTCGCTGTTGTATTCTCTTAAATATTCTTTTTCAATTTTAACTGCCTCTTCATCCGAAAGGGTAACGCCGTCATAAGCAAAGCACCCTTTAATAAGAGAGAGGCTTCCAAACCCTGCTAAGATTTTATATTTTTCTTTTTCAATGGGCGGGAGCCCTTTTTTCGATAGTGCAAGGTCGGCATAATGCTTAATTGACGAAAGCGTATTAAGAAGGGTTCCGTCAAGGTCGAA
>JAZNVP010000049.1:0-3992 GCA_045592865.1 Oscillospiraceae bacterium
CAGTTGCGAAGGACGGTATGACCCACGTTCCCTTAAAACTTTATTTTAAAGGGGATAGAGTTAAACTTCTCCTCGGAGTCTGTAAAGGTAAAAAGCTTTACGATAAACGAGAGGACGCGGCGAAAAGAGACGCTAAAAGGGAAATCGACCGCCGCCTGAAAGAACAGAATAAATAAACCTGTTACAACACTTCTTACCTCTTCACTATTATCTCTTACCTCAAAAGAAATAAAATTGACCCGTCGGCATTGCCGACACTACACTTCTTACCTCTTCACTATTACCTCTTACCTCAAAAGAAATAAAATTGACCCGTCGGCATCGCCGACACAACACTTCTTACCTCTTCACTATTACCTCTTACCTCAAAATATGGGGGCGTAATGGTTTCGACGGGGATCTTGAAGCATGATAAGCGAGTAGAGATGGGGAAATCTCTTAAACGGCCCTAAAATCAAAATTAAACGCTGAAGATAATTTAGCTTACGCTGCCTAATTAGGCGGCCGTCCTGCGTGAGAGGACCACGGCTCACGTCAGGGCGTCGATTAGTGGTGAACGTCGCGTGGGGGACGGCTCTAACCCACCGATGAATAAGAGCCTACCGAGTGCATAGCCTGTTTACCGGCGATGCACAAGGGAACTTCAGTAGATAAACTACACTCGTAGAAGTTCATGTGAATGGGTTTTCGGACACGGGTTCAATTCCCGTCGCCTCCACCAAAAATAAAAAAGGCTGCAACGGCAGCCTTTTTTATTTTTAGTGGAACTAAGTGTGCCTTTCGGCACGATAAGCACACCTTCGGTGCATGAAGCGTAGCGTTGCTACGTGAAGTGCCGGCGGGCGTGGGTGGCACACTTAACTTCACTTTGCGGTAAAACCGCAATGCTTCACTATGCCGAAAGGCATAACATCATATCGGCAAAGCCGATGCTTAACTAAATATTGCTAAGTTTTATGCATTATGGTAATAATAATCAAAACGGAGGTGTATATATGGCGGATGGCAAATTAAGAATGCAATCTATGGATTTTGCGGTGGCTATAATCAATCTAGTTAAAACGCTTAAAGGTAAAAGAGAATCTATAATTTCCAATCAGATTGGCAGAAGCGGAACGAGTATTGGTGCTAACATACGTGAGGCTCAGTATGCGCACGGTAAAGCGGATTTTATGTCCAAACTTCAAATTGCCCTCAAAGAAGCAATCGCCCTTGTTGATGAACTTGTTGTTACTGCAGAATATGACAACAGCAAACCCTCGGCATATCCGCATGGATGGCTTGATAATAGCGGAAAGAATGATTGGGAATATTGGAAAACCTATATTCAAGATAAAAATAACACCATTTGGGTAGCAACTTTAAATGTTGCCAATACAGCAAATGGTGAAAAAGTCTTGTATGATATAAGTCCAATAAAAAAAGCGGGGCAAGCCGTCAAGTCGGCTACAATCCCCACTATTAATAGTATAGCACAAAATTCTGAAAAGTCAACCGGAGAGGTCGAATATTCCATTTCTGAAAATAGTCTTGAAAATGTTGATAAAATATTATATGATAATAGTAACCCATTATCTGTTGTTAATAGAGCCAAAACTACGAATAACAGTAGTATAAATTGGGTCTATAAGGCTGAAATATTTTCAACAACTGAAAATAAACTGTTTCACGAAAAGATAAGTGAAATAAATCAGGGTAGTGAAGCATTTGAGAAAAACTCTATTGACGAATATATGCTTCCGGTTGAAAACAAGATTGTTTTTACTAATGGAAATTATGATGCGCCATATATAAGAGAAATTATTGAAGTCTTAACAGATTACCAAACAGAATTTGAAGAAATTAAGGAGCGAATATTCAATGTTGAAAAAGGAAAATCCTCGAAGCAGGATGCGTTGCAAACTATTAAGGAAATGTTCGGAGATGGGATTGTCATCTCATACAGAAGCGGAAATGGCGGTGTGTATGGGTGGCAAGACGGAAGAAGAAAAGGAAAAACTCGCCGAACAGTTGTTAGAAATTATCTCAACAAGTTCTACGGAAGAGGAAATGATAGCCAAATCAATGAAACTGAGGCAGACCTAAAGGAGTCTGCTTTTTCATTGTCTGAAAACGGCGAAAGCATAGCTCCTGTCGGCAATTATTACACGCCATTAAACGAAACAGCACTTGCAGAAGAGGATATTGCACCTGTTGCAGATAATGTAACACCTGAAACTGTGGATAGTGTGGATAACTTTGAGGCTCCGTTCCCGACAGATGCCGATGCTCTGCTTGGCGATGGATCAAGGAGCGAGGCGCTGTTATTGGATAGCCTCGACAATCACCCGATAAAGACGGTTGAAGATAGAGTTAAGGAAAAAATAAGAGCAGTTGAGGCGGATTTAACTGATACAAAACACTTGCGTAGAGAGGCAGAAGCCAATTATAAAAAGCAAATCGGCGATATTCAAGATAAGATTTATAGTAATTTAATTTATGGATAAACTCTTAAAAACATAGAAATCTATAAGGCGGTGAAACATGAATAAGAAAACCCTGATATTTAATCTGTTAAAAACTGCAGGAATTTTAGCAGCATCTTTTTTCGTTGGCTTCTTCATTCTTTTTGTTCTAACCTTAAGCGGTTGTTGGAAGATAACGGTTGTTCTCGGTGTGCTTATAGTGCCTTTGTTGATTCCGTTTATATGGATAAAGAAAATCAAAGCATATCTCTTGGGATACCTGTCCTTTATTCTTTGCTTTCTCATTCTTATCGGAACGCAGTCGGGAATTAAAATTTATAAAAACATCATAACGATAGACACTGCTCCCGGCATTAATACGGGTGAGTATCTGCCTTTTGATGAGCATTCCAAAATAGTAAAAATCAAAAGTAAAACCTTAAACTTTGAAAGACTTTCAAAAGAAGAACTTCCCATAATAGACGGAGCAACTGCGGCGTTCCCCGTGTATTCTGCATTCGTTAATGCGGTATACCCGAGCGAAACCAAGCTCTACGACGGAGTCTTTGAGTATAATAACACGGTCAGGGGATATAGGGCCCTTGCCGAAAAGAAGACCGATGTATTCATTGGTGCCGCGCCGTCAAAGGAGCAGAAGGAATATGCGGAAAGAAACGGAACTGAGTTTGAATATACCCAAATCGGCAGTGAAGCCTTCGTATTTTTTGTTAATAAGGATAACCCGATAGAGAGTCTGAGCCTGGAAGAAATAAAGGGTATATATTCGGGTAAAATAACCAACTGGAGCGAGGTCGGCGGTAAAAATGAAAAGATTGTCCCGTTTCAAAGAAACGAGGGCAGCGGAAGCCAGAGTATGCTTTTAAGATTAATGGGTGACACCCCCGTAGTAGAACCCGATACCGAAACCTTTGTCGACGGAATGGGCGGCATTATAGAAGAGGTCGCCGATTATAAAAACAAGTCAACTTCAATCGGATTTTCGTTCAGATTTTACGTTGAAGGAATAATCAAAAATCCGGATATAAAAATGATTGCAGTAGACGGCATCAAGCCCTCAAAGGAAAACATTAAAAACGGAACATATCCTATTATAGCGCCCGTCTATGCGGTAACCTATAAAGATAACCCCAATGTTAACGCCCGTAAGCTTATCTCCTGGATGCTATCTGGAGAGGGACAGTATATTATAGAAGAAACGGGCTACGTAGGAATTTAAAACCCAAAAAGCACCTGCTTTATGCGGGTGCTTTTTTTGCATAACTTGTCCGCAAAAACCGCAAAAATAGCCTTGTTTTTGTGTAAATAATGGGAAAAATGAGGAAAAAGTGAATATTTTTTTATTTAAATTTCACTTTTGCTCTTGTATTTGCAAAAAAACAGTGCTATAATGATAGTGCATTAATTGCAACTACACAAATAAGGAGTGTAAGAAATGAAAAAAATTCTTGCAATGTTACTCGCTGGCGTAATGTTATTCTCGCTCTGCGCTTGTAACAACACAGACAATGATGACAAAGCTGATTACAA
>JAZNVP010000050.1:0-2947 GCA_045592865.1 Oscillospiraceae bacterium
GAAAACGACGTTGACGGTATAAGAGAAATGATGCGCCGTTCAACTGAGAGAAGAACATTGTTTGATAAGAAACAGTAAAGGAGAAATTAGCTATGAATATGGAGTTTATTGGGAAATTACCCATTCCTAAGGATATAAAAGAGCAGTATCCCGTTAGCGAAGAAGGTTTACAGATCAAGGCGCAGAGAGACAAGGAGATCAAAGACATTTTCTCCGGCGCAGATAAGAATAGAATGATTTTAGTTATTGGTCCTTGTTCCGCAGATTATGAAGAATCTGTTTTAGATTATATTTCAAGACTAAGAAAGGTTCAGGATAAGGTTGAGGATAAGATTCTTATAGTTCCAAGAATATATACCAACAAACCGAGAACAACGGGCGCAGGATATAAGGGAATGCTTCACTATCCCGTTCCGTCGGACAAACCTAATCTTATCAAGGGTGTTATTGCTATCAGAAAACTACATATGAAATCATTAACTGATTACGGTTTCAGCAGTGCAGATGAAATGCTTTATCCCGAAAATCACCGTTATCTTAGCGACCTTCTTTCATACGTTGCGGTTGGCGCACGTTCGGTTGAAAATCAGCAACATAGGCTTACCGCAAGTGGACTTGCCATTCCTGTTGGTATGAAAAACCCCACAGGTGGCGATATTTCGGTTATGATGAACGCAGTTTATGCGGCTCAACACTCCCACTCGTTTATTTACAGAGGTTGGGAAGTTAAGAGTAAAGGAAATCCTTATACTCATTCAATCTTAAGAGGTTACGTTGATAAGTTTGGTCAGTCTATGCCTAATTATCATTACGAAGATTTAATATCGCTTTATGATAGTTATCAGGAGCAGAAGCTTGAAAACCCTGCTGTTATTATTGATACAAACCACTCTAATTCGGGCAAAAAGTATCTTGAGCAGATTAGAATAGCGAAAGAGGTTCTTCATAGTTGTAGATATTCTTCAGACGTTCGCAGTATTGTTAAAGGCTTTATGATTGAGAGTTATATCGAAGACGGATGCCAGAAGGTTGGAGAAGACGTTTATGGAAAGTCTATTACCGATCCATGTTTAGGCTGGGAAAAGACCGAAAGACTTATTTATGATATAGCGGAGGCGTTATAAAATTGATAAGACCATATCCTTTAAAGCTTAAGGCAGTAGTTAAAGATTATATTTGGGGCGGAACAAAACTCAAAACAGATTTTGGCTTTGAGTCTGAAACAGAGAAATTAGCTGAGGCTTGGGTTTTCTCTTGCAATAAAGACGGGGAGTCTACCGTTGTGAACGGTGAACTTTGCGGAAACACCTTGTCCGTTGCTCTGGCGAAGATGGGAATTGATTATAAAGAATGTTTTCCGATTTTGATTAAGCTTATCGACGCGAATGATTTTCTATCAATTCAGGTTCATCCCGATGAAACTGTTGCAAAAGAATTAAGTGTTGAAGCTAAAAATGAGATGTGGTATGTTCTTGATGCAGATAAGGACGCATTTCTTTATTGTGGATTTAAAAGAACGCTTAGTGATGACGAGCTTCTTGAGGCTATTAAGAATAATACTATCACTGAAGTTCTCAATAAAATTCCCGTTAAGCCGGGGGATGCATTCTACATCCCGGCAGGAACTGTTCATGCAATAGGTAAGGGAATACTCATTGCTGAGGTTCAACAAGATTCCAACACAACCTTCAGGGTATACGATTACGATAGAATTGATAAATTGGGCAAAAAGAGAGAACTGCATATAGATAACGCTTTGAAGTCTATTAACAAAGCAAAATTCAGTGGCTTTAATGAAAATTCTGAATATCTTTGCAACTCTCCGTATTTTAAAGTTAAATCGGCTAAGTTTAACGGATCAACTGCCCAAATTAGTTCTCAACACTCTGCATTGCTTGTTTTAACGGGAAGCGTTAAGCTTAAATTTGAAGAAAAGGATATTATGATAAACAAGGGAGAATGCGCGTTTATTCCTAAAGATTTAAAATATAATCTTGTAGGCAGCGCGGAATTATTAATTACAAGCAGATAAAATAAAAAGACCTTGAGTTATTTATCAAGGTCTTTTATTTTATGATATATTGCTTCCGCAGTATTGGAAATAGTAGTTATCTCTTCATCTGTGCAGGTATTTAGCTTCTTTTTGTTTGGTGAACCCCATATGTTGAAAAGACGAGGGCCGATCCATTCGTTTGTGTTTGTGTAATCAAAAATTCCTTTGATTATGTTTAAAGAAGCCGTTTTAGGTTTATTAAATATAATTTTCATCGGGTGTTTAATAATTGCAAAAATGAGTTTCGGATAGTGATTAGTTATATTTGTAAACGTAATGCCGGGGTGAACAATAGATAATAGGTTTGTGTTTTCAAAAAGTTTGAATAGAGAAAACATAAGATATCTTTTAGCGTTACCGTAAATTAGTGAGCAAGCCGTTTTGTTGTGAAAGTCAACGTTATCAGTATCAGTCTTTGAGTAGTTATGTGCTATCGAACCAACAACTACGACTTTAATTGAATTTTTAATAATTTTATCATATAATTCCTTTGTAATATAGTAAGGAGAAAGGAAGTTTATTTGGAATATATTACCGTAACCTGTTGAGCATATCTTTTTCTCTATCTTATATGCACCCGCATTGTGTATTAACACGTCGAACTCGGTGTTTTTTAATGTAAAGGCGGTTTCCTTTACAGAACTGAAATCTTCTAAATCAAGCCGTATATGTCTTGCTTTAAGGTTCGAAAAGGTATATTTTAGTTCTGTTATGAATTCGTTAGATTTTGTTGAGTTTCGGTCCATTAAGATTAAGTCTGCGCCTAAAGATGCAAGATGTTTGCATATCTCTTTACCAAGACCTCCCGTTGATCCGCTTATCGCAACGGTTTTGCCGTCTAAACTCTCAGTGCTTAAATTTAACCATTTTTGAATATTCATATTTCACCTAAAA
>JAZNVP010000051.1:0-5858 GCA_045592865.1 Oscillospiraceae bacterium
ACTTAAGTATATACTTAAGTATATGTCCGTAAAGCGCAAATATTAAGTCCTATTTATTGGACACTATTCCTCTTTATTCTATTTCGCCGAAGGCGTTTTTGCAACCACCGTGTTGTATCACGGTGGTTTTTTTATATTTTCTCTTGACTTTCCCCTTTTTATATGCTATATTCTTCTTGGGTGATATTATGAAGAAGTTTAAAAAAGATGAAATATATCAGTCAATCGACTGGATCCAGGGAACTATCCCTTGGGTTAATGCTTATACCTTCTTTTCTGAACTTGCTAATTGTGATAAACGTTTAAAGTTTGATAATTGGGTTAAACAAGAAAAAGGTTTGCTTGGTTATTCTAATCGTTATTGCTTTGAAGGTAAAAATAATATTGTTGTTTGTTGGAATTCTACTTCTGATTACGAACTTATTTCTAATTATCCTAATATTGACCCTACTTTTTTAGTTAAACAAGATACTGAGTTTTCTGCTCCCGGTAAAGTTTATTTTCCTCGTATTTTTATTTATATTTCTGGAGATGGTCTTCGTCAGTTAGGTGATAATCAGTTTTCTGTTTATGCTTTTCTTTGTGAATATGGTTTTCGTTGCACTCGTGTTGACGTTGCTATCGACTTTTTTGATAAAGAAAATACTTACGTTCCACTTTTACAAGGTGCTTTTGAAGCTACTAAACGTTGCCGAAACGGTAAAAATGATAAAGGTGAAGTAATTCGACCTGCTTCTGCTGAACGTGGCACTATTTTTATTAGGTCTGCTATGAATAGAGATACTATACAGTGTCATATTCACGATGATTTGCTTCGTGCTTGGAATAAAGAAGCTTGTTCTTACAACTATGAAATGGGTGGTTCTGGTTCAGAACTCGGACGTGTTAAACTCTATGATAAGTGGTTAGAGGTTAACACTGTTAAGCGTCTTGCTAAAGTTAAAGAGGTTTATCTTGCTCCCGTTCCTGATGATTATTGGTATCGTTTAGAGTATACTATAAAATCTTCTTATGCTTCTGATTTATTTTCTCAGATGTATGATTATTATCGTGTTAACGGTGAGTGGAATATACCTATTCTTTCTAAATGGTGTGTTAATAAATTTTTTAGTTTAGTCGTTTTTAAATCTGCTGGTTATCATGACGCTGATTTAGATATTGCAGATGCCTGGAAGGCTTTCGTTAAGTATTTTGATGATATAACTGATGGTTCACTGTCTTTTTATTTAGCGAAATTGCCGAGGTCAAAAAAGGGGTCTGCCCCCCGTGATTAATTTCGGATTATATCTATTAATGTTGTAACTTTATAGTAAAAATAAAATTCTGCAGTAAGAAATTACTGCAGAATTTTATTTTAGAATAAAGACAATTGATTAGATTTAGGTAGTGACCCAAGTGCTCCTATTTCCTCCAGGTTATCTATTATGGTTTTTGATACTCCCGGAATTAGTTTCATTTCTTCTATCGATGAAAAGGTTCCGTTTTTTGCAGCCTCCTGCAATGATCTTGCTGCGCTTTCGCCGAGTCCTTTAACAGCGGTGAAAGGTAATCTTATGTTATCCCCTTCTATCGTGTATTTAACCGCATCTGATTTATAGATATCGACAGGAAGGAATTTTATTCCTCTGCAGAACATTTCGTTTATTACCTGAGTGGTTGAGATTTCGTCCTTTTCCTTTACAGATAATTGAAAACTTGGCAATTCTTCTAATTCCTTTATTCTTTTAAGAGCGACCTCAGAATTACCTGAAACTGCTACGTTATAATCAAACTCGCCGCCTTTTACGGTAAAATTTGTTGCATAGAACTCTTTTGGGTAATACACCTTGAAGTATGCCAGACGTATTGTTGCTATAAGATATGCGGTTGCATGAGCTTTTGGGAACATATATGATATCTTAAAGCAACTATCAATATACCACTGCGGAACCCCGCACTTTTTCATTGTTTCGATATGTTCTTCGGTTAATAACTTTTTGGCATTTCCCTTTCGGGTAATTTCCATTATTTTAAACGCCATTTCATTAGGAACACCTTTTTTTATCAGATATACCATTATACTGTCACGTGTTCCGATAACCTCAGAAATAGTGCAGGTTTTATTTCTTATAAGCTCTTGAGCGTTATCGTTCCAAACGTTCGTTCCGTGTGAAAGTCCTGAAATCTGAACTAAGTCAGAGAACGTTTTTGGTTGAGCTTCAACGAGCATTCCCCTAACGAAGTTTGTGCCAACTTCCGGAAGAGCGAACGTTCCCGTTTGCGAATCAATTTGTTCGGGTGTAACGCCGAGAGATTTTGTGCTTGTAAACAGATCGTATATCTTTGGATCACTCATAGGAACGTCAAGTATGTTTATCCCCGTTAGGTCTTCTAAATACTTATACATTGTTGGAACGTCGTGCCCGAGAAGATCAAGTTTAAGAATGGTATCGTGTAATGAGTTAAAATCAAAATGTGTTGTAACTATTCCCTTTTCATCCGAATCTGCAGGATGTTGAACGGGTGTGAAATCATATACGTCATAGTCCCTTGGAATAACAACCATTCCCCCAGGATGCTGTCCCGTAGTCTTTTTTACGTCTACACATCCTAAAGAAAGCCTTTTGATCTCAGCTTTTGGTAGGATTCTTCCTCTCTCTTCGAGGTATTTAACAACGTAAGCTTCGGATGTTTTTTCGGCTAAACCCGAGATAGTTCCCGCTTTAAACACATTCTCACTGCCAAACAACACTTCTGTGTATTTATGTGCCTGAGCTTGATATTCACCCGAGAAGTTAAGATCGATATCAGGGCTCTTATCTCCTTTAAATCCTAGGAATGTTTCAAAAGGAATATCGTGGCCATCTCTGATATATTCAGTTCCGCATTTTTCACACTTTTTGCTGGGTAAATCAAAGCCTGAACCAATGTCGTCGAAGGGTCCAAAGTCGCTATGTTTGCATTTGGGACAAACGTAATGTGGCGGCAATGGATTAACCTCTGAAATACCTGCCATTGTTGCAACGAATGAAGAACCGACAGATCCTCTTGAACCAACAAGATAACCGTCTGATACTGATTTAAATACAAGTTTCTGAGCTATCATATAAAGCACGGCGAAGCCATTCTTTATTATAGAATTAAGTTCCTTATTAAGTCTTGCAGAAACAATTTCAGGCAGGTCTTCACCGTATATTTCTTTAGCTTTTTCAGTTGTGATTCGGGTTAAATCTTCCTCTGAGCCTTCAATAGATGGCGGATACGTGCCTTTTGGTATAGGTAGTATATCAGGTGAAACCATATCAAATATCTTCTTGGGGTTAGCTATTACAGCATCGTAAGCACCTTTTTCTCCAAGATAAGAGAATTCTTCGAGCATTTCTTCGGTTGTTTTAAGATAAAGCGGTGGTTGATTATCTCCGTCTTCAAAACCGTGCATAAGAATTTTTCTGTATATATCGTCTTCAGGTTCCAAAAAATGCACATCTCCGGTTGCCACCAAAGGTTTATTGAGTTTTGATGCAAGACCTGCAATTGTTTTGTTTAGTTCTATTAATCCGTTGTTATCTGCAACGCTTCCGTTTCTAACAAGATAAGCGTTGTTCTGAATTGGCTGAATTTCAAGGAAATCATAGAAAGAAGCAGTCGAAAGCAGCTCTGCGTAGTTGCGTTTTTGTAATACCGCCTTGTAAAGCTCACCGGCTTCACAGGCACTTCCTACAATTAAACCTTCCCTATGCTGCATTAATATGCTCTTTGGTATTCTTGGTCTTTTATAAAAGTAATTTAAATGAGAATAAGAAACTAATTTGTATAGATTTTTCAATCCAACAGCATCTTTGACCAATAAAATTATATGGTGAGTTTGCTTACTTTCTTCTTTATTAAAGCAATAGTTAATTTTATTAACGTTTATTACTTTATGAACAGACTCTAAGCGATCGAGCATTCTAATGAAAATTTCGGATAATACGTTTGCGTCATCTACTGCGCGGTGATGATTAAAATCTGAACAGTTAAGATGCTCTGCGACTGTGTTGAGCTTATAGTTTTTAAGCCCTTTATAAAGTCCTTTGGCAAGTGCGACAGTATCTATATAACAAGGAGCGTAATCGAAATTATTTCTGGTGCATGAAGCATGAATAAAGCTCATATCAAATTTAGCGTTATGCGCGACAAGAGGACTTGTCCCACAAAAATCAATAAAGCTTTTTACCGCTTCATCTTCCTTGGGCGCACCTGCTACCATTTCATTGGTAATACCCGTAAGCTCTGTAATTTTAGGTGATATTGGCTTTTCAGGGTCAACGAAGGTTGATAGCTTATCTATTACCTTTCCATTTGATATCTTAACAGCGCCGATTTCAATAATTTTTTCGTATTCGGGTGACAGTCCTGTTGTCTCTAAATCGAACACAACAAATTCATTGTTTAAATTATAGTCTATTTCGTTTTTAACTGCATCGATTGTGTCATTAAACAGATATCCTTCAACACCGTAGATAATTTTAAAATCAGGGTTTTCCTTTCTGACCTTATCGCAAGTTGTCATTGCTTCAGGGAACGATTGGACGACGCCATGATCGGTTATTGCTATCCCGTTATGTCCAAACTCATGAGCCTTTAAAACAAGGGCTTTTGCTGTGCAAACACCGTCTAATGAAGACATTTTTGTGTGAGCGTGAAGTTCTATTCTTTTTTCAGGTGCATTATCTTCCCTTTTTTGTGATTTTGGTTTGGTTGCTAAGGAAATATCAAATGCTTTTATAACGGTTTCTTTGTCATATTTATCATAGGTAGCTTCACCGTAAACACAAATGTATTGATCCTTTAATACCGACAAAGCCTCAGACTTCTTTTCGTCGGCAAAAACCTTTACTGAAACTGACATACTTCCGTCGTATATATAGTATGTAAATATAGTTTTACCGTTAGGGATATCCTTGCTGTCTTTAAAGAAAATTTCGCCGCAAACAGCGACCCTTCCTGAGTATTCCGAAACATCTGCGATTCTTGTAATGGGTGCTTTAATCTCCTTGCCAATTATAATCTCCGAATTGTTTGGTAAACTCTGTTTTGCAACGGTCTTTTTATTTTCTTTAGAGATCTGTTCTTCTGCTTTTTGCGAAATCTCTTTTATGGATTTATCAAAGGTTTCTCCATAATTAATTGTTTCACATTTGCCTTCGGTAAACTTAACAATATAAGTTTGTGAAAACATTTCAGAAATCCCTTCGGAAAGGACTGAAGCAAAATTTATTTTATTAATTAAAGAAAGACCGCCGTGGTGTAAAGTGATAGAGATTTCTTTATCTGCTATAAGCACCTCACAGTCATCCAAGAAGCCGTTTATGGCGGGATTCTTATACTTTAAAAAACTAATATAACTGTTAATTAAAGACACGTTTAAAGCGTCTATATTTAATTTTGGGACGAGTTTTAAATCTTTTACTCCAAGAATTGACTTATAATTATTAGTAAAACTTATTATTTCATCAAAGGAAATGCTGTTAAAAGACGCAACAATTCTGATCGCATCTGAGTTAGAAGCAATCGTCATTTCCTTAATAGCACCGTCGTATAAAACGCTATACTCTTCCCTATTCAATTTAAAAAATTCACCAAGTGTTTTTGCCATTTTATCACCAGTTATAATTTATATATTTCATTTAACAGTTCCGATTCAATATCTTTTTCATCAACAGTTTTTATAACAACGTCTTTTTTAAATATAACGGCTTTTCCGTTGCCTCCTGCTATACCTATATCAGCCTCTCTTGCTTCACCCGGTCCGTTTACAATACATCCCATTACTGCGACGGTTATGTCCTTATCAAGATCTTTAATTGCATTCTCAATACGATTTGCTAAGGTGATTA
>JAZNVP010000052.1:0-5667 GCA_045592865.1 Oscillospiraceae bacterium
ATTTCACCCGAAGATAGAAGGGCTTCCTCTCCGTTTTCTTTAGTTACAATAAGTTCTCCGTTTTTATTTATGCCCCTTAAGACCGCAGAGTAAGGGCAGTTGCAAAGAACCTTGATTTCCTTCCCAACACCTAAAAGCCGAGAGGAGTATTCCTTTAGAATAACCGAGAAATCAGACTTATGTAAATAAAAAAACTGGTTTATGATTTCAGAAGCAAGGTAGCTTTTAAAATCCTTCCTTTCGGTAGGAAGAATATGTCCCGCTGTTTCCTTTATCTCGTCGGGAAAATCATTCTCGGGTCTGTAAACGTTAACGCCAACACCGAGAATGTAAAACACTTCTTTTCCTCTCTGGTGCCTCTCTGCGAGAATACCGCAAACCTTTTTACCGTCGAGGAAAATATCGTTCACCCATTTGATCTTAGGAGTAACCCCCAATAATTTTTCAAGCGCCAATGTAACGCTTACTGCCGCCGTTAAGGTTATCTCGGCAGGGGCAATATCCTTTTCGGGTCTCAAAAGAAAACTGAAATAAAGACCCGTCTTGTCAGGTGAAAAGAAACTTTTGCCGCGCCTCCCTCTGCCGTTAGTCTGCATCTCTGAAAAAACGGCGGTGCCGTTAGGTGTATTCTCGTCAGCAACAGATAAAAGATAGGTGGAGGTAGAATCTATCTCTTTCAAAACAGATACCTCAAAATCATATTTTAATTTTTCTTTTATAATCGCCGAAGAAAGAGAGTCCATAATGTAAGGCTCCTTAATTATTTAGGATTTCTTGCGCTGACCTTTTCGTGAGGCTTAATTTCACCTGCAGCGTGAAGTGACTGTTTGGTGAGAAGAGGGCCTATAAGTTCGTAAATAAGAACCGAGAATAGAGTTATATTTGCAACAATAAGACCCTCGGGCCCTAAGGTTTCAGCTTTGATTGCCATTCCCAAAGCAACGCCTGCCTGCGGGAAAAGAGTGATTCCAAGATATTTAACTATGTTGCGGTCGCAACCCGTAAGAGATGCGCTCGATCTTGCACCGAAATATTTTCCGACACAACGGAAAACAATGTAAACGATACCGATAAGAACAACGGTAATATCTTTAAATACCGCCAGTTCAAGCTCGGCGCCGCTGATAACGAAGAAGAGAATGAATATCGGAGCAGTCCAACGGTCAACTCTGTCCATAAGTTCTTCCGAGAAATCGCAGATATTGCAGAACACCGTTCCGAGCATCATGCAAACTAAAAGGGAAGAGAAGCAAACGTGAACCCCGCCGATTTCAAACTCAAGCATAGAAAGCGCAACCGTCAGAAGCACAAAGGTAACCGACATTGCAAGTCGTTTTGAACGGGAATGGAAAAATCTCTCAAAGAAACTGAATAAAAGACCCATAACAAAGCCTAAAAGAAGCGATAAAACAACCTCTAAAACAGGCTCTAAAACAACCGAAAGAATATCAATCTTACCACTCTGAAGAGCCCTTGCAACGCCAAAGGAGACGGCGAAAAGAACAAGTCCGACTGCATCGTCGAGTGCAACTATCGGGAGAAGAATTTCGGTAAGAGGTCCTTTAGCCTTATACTGCTTAACAACCATAAGAGTTGCCGCGGGAGCGGTCGCTGAAGCAACGGCACCGAGAACAATCGCGCTCGAAAGAGGTAGCTTGTCGGGGAATATGAAGTGAACGCCTATGAGCGCTGCGTCAACCAAAATCGTAGTGAAAACCGCCTGAACGATACCTATAACGGTAGCTTGTTTTCCTGTTTTCTTAAGAGCGGAAAGTCGGAATTCGTTTCCTATTAAAAAGGCGATAAAGCCGAGAGCAACGTCCGAGAGAATGCCGAGCGATTTGATGTCAGACATTTCTGTAAAGCCGAGCCCCTTAACGCCAATGGTTCCAAGGATATAAGGACCAATGAGTATTCCTGCAACGAGATAAGCCGTAACAGCAGGGAGTTTAACGAGTTTTGCCAATCGGGAGAGCATGAGTCCAGCGAAAATGGCGATGGATAAACTGAGTAGTGTTTGCATACTAAATACATCTCCATTATAAAAATCTTTTTGTATTATAGCAAAGTATATATCTAATTTCAAGTAACCTATGCTTTTTTTTACCGAATTTTTTAATAATACTACCGAATAGTTATTTTAGATTGCGTTTAAGTTTTCTGAATGATAATATGTAATTGAAGGGAGGTCTGAAATTGAAAATTAAGGTGATCATCGATAAGGAAAGAGAAGAAGAGGTAATTGTTTATGCGCAAAACAAGAGCCGTTTAGTTGAGGATATTGAAAAATTGGTTTTATCCGAACAGAAAACCGTAATAGGATATTATGAAGATGAAATGAAGATAATCCCAAAAGAAGAAGTCGAGTGCTTTATCGTAGAAAACGGCAAGGTCTATGCCCTTTTAGGAGAAGAAAAACTAAAGATCAAGAACCGACTTTGCAATTTAGAGGAAATATTGGACTATAGATTTATTAAAATAAATCAGTCCTGTATTGCCAATATTGAAAGAATAAAAAACTTTAAAGCCGATGCTTACGGTTCATTAAGAGTTGTTTTCAAAAACGGATATTCCGATTACGTATCCCGAAGAAACCTAAAATCAGTTAAGGAAAGGTTAGGTGTATAAAGTGAATAAGTATTTAAAAGAATTTCTAAAAAGAGGTCTAATGTTCGGAGGCTTCGGTCCCATCGTAACGGCAATCGTTATATTTATCGTATCTAAATTTACCGAAGGTGTCTCCCTTTCAGGAACAGAAGTCTTAATAGCAACCGTTTCAACCTATATCTTGGCATTTATCCAGGCAGGTGCCAGTGTGTTTAACAGTATCGAAGAGTGGCCGATAATGAAATCGCTCCTTTGTCATTTCTCGGTTCTCTATATTGCTTACGTGCTCTGCTACCTGATAAATGCGTGGATTCCCTTTGATATCAAGGTCGTAGCGGTATTCACAGCAGTCTTTATTGCGGTATATTTTGCCGTTTGGACAGTAGTCTATCTCTCGGTAAAGTCGGTGAGCCGAAAACTCACTAAAAAAATCGGTTAAAAAAGAGCCTTGCTTTTTGCAAGGCTCTTAAACTTTTATATATCCAAAAATCCCATAACGGCAATTCCGATAACGATAAGCGCAATCATTATGTAGTGCTTAAACGATAATTTTTCTTTGAGGAAAATTCGGCTCCAAAGCACAGATGCTGCGCAGTATGAAGAAATAATGGGTGCAGACATCGCAAGATGCTCAGTATCGGAAATAGCATAAATGTAAGCAAACTGACCCGCAGTTTCGCAAACCGCACCAATGTATTTAGGTCTTTCCATCTTAGGAATGAGTTTGTCTTTTTTAATTAAAACAACGTAGATAAAGCAGATAACTCCTGCAAGAAGGAAGGTAAGCTCGTAAGCAACGTTGGCGCTGTCTTCGTTAAGGGTCTCAAGAACTCTGTTGTCGGCAAAGGTGCCAACGGCGTCTAATATGCAGTATGCAACGGGGAGAGCAAGAGCAAGAAAACTTTTGGAATATTTGTAGTTGCTCTTCTGCTGACGCATAGCACGAAGCTCATCATCTTCAAGATAGTCAACAACGCCAAGACCGATAGCACCAACGCAAACCAAAGCGATCGCTCCGAGCGCCAAAGGCGAATACTCCGAGAAGCCAACCATAAAGAGCGTCATAACAGCAACGAGCGCACCCGAAGAATTGCAGATAGGTGAGGAAATCGAAAGTTCGATGTAACGAAGTCCTAAATATCCCATGGCCATCGAGCCTATGTAAAGAAGCGAAACGGGAAGATACGTGAGCATAATGCTAAGCGAAATCTCTGTGCCGCCGATAAAGATCTCGTATGCAGCGTGAAGTCCCATAACAACGCCAACCGCCATAACCATCTTTAAATGACTGTATTTATCCTTTGCATCTCTGCAACCGATTTTTGAAAAAAGGTCTGAACCCGACCAGCAAATAAGTGTTATAATTGATAACCAAAACCACATAAAAATTACTCCTTTTAATAAATTAGTTGATATTTTTTATAGGTCTTAGTCATTGGGAGGCTTGCCGGATCGCACCGCCCTTAAATAAATGCCAGAAAAATTGTTCATCCTAAAAATTCCTTTTTCTGTAAATTTCTGCGAAAAATATTTTAGCACAAAAGATCAGAAAAAACAACATTTTTCTTAATATTTCTACCTTAGTTATAATTGACATAACTCCCGTCATTTGTTAGAATACTAATGTAATTTGAAAGGTGGTAATTAAGGTGATCAACACGCATTTTAAGTATATGTGCTACCCATCTGTAGTTGAAGTCGGTAAAGAAACAGAGGTAACTGTATTCCCTCGCGACATAAGCAGAATGTTCCGAGAGGAATGGGAGTATTCTCTCGCGGTTGTTGACCTTTTAGGTGACCAGATCGATTATTATAATAAAGCCCCTTATGACCACGATTTCCGAATCGAAGGCGGTTGCCTTAAATTTAAGCACGTTTTTGAGAAGGAGCAGGAATATCAGATTAGAATAAAGGTTAAAGGAACTGAAGAAAAGGTTTCGATGTATGCCGTCGAAGAGGACCTCTATTCTCTTAGAGCATTTAAAGGCGACCTCCATACCCACACCTATTATTCCGATGGGGGAGACGGACTTATGATGACCCCTGCAGACTATCGTGAGATGGGCTTCGATTTCGTCGCTATCACCGACCATAACAGAATGTTCACCTCTCTTCAGGCTAAAAAATTCTACGACGGAGTTAAAACCGACCTTAACGTTATTTCGGGCGAAGAGGTGCATACCCCCGGATCCATCGTCCATATCGTCCACGTCGGCGGAAAGACAAGTGTATGTGAAAAATATATAGAGAACACCGAGAAGTATAAAAAAGAAGTAGAGGCGCTTGAAAAAGAATACACTCATATCCCCGAGCAGTATAGAAGCCGTGTCGCAATGGCTCGTTGGGCGTGTGATAAAATTCATGAAGCGGGTGGAATTGCAATTTTTGCCCATCCCTTCTGGTGCCCCGACCGTTATAACGTATCAGAAGAATTCAGAAACTATCTTTTCGGAGAAAACCTGTTCGACGCATACGAACTTATAGGCGGCATCGGTAACGTTAAAAACAATCTTCAACTTGCGCTCTGGCAGGAAGAATGCCGAAAAGGAAATAATATATCAGTAGTCGGTTCTTCCGATTCCCATGATCATGCCTTGTCAAAAGGCTTCGGCAATAAATTCACCGTTGTTTTCGCAAAGGAAAACACCGCCGAAGCAATTATGGAAGCGGTTAAAAACGGAATGAGCGTTGCCGCCGAGTTAACTAAAGGCGATGAGGCCGACGTTCGCTTCTATGGAAGTTTAAGGCTCGTTATGTTCGCCCATTATCTGTATAACACCTATTTTGTCGAAACCGCAAAGCTCTCATTCGGCGAAGGAATTTTAATGCGCAGATACGCAGAAGGCGAGGACGTAGGTGAAATTCTGTCTTCCTTAAGCGGAACGGAAACCGCCTTCTATAATAGGTTCTATGGAAAAACTGAAGCGCCCTCTCTCCCGAAAGAAAGGATAGAATACCTCGATGAATGCTTAAAGCTTCAGCGTGAAAAAGGACCCTTAACAAAAGGCTCCCACATAAAACTCCACGAAGGAAAAGAAAGAAGAGAATAACAAAAAGGGG
>JAZNVP010000053.1:0-2411 GCA_045592865.1 Oscillospiraceae bacterium
AACTCGGGTAACCTTTTGGTATCATATACCTATACGGCGTTCGGCGTTCCGACGACAAGTTTCCCCGGGATTACCTCGTCGATGACTGCTTCACAGAAGCAAGAGATCTACATTCTCGGCTCCAATAACCCGTTCAGATACCGCGGTTACTACTTCGACACCGAGACGGGTTTCTATTATCTGAACAGCAGATACTATGACCCTGTAACAGGTAGATTCTTGAACGCGGATGGCTATTGTTCGACCGGTCAAGGCGTTCTCGGACAGAATATGTTCGCGTATTGCGCGAATAATCCGGTGAACATAAAAGACCCAAGTGGAGCAATTCCTATATGCGGACATGGTGAAGATGCTTATTTTTGTCCGATTTGTAAGACGGGGATATTGGCATCGTATGCTGTTGAGGCGGAAATACAAACAGGTTTTTTAAATGGGACAGTTAAAAAAGAACCGGTAGGTGTTTTCTACGATGTTCCTTTATATGCTCAGGGAAAAACCAATTTATGCTGGGCATACTGTCAGATTATGATAGAAGATTATAAAAATGCAACATCAAGAAGCCAAGCCGCTGCTGAAGCTGCTGCGAAAGCATTGGCAGAAGTAGTTTTGGGCGATGATACAAGTAGCGGTGGACATCCTACCAATGCGATTCCTATGCCTATGGCTTCTAATATTATAGAGTTGAATGATATGTTAGGAAAATACGGCCCTCTCTATGCAAGATATACAAAACAGGGGGAAAAGTTAGGACACATGATAGTTATTACAGGCACGGATATAGCAAATGGATATGTATATACAAATAATCCTTGGGGGCACCCCGGAATTCAATCATGGGATAGTTTTAAAACTAGCCTTGTTGGTTCGGGCGGCGATGGTTGGTTTTTAAAAGAAATCTATAGGGCAAGATAGGAGTATTTATGAATAGTTTGTTTTCTCGATATATATCGTTTGTTATAGTGTTATTATTAATTTTATCGGGATGTAGTGTTGCTGGCTTACATAACCACACAAAGAGAGGAATAGAAACAACGACAAACGAATTCAAGCTTGTAGTTAACGGAGTTGATATTACCACAAACGATAATGTTGAAATAATCAACGACAAAACACGGTTTGGTGATGATGATGCTAACATCTCTTTTGTTTCCGTAATGGAAGAGCTCGGAGCAGAGTTTAAATGGGAAACTCCGAGAAAGGCAAAAATGTATTATAACGGTGCCGAATACGATCTTGATGTTGATGCTGTTAGCTTGGAAAACAAGGATACGCACGTAGTGGGGAACAAATACATATTGATCGAGATGTTCTATAATGCTGAGAGAGTAGAAGCTCGTGATTATGATATTATTTTAGATGCAGTTGTCTTGAACTACGCATTAGAATATATCAACCAAAATCTGAATGTTGACGTTAACAGAGAAGCAAAAACGGTCAATGTTTATGAAATGGATTTCAGCAATCAAGAGGGTTATAAGTTGATTGTCGAGGGAAAAGAACTGAAGTCAGACGCTTTCAAATGGGTGGCTAAACACGAGGCGTATATTCCGTTTGTCGCTGTAATGGAAGAGCTCGGAGCAGAGTTTGAATGGGAAACTGCCAGGAAGGCTAAAATGTTATTTGAAGGTGTTTCCTATGAGCTTGACATAGACGAAGAATCTATCGTTGAAGAAGGCGGCGTAGGCAATTGGTTTACGATAGTGGGTTGCTCAATAGCGTATGAAAACAAAAAGATGGACTATGAATTTAGTGTTTTTTATGGATTGGCGCGCACCTTTTTGCAAAAGGAAAAAGAAAATACAATAATTCGTATCAGTCCTGATTACAGAACTAAAACCATAAATATTTACCGCGAAGAAAGCAACACATAACACAGACTTCTGTGTTGAGAAAAAACTCATATTTTCCACCAAGCCCACCGCTTGCGAATTTTTCGCAGTCGGTGGGCTCTCCTTTTTCTCTAAAAGTTGCGAATTCGCAACCGCGCTTAGAAAAGCAGTTATTCTCTTTACCGAGCTTCGCACCAAACCCCGACACCCCGAACCCTTACACACCTCGCCCCGCCCCCAACATCGCGACCCATGTTTTGCCATAATTAAGTGTCGCTACCAAAATATGCCAACGCGCACAGGGGGAGCATAGTGACGTGGGGGGCGGTTGAGTGTGGCGGGAGTTACAGTTATGACAACGTAACCGATAGGTTAACCAAAGTTCAAACGGGGAACGCTTTGGTGCAGTATGCATATAAAACCGACGGAAGTCTAAGAAGCATAACTCAGGGGGGTTATTCATATACCTTCTATTACGACGAGTTCGGAAGAACCACGTGGGTCGACGTTGCGAACAGCAATTTAGTGTATAACGATTATGATTCCAAGGGCAGACTAAGTCAGGTCTATTACGGTAACGGA
>JAZNVP010000054.1:0-2469 GCA_045592865.1 Oscillospiraceae bacterium
CTTTACCTACGTTGAGACCGAGTTTGATCCCTACACCGAGGAAGTCAAGGTCATCAAGAAGATCCCCTTCTCCAAGGGCCCCAGAGCTGACGTTAAGTGCTACGGTTCGGACAACGTTCCCGAAGGTGTTGCAATAATGCAGCTTGAAAAGGTTGGCGTTTCCATCACCGGTAACTCCACTAACCCCACTCGTTTCCAGCATCCCGTTGCAGGAACCTATAAGAAATGGTGTAATGAGAACGGCGTTCAGTATTTCTCTGTTGCTTCCGGCGGCGGAACCGGTAGAACCCTCCACCCCGACAATATGGCAGCAGGACCTGCATCTTACGGTATGACCGACACAATGGGAAGAATGCACGGTGACGCTCAGTTCGCAGGATCTTCCTCTGTTCCCGCTCACGTTGAAATGATGGGACTTATCGGCGCAGGTAACAACCCAATGGTTGGTATGACAGTTGCTTGTGCAGTTGCAGTTGAAGAAGCTTCTAAATAATTAGTTTTAAGTCTTACATGCAACTATAAAACCTGATTTAAAAACTTAACACATAAAAAGACACATCATTCTTGAAACACAAGAATGATGTGTCTTTTTTTATCTTACATCAAACGAAGTATTGTTAAAGCGAACGTTATCCGCGTGTTTTATATACATCGGATGGTAATCAACGTCATCCCAATGGCGTGATGCTCCATGATGGAATTTATCAGAAAACTCTTCACCATTAGTAACAGTAAACGAACAATTGTTGAAATTTATGTTCTTAATATGATTTTCTTCTTTACCTTTAATATATACAAACTGAGGTCCTGAACATCTCATATTAGAAAAAGTAAGATTTCGTATAGCATCTAATCTAGTTCCATCTCGTTCATCAACATCTATATTTACCGGAGCAGTATAAGTTTTATCCATAATAATATTATCAAATGTAAGATTTTCAATTAACGTAGATTCCCTGCCAATGTCAGCAGTATTAGGGCTATTAGGATCAAATTCCATAAAGGGAAGCTGAATATCAATACCACACGAACAATCAGTCATAACCAAGTTAGAAAAGGCACAATTTCTAACAATACCATCATTTATCCAAGCAATTCGTATGCCACCTGAATAACTTGTTAAATTGCAGTTGGTAACAGTTACCCTTTCACAAACCTTATTTTCGGGCAAGGAAGAATTATTTGCACGAACAATGATGCAGTCATCACCGCAGGTTATCATACAGTTAGATATAGTAACATCTCTACTGGAATTTATATGAATACCATCATTATTAGGATATTCAACTGCAGCATTTATTTTTAATTTATCAAAAGTTACGTAATCACAATCGTGGATCCAATAAGACCAACCTGCAGGCTGATTTATCATTGCAATGTCCTCAACCTTTACATTATAGCAACCAGTGAAAAACACTGCTCTCGGAGGCGTAGGGCGGCTAAAATCACGCTTATATTTCCATCCTGTTCCAATATCATAAGGATTTACAAAGGTTTTACCATTACAATCAATTTTACCCATACCGGTCAGAGCAATATTCTCGCATTCCTCAGCGAAAATCAAGCATGCGTTTCTCCATCTAGGCAAGCGCTTTGAATTAACGTGTTTAACATCCTTTTCAGGATAATCATCACAATTAGGGGAACCTAGCAAAGTTGCATCAGAAGCAATATGAATTTCAACATTACTCTTATAAATAATCGTTCCGGTCATATACACTCCATCTTCGATTAAAACTATTCCACCCTTTTCCCCCGCTTTATCTATTGCCTTTTGTATTGATTCGGTATTCAAAGTTTTTCCGTCTCCAACTGCACCGAAATCCTTAATATTAATTATCATAAACATCACTCCTTAATTATAATTTTATATAGAATAATAAACCATTTCAATGTAGAATTATGTATTTTTTAATACAATATTGAACATAGTTGTTTTTTATGATAAAATAATTTAAAAGGTGGGATAATTATGATAATCAATACCGATGCACCAATAAAGGCAGAATCATATGGTCGAGTCAGAAGAGACAAAGAATTATGGCATAATGGCAGAACCCTTGATACAAACCTATTTGTTTTTGTAGAGAGCGGTTTCTTAAAAATGATGATTGGGAACGATGTTTTTGATCTCAAAAAAGGAGATATACTGTTAATTCCCGCCAACACATTTTATAGGCCATTAAAGGTTTCAAAACTTGAATACTATTTCATTCATTTTATAGCAGATGTAACCACAGAAAATAGAGAAACGCTACATATGAGTTTTAACCCAACCCTTCCTGAAGGAGATTTTGAATTCAACTATTGGGGTGGGCACCCCACCGTTAAAATCAATACCCTAACACACACAACTAACAACGATGATGTTAGAAATATTCTCAATAAAATAGCTAGCCTTAATATCAGAAATAACGAGCAAAAATTACTACTTGATTGTTATCTTAGGGAGCTTATAATTAATATTTC
>JAZNVP010000055.1:0-22651 GCA_045592865.1 Oscillospiraceae bacterium
CAGGTTGAAAAACACGCAGAGCTCGTAAACAAACTCTCCGAAGAGGGCTTCACGGCGGCTCTTATCCCCATCAGAACTAACGAAAACATCTATTTTGAAACCAAAAACGATCTGGCTATAAGAACCAAGTCGATAGTTGACGTAAAACTCTCAAGCCTTATCAAAGCCTTGTCCGAAAAAGGAATTAAGACCTACGGTGAATTCTCGGTATTTATGGATAACGCGGCTCCGCCGCTTAAATACGGCACCGCAGAGATCTCAATGGGAATTCAGTTCAAGGGAAACCTAAGTTACCTCTTCTTAGATTCGGTTAGCGACCCCGAGGGAACCTTCTGGCTCTCTCCCGATTCGCCCTTGGCGCAAGAATACCTCAAAGCCCTCGCGGCTGACGCAGGTTCTCTCGGACTTGACTCTGTTATTCTCAAAAACTTCTTCTACGTTAAAAACCCGAATGCATACTATAAAGAGGGAATTAACCGTCAGGAAACCTTGAAAACGGTTCTCTCTTCATTGAACGAAGCCTTTGGCGAGACCGAAACTCTTGTAGAAACCGACCTCGAGAGCATTGTTTCGGGTAAACCCGACGAGCTCGGCGGTAAGATAACCGATATAACCTCTTCTCTCTGCCTAACGTCAGAGACCTTCGACGAAAACACCCTCAACGCTTTGAAAGCGCTGTCGGGAAGCGACGTGACCCTTCTTTCAAAGGAGCTCTCCTCAGAGCAGATAGAGGCGCTTAAAGAAATCGGCGCAAACGTCCTTGTAGGTTAAATATTATGAAGATAATGTCAGTTGATATCGGCGACGCAAGAACAGGCATTGCCATATGCGATAAAACCGAATTTTTAGCCTCCCCCGTCGGCGTTATATATGAGAGAAACAAGGAACGCCTCGTTGAAAAAATAGCAGCTGCCGCCGCAGAACAGAAGGCGGAAATGATAGTTGTGGGGCTTCCTCTCAATATGGACGGCACAAAGGGAGATAAGGCTCTCCTATGCGAAGAAATGGCTGAAAAAATAGCCGAGAAAACCTCTCTTCCCGTTCACCTTTGGGATGAGAGAAGAAGCACCGTTGAGGCTCACAATATATTAACCGATTCGGGTGTCTTCGGTAAAAAAAGAAAGGGCACGGTCGACGCCGTCGCCGCAACCTTAATTTTAGAAGGCTTTCTGGCCTTCCGAAAAAATAATAAGTAAAACTAAAAACCGCAGAACTTTCGTTCTGCGGTTTAACTTTTTATATGTTAGTTTTTCTCGCGGTTGTTGAGAATTCTCATTGCCTCTCTGAAGCTTTCATCGAGGGGATTTTCATTCTCAACCTTATTGGTTTCAACTGCGGGAGCATCCTCTCCGCCGAAAACGTTGGGAATTCCGCTGAGAATATCATCTCCAAGGCCCTTAAAGGTTGCAATAGGAGCATCAAATCCCGTTGCGATAAGGGTGAGCTTCATCTCGTCCTGAAGCGTATCGTCAAATGCGGCACCCCAGATTATGTTTGCATCGGGATGAGCAGCCTCTGCGATCATATTGGAAGCAAGTTCGATCTCATCAAGTCCAATGTCGGGCGAAGAGGTGATGTTAATGATAACTCTCTGAGCGCCCTTGATGGAGGTTTCGAGAAGAGGACTCGAGATAGCCATGTTTGCTGCTTCCTCTGCCTTATTCTCACCCGAAGCTCTGCCTATACCCATATGAGCATAACCTGCATCCTTCATAATGGTGGTTATATCCTGGAAGTCAAGGTTAACAAGACCGGGAATATTGATAATATCCGAAATACTTGCAACGCCCTGCTTAAGAACACTGTCTGCAACCTCGAATGCATTTGCAAGGGTTATCTTCTCTTCGCTAACGTGCTTTAAGCGGTCGTTAGGAATTATAATAAGCGAGTCAACGTGCTCTTTAAGGTTCTTAATTCCCATTTCAGCCTGTTCGGTCTTTTTTCTTCCCTCAAAGCCGAAAGGCTTGGTTACGATACCAACGGTTAAAATACCGAGTTCTTTAGCAACCTCTGCAACAACGGGAGCCGCACCCGTTCCGGTTCCGCCGCCCATTCCTGCGGTGATGAATACCATCTGGGTTCCCTTTAATGCAGCAGCGATCTCTTCGCGGCTCTCTTCAGCGCACTTCTTTCCGATCTCGGGAAATCCGCCTGCGCCTCTGCCCTTAGTGAGCTTATCGCCGATCTGAATTTTATTGGGGGCTTTCGAAAATCCGAGCGCCTGCTTGTCCGAATTCAAAGCAATAAAATCAACACTCGATATACCTGCATCGATCATTCTGTTAACAGCGTTTCCTCCTCCGCCGCCAACTCCGACGACCTTTATGGAAACAACCTGCTCAAAATCATTATTATCAAGCAAAAAACTCATTTTCAAATCCTCCAACGAATAAAATTCTACAAATACATTATAAAATAGAATACTAAAATTTGCAAGAGTTTTACTAAATTTTTTTATTCAGGAAGAAAAGTTACGGTTCCCTCAACACTCGCGTCAACAATTCCCTTTTCGTTCTCGCCGACCTTATCTTTTATAACCGCACCGACAAGCTCGATCTTATAGTCCATATTTGCCTCGGAGCCGAGTTTTATCTCAAGCCTTCCGTCATAAACGGTGGCTCTGATATCGGCTGAAGAATTAAACACTATATGATTTATCTTATCAATTCCCTTATTTTCAAGCCCTTCGGTTATTTTTTTGATAACCTCGGCAGAAGACCCTATCTTTTCGTTTATGAATTCGCCGCTTTTCGAGTAGTCAATCTTCACTCCCTCAACGAACATAATGCTCTCGTCGCGTTCGGTTCCAACCTCTAACACCTTAAACCCCGAAGAAACGGTGAGATAAAGTCCGTCGGTCGTTTTAATCTGAAAATAGTTTTCAGAAAGAGTGATATCAATTATAACCTTGTCGGGAAACTCCTTAATAAGCTTTGCTGAATCGATCGGAATGAATTTCTCGAGAATTCTTTTTTCCACGTCTTCTTCGGAAAGCATAATAAGGTTCTGATCCTTTTTTATTCCACTTGCCGAAACGATCGCGCTCTCGGAATAGGGATACGCACCCTCAACCTCGATAACGTTTATCTTAAAAAACACGGTTAAGGACAAAACAACAAGAACACTCACCGTTAAAATAAGCATCATAAAATAATAGATGGAGAGATTTCTCCTTCTCTTTTTGCGATGCTTGGCGGTGTTTTTTCTTATCGCCTTGTCCCTATCGATCTTTTCTTTTTTAACGTCCTTCAAATGATCACTTCCTCTTAATATCAGCCCCCAACGCCCTTAGCGTTATGTCGAGGTCCTGATAGCCTCTGTCTATGTGGAAAATTCCGCCTATCTCGCTTCTTCCCTCGGCGCACAAAGCCGCGGTAACGAGAGCCGCTCCGCCGCGAAGATCTTTTGCTTCAAGCTTTGCACCGTAAAGCTTCGGAACACCGCAAACGACCGCCGTTCTGCCCTCGGTTCTTATATCGGCGCCCATACGGTTCAATTCGTCAACGTGCTTATAACGGCTTTCAAATATGTTCTCAATAAAAATAGTCGTGCCTCTCGCTATTGATAAAAGCGCCATAACGGGCGCCTGAGCATCAGTCGGGAAGGCAGGATAAGGGAGAGTCCTTATAGGGCTCACCGAATAAATGGTTCCTCTTCCGCATATGTAAATTCCGTTTGACACGGGGTATATCCTCGGACCCGCCGCCTCAAAAACAGGCACGACCGCCGAAAGCGTTTTTGTATCGGCGCCCTTTATAAACACCTCGCCGCCCGTTATGGAAGCGAAGGACATATAGGTCGCAACCTCAATTCTGTCCGACATTATGGTGTATTCACAAGAATGCAGTTTTTTAACGCCGCTTATGATAACCGTGCTCTCACCCGCGCCTCTTATGTTAGCGCCGCAACGGTTTAAAAAGGAAGCAAGGTCAATTATCTCAGGCTCCCTCGCCGCCCCCGTTATAACGGTGTCGCCCTCTGAAAGAGCCGCGGCAATAATTATGTTTTCTGTCGCGCCAACGCTTGGAAACCCAAGATCGATATTAGCGCCCTTTATTCCCTTTGATCTAAGTTCGATCTCGCCGTATTCCTCGGTAACCGAAACCCCGAGTTTTGCGAGTGCCGACAGATGCAGGTCAATAGGCCTCGGTCCTAATTCGCAGCCGCCGGGGTAGGACATTTTCGCCGCACCCATACGCCCTGCAAGTGCTCCCAAGAAAAGAGCCGACGAACGCATCTCCCGCATAAGCTCATCGGGAATATCGCTTTTAAAAACGTCCCTTGAGTCAATAACGGCAACAGACCCGTCATACTCAACCTGCGCCCCCAGATGCCGAAGTATCTTAAATACCGCCCTCACGTCAGAAAGATTGGGGCAGTTTTTAAGAACCACCTTGCCTTCGCACAAAAGCGAAGCCGCAAGAATCGGGAGAGCGCTGTTTTTTGCTCCGTGGGCGGTCATTTCACCCTTTAAGGTCTTGCCGCCCTCTATGACATATTTTGCCATAACACCACTCCTTCGCTTACATACTATGCGAAAGGGTGGGTGTCAGTTACTGCATTATTTCTTTGATAACCTTATAAATTCTCTCTGCCGCATCAATAATTGCGGTCTTTGAAGCATTCTTTCTTAAGGTTTCGATCTTTTCCTTATCGTTTATGATATCGGCTATCTCCTTTGCCACCGCCGCAATATCGAGGTTTTTATCCTCAAAAACCTCTGCCGCGCCCTTTTCTTTAACGGCTAATGCATTCTTATACTGATGATTTTCCGCAACGTTGGGAGAAGGAATAAGCACCGACGCCACCCCTCTTGCCGCAAGTTCGGAAAGGGTTATGGCTCCCGCCCTTGAGATAACTATATCCGAAGCCGCAAGTGCCGCATCCATATTATCAATGTATTCGAGTATCTTAACGTTTTCGGGAAGATCTTTTATCCCCTTTTCCTCTAAAAGCTTCGGGAAAAGTTCAGTTCCGTATTTTCCCGTTGCGTGTATGTAGTTCCATTTGCCGTCGGTGTTATAGCGAAGAAGTTCGCTTGAAAGACGGTTTATAGTAAGAGCGCCCAGGGAACCTCCGAAGGAAAGAACGGTGGTTCTGTCGTCAAACCCGAAGGCCTCTTTACCCTCTTTTCTGGTCTTTAAAACAATGCCTTCTCTTATGGGGTTACCCGTTACAACTACCTTCGAGTTTTTAGGGAGAAACTTCTCCGCCTCAGCGAAAGCGAGCATAACCGCATCAGCCCCGGAAGAAAGCATCTTGGTTGTAACTCCGGGAAAGGCATTCTGCTCGTGAATGGCAGTCTTAATTCCCATATTCTGCGCCGCCTTAACGATAGGTCCGCTAACGTAGCCGCCCGTGCCTATAACTATATCGGGTCTGAATTTTTTAATTATCGTCCTCGCTCTGAACTGAGAGGTGAAAAGATAAATAACCGCCTTAATATTTCTGAAAATGTTATAAAGAGTAAGCTGTCTTTGAAAACCTGCAACACGAATTGTTGTGAAATCAAAGTTTGCTTTAGGAACAAGCACCGATTCCATACCCTTTGGCGTTCCTGCGAACAGAATAACGCTATCGGGCTCATTCTTTTTTATTTCTCCTGCAATGGCAATAGCGGGATTAATATGTCCGCCCGTGCCGCCACCCGCAATAAGAACTCTCATCTCTTTACTCCTTTTAGGTCTTGTTTACCGAAGAATATCTTGAAACCGAAAGAACAACACCCATCTGCGCCATCAGCATCATAAGCGAGGTTCCTCCGTATGAAAAGAACGGAAGACTGATTCCCGTGTTAGGAAGCGTGTTGGTAACGACCGCAATATTAAGGATTGCCTGAATACCAACCTGAAATACTATTCCGGCCGCCAAGAGTGAGCCGAATTTATCCTTTGCCTTAATCGATATCTGATATCCTCTCCAAATAAGAATACCGAACAGAACTATAACCCCTATAGCACCGATAAGACCAAGCTCTTCACAAACTATCGCGAAGATAAAGTCGTTCTGCGGCTCAGGAAGAAACAGAAACTTCTGAATTGAGTTTCCGAGTCCCTTTCCGAAAACACCGCCCGAACCGATAGCAATTAGTGACTGCGCCGTCTGATAGGTCTCGCCCTGCACGTCGGAAAACGGATCGAACCAACCGTTAAGTCGCGACATCGCGTATTCTATCTTTCCGCTTAAGATTATCGCAAGAATTCCAACAGGAACGACACCCGCCGCCATAGCAAAGTAGCGAAGCTTTGTGCCGCCCATAAACATAAGCGAAAAGCAGAGTGCGATCATAATTATGGTTCCCGAAAGGTGCGGCTCAACGATAAGAAGCGCAACGATGGGAAGCATAAACAGGATAAACCTGACAAACCCGTGCTTGAATTCACCCATTCTCTTGGGTTCAAGTGAAATAAGGTGAGAAAAGAGAAGTATCATTGAGAACTTGGCAATCTCACTGGGCTGGAAGCTTATCGGCCCCGGAATCCATCTTCTCGCCCCATTAGTCGGCGGGAAGAACAGAACGATTCCCAAAAGAATTATAGAAACAACGTATAACGGCAGAGCAAATTTATGGAGAATGTGGTAATCTATCTTGGAGATTATAAGCATCGCCACAATACCCATTATTGCAAAGCCTGCCTGCCTCTTTATAAAATAAAGCGAATCACCCTTGTAGTAAAGAGCGTTTGCAAAAGAAGCCGAAAAGAGCATAACAAGACCAACAGTGATAAGGATAAGGAGTTCAACTAAGAAAACCATATCTATATCACCTTTGCCGAGAAGTATCTCCTTTAAGCCTTTTTTCTGTTTCTGCAAACTCTTCAACCTCCAATCAGATCAAAACGTAGGCGACCGCAAGACAAACGAATATAAGTTCCACCGCAGAGAAGAAAACAACGATCTGCTTTTCAGAAAGCCCCTTCTTCTCGTAATGGTGATGTATGGGCGACATTAAGAAAATTCTCTTGCCCGTAGTTTTAAAAGAAATAACCTGAAGCACTACCGAAAGCGCCTCGATTATGTAAATAGCACCCATAAGAATAATGATCTCGGGTCTTTTAACGGTGAAGGAGAGCATAACGACCATTCCGCCCAAGAACATCGAGCCTGTATCCCCCATAAACACCTTGGCAGGATGCGAGTTGTAGATCAAAAAGCCGCAAACTCCGCCGAGAAGGGCTGCCGCTATATTAGCAGTAAGGGTGTAGCCCAAAAGCGTTGCAATAACAACGTAACCCACAGCGCAAACCGAAGTAGTCGTCGCTGCAAGACCGTCTATTCCGTCGGTGAGGTTAACCGCGTTGGTAACGAAAACTATCATAAGCGCCATAACGGGATAATAGAAAAATCCTAAATTCAAGGTTCCGAACGGAAACTCAATTTCGGTTGAAACCGAACCCGTTATATAAAGAGAAAACAGAAACGCCGCCGCCAAAAGAAACTGAAAAACAAGCTTTTGCTTAGCGGTAAGCCCAAGGTTTCTCTTTTTAACAACCTTTATGTAGTCGTCGATAAAACCGATAAGGCAGTTGCCGAGCGCCAAAAGAAGTCCCGATATAACGGGAACTAAATCATAAAAGGCAAACTCCCCTGCCGAAACGGCGAAAACGATAACCGATATAATAGACGCCACTATAACGCCAAGAAGGAACATTATTCCACCCATCGTGGGTGTTCCGTTTTTAGCCTTGTGCCAGGCAGGACCGTCCTCATAAATAGTCTGCCCGAACTTTAAGACCCTTAACTTTTCAATTATGAATTTTCCCGATACTGCTGTTATAAGAAACGATATTATCGCAGAAATTAAAACCATAACCTATTCTCCGTTCCCCTTAAATACGCTGTTTATTATCTCTTCAAATCTCATTCCGCGCGAAGCCTTGAATAAAACCGCATCGCCATCTTTAAGATAATTCTTAAGCTTTTCCGAAAGTTCTTTTTTATCCTCAAAATGATAACACTCTGTTCCCTTTTTCTCTGCCTCTTCGGAGATCTTTCTTGCCTCTTCACCGAAGCAGAACAAAACGTCCGCATTAAAAGAAGCCAAAGCTCCAACCTCTCGGTGACTTTCTTCCGAGATATCTCCGAGCTCGAGCATATCCCCGAGCACCGCTATCCTTCTCGAAGCCGAAATATTCTTAAGAACCCAGAGCGACGCCCTCATAGAGTCGGGACTCGCGTTATAGCAGTCCTCAATAACCGTAACAGAGCCTTCGGTATATATCTTCTGGCGCTGCCCCGAGGGTTTAAAGTTATAAAGCGCCTCGGTGCTTTTCTGAAGGTCAAGTCCAAAAACAGCACAAACCGAGAAAGCCGCCAACGCATTGAGAACGTTATGCTCCCCAATAGTCGGGATCTTCGCTTTGTAGGTTTTATCCTTATAGTGAATATGGAACGAGGTCTCAAGACCGTCTACCGATATATTGTCAGCAAAAACGTCGAGATTATCCTCATTAATGCCGTAAAAAATGCATCTGTGGGAAAGCTTTCCCCTAACGGTTCCGAGAAGGTCGTTGTCGCCGTTTAAGACCATAACTCCGTCCTCATTAAGCCCGTTTTCGATCTCAAGCTTTGAAAGGAGAATGTTCTCGCGGGTCTTAAGATTTTCAATGTGGGAAACTCCGATGTTGGTTATGACCGCCACGTCGGGTCTAACAACACGGGTGAGCAGGTCGATCTCTCCGCGGTCAACCATTCCCATCTCAATAACCGCCGCCTCATGCTTTTCGGTAAGTCCGAAAAGGGTGTGAGGAAGACCTATCTCGTTATTTCGGTTCCCCTCTGTTTTAAGGGTATTATAATGCGCCGAAAGGGCCGCATAGATCATTTCCTTGGTCGAGGTTTTTCCAACCGAACCGGTAACGCCGACCGCCTTAATATTAAAGTCGGAGCGATAGAGTGCGGCGACCTTTAAAAGTGCACCGAGGGTGTCATCAACTAATAACACCGGAACTTCTGCTTTTGTTTTTTGGGAGGAAACAATAGCCGCCGCACCGCTCCTGATTGCTTGCTCAATAAAATTATGTCCGTCGAAATTTTCGCCCTTAATGCAGACGAAAAGATCGCCCATTTCAATGGTTCGCGTGTCGGTGGAGACCCTTTCTATATATAAGTCCTCACCCGAGTATTCGGCGCCAAGTGCCGCCGCTATCCTTTTTAAGCCTAAAGGTTTCATCTCTCACCCTCCGAGCTTCCATAATAGGTGTTGATCGCCTCCCGAACGATCTCCCGTTCATCAAAATAAACCGAAACACCGTCGAGCACCTGATAATCTTCGTGACCCTTTCCCGCAAGAACGATAACGTCGTGGGGACGGGCATTTTTTATTGCATAGAATATAGCCTCGTATCTGTCGAGTATGACCTTATATGGCTTTCCGCTCTTCTTGACCCCCTCTTCGACCTGCGAAGCAATAAGAAAAGGGTCCTCGCTTCTGGGGTTATCGCTCGTTATAATTATCTCATCGGCAAAGAGTGCCACCTTCTCACCCATCAGCGCACGTTTTTTGGAATCTCTCATTCCTGCCGCACCGAAAAGTCCGACTATTCTGCCACCGGCATACTGCTTAACCGAGGAAAATATCTTCTCAAGAGAATCGGGTGTGTGCGCGTAGTCGCAGATAACGGTGAAGTCGCGGCCCGTAGGAATAACCTCGCTTCTTCCCTTAACCCCTCTCGATTTCATTAAACTTGCCGAAATATCCGAAAGGCTGAAACCTGCCTCCATCAAAGCAGAAGCCGCTAAAATACCGTTGGAAACCGAGAACATTCCGGGGGTTGAAAGTGAAATTCTTCCGATGTTGCCAACCGAAACGAGCTCGAAGCTAACACCCTTCTCGGTGTTTCTTATGTTGGTGCTCATATAGTCGGCTTCAATGTTATCTATAGAGAAGGAGCGAACGGGTCTTCCCTCTTCCTTAAGTTCCTTATAAAGCCTTCTTCCGTATTCGTCGTCAATGTTAACGAGCGAAGACTTCGACTGCAGGAAAAGCTGCTTCTTCGCGAGATAGTAGTTTTCCATATCCCCGTGAAAGTCAAGGTGATCACGGGTCAAATTGGTGAAAAGCGCAAGATCGAATTCAATGCCAAAGAGCCTTAACTGACTCAACGCGTGTGAGGAAGCCTCCATAACAACGTATTTAACCCCCGAACGAAACATCTTATCGAAAAGAGCGTGTAGCTCTAAGGGGTCGGGCGTTGTGTAACGCGCGGCGAGTGAATAGTCCGAAAACTCATAGCGCACCGTTCCGATAAGTCCCGCAGGAATACCCATATCGTCAAGAACCTGCTTTATAAGGGTCGAAACGGTGGTCTTTCCGTTGGTTCCCGTAACGGCGATGAGTTTCAGTTTGTTTTTCTTGTTTCCGTAGAAGTTTGACGCAACTAAAGCGAGAGCCTCTCTGGTGTTTTTAACGATAACCTGATTTTTTCTCCCGATATCGCGTTCAGTTATAATAGCCGCAGCCTTGTTTTCGATTTCGTCTGTAATAAGGTCGTGCGCATCGCTTTTTAACCCCTTAATGCATATAAACACGTCGCCGACCTGCACCGAGCGGGAGTCACAAGAAATGCCCGTAACTTCACACTCAGAGAGGCTATGCTCTGCGTTTATCCCCCTTAATACTTCTGATAATCTCATAGCTGTTCCTTTCTAAATTAGTCTGCCATTGTGCTGTCGATAAATTCAACCGTTATAACGGTTCCCTTCGGGACAACCTCTCCGACCGCCACACTCTGCTTATACGCTTTTGCATTAGTAGCATTCGCAGGAGCAACGATCTTTATATTAAGACCCATATTAGTGAGCCTTGTGTTCGCCTGAGTAACGGTAAGACCCGTAAGATCGGGCACCGTAACGGTCTGTTCGTTTGATTCTTCTTGCGTGTAAAGAAGCACCGTTCCGCCTCTGTTAATAGTCGAGCCAAAGGGTGGAACCTGCTTTACAACCTTATCACCCGAGCCGATAATGCTCGAGTTAAGAGCATATTGGTTAAGCGTTGTCTGTGCTGCGTGGGGCGCCTTGCCAACAACACTCGGCACGTTGATTTCGAGGTTTTTAAGTTCCTCTTCGCTATACTGTCTCTCAATTCCCTCATAGGGAAGAACGTCCTGCAGAACACCTGCAACAACGGGCGCCGCAATGGTTCCGCCGTATTGCGAGTAACTCTGCGGTTCGTCTAAGATTATAAGCACCGCTATCTGCGGATCGTCTGCGGGAGCCACCGCAACGAAGGAGGCAACACGGGCGTCCTTGTCACCCGAAAGCTTCTCTGCCGTTCCCGACTTTCCGCCGATTCTGTAACCCTTGATATAAGCATTTCTACCGCCGCCCGTCAGAACGGTCTCTTCAAGAGCCTCGGCGATCTTTCCGCTCGTCTCTTCAGAGATGACCTGACGAAGCGCCTTGGGCTCAAAGCTCTTATAAACGTTCCCGTCGTTATCGAGAATACTGCTGACGAGGTAGGGCTGATAAAGGGTTCCGCCGTTAACCGCCGCAGAAACCGCCGTTATCATCTGAACCGCCGTTATGCTTGACGACTGACCGAACGAAACCGACGCAAGTTCAACGGGATTTAACTGATTTTCGGAGTAGAATATCGGACTTGCTTCACCGGGAAGATCTATTCCCGTTATCTTGGTAAGACCGAAAGCGTTAAAGTATTTGAAGAAGGCGTGTGCGCCGAGTCTCTGACCAACCTCAACGAAAACGGGGTTGCAGGAGTTGGCTATTGCCTGAATAAAACTCTGACTTCCGTGACCCGAGGTGTCGTGGCAGTTAAACTTTCTGTCTGCAACGATGGTGTGACCCGAGCAGTAGAACCCGTCGCCGAGTGTTACGACCTGCTCCTCAAGACCTGCCGCCGCGGTAACTATCTTAAATACCGAGCCCGGCTCATAAAGGTCGGAAACCGCCTTGTTTCTCCACTGAGCCTGTTGAGCCGCCGCTATGGCCTTGCTCTTGTCTTCACCCGTCAGAAGTTCTATTGCCTCAAGTTCCTCTTGGTCGTGGATAGCGAAAGGATCATTAGGGTCGTAGTCGTTCTTGGTTGCCATCGCCAAAATAGCGCCGCTGTTAACGTCCATAACGATGCCGACCGCTCTGTTCTGAATGTTATGCTCGGTAACCGCAACCTCGAGATGCTTCTCAAGATAATGTTGAATAACCTCGTCAACCGTCAGAACCAAACTGTATCCCTGCTTGGCTTCATAAACCTTCTCATAATCGTAAGGCATATCGTTTCCGAGCGCATTCTTAGCCGAAATTCTGCGACCGGGTGTGCCCGTTAAGTATTCGTCGTAGTAGCTTTCAAGTCCGCCAAGACCTTGGTTATCGCTTCCGACAAAGCCTAAAATGTGGGAAGCGAAGTTTCCGTATGTATAATAACGCTTGGTGTCTTCGTAAAGGTAAAGGGTGGTTATCTTGTTCTCCGAAACGAACGCCCTTATCTTGTCGGTCGTTTCCTGCTCAACCTTTTTCTGAATGACCTCGTAATAGCTTCCCGCCTTTGAAAGCTTCGACATAATAACGTCCTCTTCTATGCCGAGAATTTCGGAAAGCCCCGAAGCAATTATCGGCTTTTTCTCGTCGGGCGTGTCAGCAGGGGAAACAACAATGGTGTAAACCGTCGCGCTTTTCGCAAGGGTCTTCATATTCTTATCGTAAATGGTTCCGCGGTTGGCGGGAACGGTGGTGTCTCCGAGTTGCTGCGCCTCGGCTTTAAGGGAATAGAAGTCGTATTGAACGATCTGCTCCCAAACGAGAACGCTTGAAACAACAATAAAACAAAGAGCAGTGAAGAACACCAGAATAAACCTCATTCTTCCCTTCATCATCTTGCTCGGACCCACAGTTTTCACCCTTTCTAAGTAAAATAATCAGCCGTTTTCTTAAAATAAAATTAACCCTATAAGTCAAAAGTAAGGGTTAAGAATAATTTCTCAACCCTTCTCCTTTAATATTATTGCATCATAATCTTATGTATTCCACAAAACCTAAGACCGCCGTCTTAACTTTTGCCCACAGCGACGCCAACCCCACGTCACCGAGAGATTCGATTTTGTTGCCTTCAGACAGGTCGATATACTCTATCTGAGCCGAACTGACCTTTGAAAGACCGAGGTATTCGGTTGCATATTCCTCAATGGTTCCGAACGAGGTCTTTCCCTCAAGCTCAAGTTCAAGCCTTGTTGCCTCGCCCTGAAGCTCCGCAAGAAGCGCCTGTTCGGAGGTTATGTTCTCGCCGACCTCAGTCAGTTCAACCTTTGAATATATAAGAGTGGAGATAAGGATAAGGAACATACCGAAAACAACTATTCTCGATAAAAGGCTCTTTTTCTTTCCCTTGCCTTTTCCCTTAACGACCTTTATCTCGCTTTCCTTTGCTTTTCTTTCACGAGGCGCGCGTTTCGCCTCGAAAAGCGAAAGATCGTAAGCTGTTTCCTGCATATTCTTCATCTCCTTTCTTTAAATCTTTTCTATAATTCTGAGTTTTGCACTGACAGAACGTCTGTTCTCTTTAAGTTCCTCTTCAGAAGCCGTTATCGGCTTTCTTGTTATAAGCTTCCCTCTCGGTTTCTTTCCGCAAACACATATCGGAAAATCGGGAGGACAGGTGCAACCCGTTGCAAAGGTCACAAACCTTTCTTTAACCATTCTGTCTTCTAACGAATGGAAGGTTATTATCGCGAGTCTTCCGCCGGACTTTAGTTTATCGAAGCATTTGTCGAGCGCTTCACTAAGATGGGAAAGCTCTCCGTTCACTTCCATCCTTATCGCCTGAAAGGTTCTCTTGCAGGGGTTCTTTTCCCTCTTTGAAAAGGCAGGAACCGCCGCCGAAACTATCTCGGCAAGTTGCATCGTTGTTTCAATGGGCGCCTTTTCTCTTTCCCGAGTTATCCTCTCGGCTATCCTATAAGCAAATCTTTCTTCAGAGTTCTCTCTGATTATCTTCTCGAGAGCCTCTCTCGGATAGGTGTTAACAACGTCTCTCGCCGAAAGCCCCGATTTACTCATCCTCATATCGAGCGGCGCATCAGCGTGGTAGGAAAAACCTCTCTCGGCGTTATCCAGCTGAAAAGAAGAAACTCCGAGGTCTAAAAGTATTCCGTCAACCTCTTCAATTCTCAGCCCGTCTAAAACTATATCGATCTCTGAATAATCTGATAAGAACACCCTCGCGTTCGAGAAGCCTCTCAGCCTCTCTCCCGCCGCACACGTTGCATCAGGATCCTTGTCAAGACATATCAGTCTTCCTTTTTCTGAAAGACGGGAAGCGATTCCGAAGGAATGCCCTCCCCCGCCTGCCGTTCCGTCAACGTAAATGCCGTTCGGGTTAATGTTTAACCCTTCCATGCATTCCGAGAACATAACGGGCAAATGTTTAAATTCCATATATATTTCCTCGGTTAGAAATCAAGCTGCTCCATTGCCTCAAGAACAGTTTCTGCAGTGATCTCTTCGCAAACCTTGTTCCAGGCTTCCTTGTTCCATATCTCCGCTCTGTTCTGAACGCCGATAACGAGAATATCCTTCTCGAGTCCTGCGTAATCACGAAGGTTCTGCGGGATAAGAATTCTTCCCTGCTTATCGGGAACGACCTCAACCGCACTTGAGAACATAAAGCGCTGAATGTTTCTTGTTTTGGAAAACGGCAGAGCCGTTATCTTGTCGGCGAGAACACCCCACTCCTCTTTCGAATAAACGAAAAGACAGGAATTGCTATCGAAACCTTTGGTAACGATAAAACGGTCGCCTAAGTCATCGCGGAATTTACTCGGAAAGTTAAATCTTCCCTTCTCATCGATGTTGTGACTGAATTCACCAATCAGCATATGTTCTCACCTCCTTTGTGGATTTTCTAACCACTTTACACCACTTTTCACCACTTATGAATATATTATACACTCCCTATATGGAAAAATCAATAGGAAACAGCAAATTTTTTTAACTTTTTTTAAGTTTTTTTCGGACGTTTTTTTGCATAAAAAAACCGCCCTGCATATCACTCGCAGAGCGGTCATAAATGGCTTTACAGAGCCATTATCTCATTATAAAATTCTAAATACTTCTCGTAATTTTTTTCTTTTTCGAATTCGTTTTTAACGTAATCACGAACCGCCTCGGAATAAAAGCCTTTCCCCTTCGCTTTTATATCCTTAACCTTCGAAATTAAAGCGTCAATATCCCCCGTCGAAACCGCAAAAAGTTCTCTGTCGGGCACCGTTTCGGTAGTGCCGGTGTTACTGTAAGTCACAACAGGAACCCCCGAGCTTTCGGCTTCAAGGTTAACGGTGGGGAGAGAATCCTCCCTCGTGCAGTTAACGAAAACGTCGGCAGAAGAATAGATTTTTGCAAGTTCTTTCTGGCTTTTCGTGTAAGCGGCGGTGGTAACGTTTGAGGGAAGCCCTTCTACCCTATCAGAACCGAAAAGCACTATCTTATCCTCCGAAAAAGCCTCCGATAACTTCTCAAGCGCCTCTCGGTTTTCTGCCTTTAACCACTTGGTCGCAGGGCCTAAAATAACAAATCCGTCGCCGAAAAGTCTTTCCTTTGAAGACTTAAAGATCTCGGTATCGACCCCGTTGTGAATGGTCCTGACGGACTTAAATATGCTCTTTTCAGCCTCACGCGCTATCCAGGAAGAAACCCCGACGGGATAGAGATATTTAAGCTTCCCGAAGTCTCTTTTTCTGTCGTCAAAGATCTTTGCCGAACGGTCGAAAAGATAAGCAGGAGTGTCGAGCCTCTTTTTAGGACAAGCGCCGCAACCCGTTTTAAATCTATCGCAACAAGCGGCGGTATAGTGAAAACAACCGCCCGTGAAGAACCAACAGTCGTGAAGCGTGAGCACCGTTTTTATGTCCGATTTTCCCAAAAACCGCAGGAGCAGTGGGAGGTTTATGTAGTTACTGTGCAGATTATGAAGATGCACAATATCGGGCTTTATTTTCTTTATATAGGAAATAAGCCGAGCCGTTGAAAAACGCGAAAAATACGCCTGTTCTCCGTTTATCCTGCAAAGAAGAGCGTGAAGCTTCTTACCGAGCGTGGAGCCAATTATATAAACGTTTTTATCCCCGTCTTTAGCGCTCGAAGCGGCAACAAAACTCTCAACGCCGCGCTCCTTTAAAAGCGCGTGGATATCCCTCACGATAACCCCCGTTGAGCCCACTCCGAAAACCGCATTTATCTGAAGCACCCGCATAAAGATCCCCCTTTACTTTCTTATTTTCCTCAACACCTTTTTAAGCGTCTTGAAAAGAGTCGGATAGAGTTTTATCCAAATAAAATATCTCACCTTGTCGAAAACGAGATGGAATTCACCCGGAAACACAATATAGTCTCCCGAAAACTTAGATTTAAAGCGGTGTATTCCATATAGTGGGTCGTCCTCTTTAGGATCGGGAATGGTTCCGAAAAAGTCCATAAATTCCATACCCGCTTCTCTGAAACGCTCGATAGCGGCATAGGTTATGGCATAGTTTGCATTCATTCCGCGAAGCAGGTCTCTGCTTCCGCCGAAAATGGTCCATCCGCGGTTCTTGGAATTCATATTAATGCCAACCGAAAGAACAATTCCGTCGGGATAAAGCTCTCTGTTTTTCTCGGCTTCCTCTTTGAGCTTTGTGAGCCTTGCAAGTTTCTCCTCAGACTGTTTCACCGCCGTTTCCGCCTTAGCGGTCGGCTTTTCAGAAAGCCTTACTCTTGCCGACTCCAAATCCTTTTCGGCAGCTTCGATCTGCCCTTTAAGAGAAGAAAGATGCTTCTCGGGGTTATATTTCGACATTAAAAGTTCGCAAAGACCCCTCGGCTTTAAAATATTATAAACCCTCTTATAGTAGTCCATACGGTTCTCGATAAAACCGTCTCTCAGAGCGGTTTCTTTCATGATCTCTTCAAAGGTCTCAAAATCGTCCGACGGGAAAACCTCAATGCAGTTCTCTTCCGACTGCCTTATCGCCTTTTTGCAGAAACGGTCGAAGGAGCCGAAAACCTCATCCTTGGTTCCCTTTAAGGAAAGACGGAAGGTGCATCTGGGCTGACTGCCGTCAAATCCCTTGGTAAAACCGCGGTGCTTAAACCCAAGCGACTCCATTTTCTCCACAAACCCGTCGGGCGCCTTTATTTCATTTTCATATTTATCAAGAACCCTAAAGTAATAATCGGGGTCAATTAAAAGGTAAACCGCCCTTTTGTTCTTTAAATACTCCTTTATCTTCTCGGTAAAGGCAGATAGGAGCTCTTCATTATCATAGTCAACAACAAAGCCTCTCGGGGCATAATAAAGATAACCCGAAATAACGGGTATCTCTCTCCTCAGAAGCATAGCCGTTCCCGAAAGAACGCCGTCTTTAAAAAGACCGAGAAGCTCATACTCCCAGTCTCCGCCCGACTTTACCTCTCCCCAGGAGGAAAGCTGCATAAAATGTTCTTTTTTATGTCCGTTAACAAAAGAGTCGTTCTCTTCTGCCGTTATTTTTCTTAACTCGAACTCCATTTAAACTCTCCGTTTCTAATCTTCGAGATATTCCTCATAAGACCTCTCAAGGTCAACGATAAAGCCCTCGTGCTCCACCCTTTCGCGTTCGGGCGGCGGGGTCATATAGTCCCCGTAAACGCTCGTCATAAAGGTGTGGTAATCGCGCGGAACGGGATAGTGCTTGTCCTCAAACTTAAGGGTGGTTAAGGGGAAAAGCCCCTCTGAAGAGATATATCCCCTCGGTTCCTCAATTATGTGCGACCAGTGTGTCGCCTTTTCCTCGCTGAAACAGGCAAACAGAGGCCAGGTCACTTTTCTCCAGAACTTCGGCGCAAGAAGAATGATCTTCTGAAAGGTATAAAGTCCCCGTCTTCCGTTCAAGACTCTTCCGCTGAAGGAAAGCTTATAGATCATTGCCGCCTTGTTCTGAATAAAGCGCAAAAACTTATTGTTGGCAAGAGGGAAAATATGGAATATATCAAGGCTCAGACCGTGATGGATCTTATATTTCTTCCAGGGAATATATAGATCGGTCGTGCCGTTGGTTCTTATCTTGATAAAGGGAAGATCGTAAGGCGGATCGGTCTCCGCAGTCTGCATAAAGTAGTCAGAAGACAGTTCCTTCGGCGCGATCTCCAAAAACTTCATATAGTCCGACACAGGCATACCCAGATCAATATCATCATCCCACGGAATATAGCCCTCGTGCCTTATCGCACCGAGAAGTGTTCCGAAATCTAAAAAATAACGAAGTCCGTGCTTTTTGCAGACCCTCTCGATCTCGTGAAGCGCTTCCATCTTTTTAAGCTGCAGCTTTCTTAAATTTTCCTTATCCACCGAAATCACCCTTTAAAATTATTATCCGTTTTAATCATTTTATCACAAACTAAGCCTTCCATCAAGTCAGTCGCCGAGCCTTGACAGCTTCTCGGTATCGGCAACAACGATAATCTTCATATCCCTGTCCAAAACTGTATCAGGTGAAATCTCAAGGCTTATCTTATCATTCTTTTTAACAGCGATAATGTTGATAGAATACTTTTTTCTGAGGTTAAGGTCTATAAGGCTTTTACCGACCCATTCATCCTTCACGTTCATCTCAACCATAGAAACATTCTTGGAAAGCTCAACCGCATCAATAAATCCCGAACTTGCAAGATTCTTAGCAAGTCTTACCCCCGATTCGTGCTCAGGAACAACCACCCTGTCAGCACCAACCCGAAGCAGAATTTTTTCATGCATTCTGGATGCGCATTTAACAATGACGTTTTCGACCCCCGCTTCTTTGCAGAGAGTTGTCGCCATAACGGTTGCCTCGAAGCTGTCCGCCATTGCTATAATAACAACGTCAAAATTAGAGATACCAAGCGCCTTAAGGGTCTCTCTTTCGGTTACGTCGGCGCATTTGCAAAGCGGAATAACCTCGCTCATTTCATTAACGATATTCATATCACTGTCAACCGCAAGCACCTCAAGCCCGTTCGCAACAAGCTCAGTAGCAACGGAAGCTCCGTATTTGCCAAGTCCAAAAACTGCATAGGATTTATGAATACTCATTTTAACCTCTCCTTAACCCACGCTTATATCCTCAGAAGGATTCTTAACCGTGTTTTCATTTTTATTCTTAATATGGAAAGCAAAAACCAAAGAAAGCGGACCTATTCGTCCAATATACATCGTCAGTATGATTATAGTTTTTCCTATATCGTTAAGATAAGGAGTAATTCCCCTTGTCAGTCCTACCGTCGCCACTGCACTGACCGACTCATAAGCAATATCAAGAAACTCTAAATCCGTAAAGGCCGTGAGCAGTATCGACGAAAACGCCGCCGCAAAAAAGAACACAAGCGCCACAGTTACCGCCTTTTTAACGACCTTCTGCGGTATATTACGGTTAAACGCCGCAACCTCTTCTTTGTTTTTAATAACAGATATCGCCTCTAAAACGAGAACCCCTGCCGTTACAGTTTTCATTCCACCCGCCGTTGAAACAGGTGAGCCGCCTATAAGCATAAGTATCATCGATAAAAGCGAACTCGAATCGGTAAGGTTCTCTTGAGGAATAGTTGCAAACCCCGCCGTTCTGGTTGTCACCGATTGGAAAAACGACACCTGAAGCTTATCGAAAAGCCCCATTCCACCGATCGTTTTTGGGTTGTTATATTCAAAAATAAATATCAACGCCGTTCCCGAAACGATAAGGCTCAGCGTTATAAAAATTGCAAGTTTGCTGTGAAGGCTTAATCCCTTAAAGCATTTTAGCCCTCGTTTCTTGAGATTTCTTAGCGCATCAAGAACGTCCCACCAAACGACAAATCCGATACCGCCCAGAATTATTAGCGCAGCCGTTACCCCGTTAACAACAGGATTTGTAGCGTAATCCATTAAACTATTGGTTCCTATAACGTCAATCCCTGCGTTGCAAAACGCCGAAACTGCATTAAAGACAGATATCCATATTCCCCTGACGCCAAAATCCGAAACAAAAACAGGCATATAGAGAAGAGCTCCCGTCAACTGAACCAAGAGGGTGCCCACTACGACCTTTTTAACAAACCTGACTATACCCGAAAGAGAATTAAGGTTAAAGGCGTCCTGAATCAATATCCTGTTGGCAATACCGAGTTTCCTTTTCAATATAACCATAAAAGCAGTTATAACAGTTATAAATCCAAGTCCGCCGATCTCAATGAGGAGCAATATAACCGTCTGCCCAAAATAAGAAAAGGTCTCCGCAACGGGCACAGTTACAAGCCCCGTTACGCAGGTTGCCGTAACAGCGGTGAAAAGCGAATCAATATACCTTATCCCTTCACCGTCTTTAGTGCTTATCGGAAGGGATAGCAGGACGCTTCCAACAAGAATAACCAACAAAAAACTCACAAGCACGGTCTGGGTCGTTGAAAGCGAAAACCGTTTTTTCTTCACATAATTACCTTCTTTTTTAGTGCTTTAGATAAATATTACCATAGTATATAAAAAAAATCAATAAATTTGCCGTTTACCTCTTTTCTGTCAGGCGAATTTATGGTATAATAGCCCCATCCTTAAACAAAAAGGAGAATGAAAATGAAAATAGTTTTTTTGACCGCCATCGGCGTTGGCGCCGCATCGGTCATAGGTGCGCTCATTGGTTTCATATTTAAAAAAATGAGCCATAAAATGAGCGATATTATCCTCTCTTTCGCGGCAGGCGTTATGCTTTCGGCGGCAGTTTTAGGGCTTATAATTCCCTCTCTTGAATATGGCGGCAAATTTTCCCTATTGGTTACGGTCGCAGGAATTTTCTGCGGTGCTCTGTGCGTTAACCTGATCGATAAAATAGTTCCCCATCTTCACAAACTAACCGGTGCCGACTCGGAAGCCCACCCCGAAAAGAGCGAAAAGCTCAATAAGGTGCTTCTGTTCGTCATTGCGATCGCTATCCATAATCTCCCCGAAGGCATCGCCGCAGGTGTCGGCTTCGGAACGGGAAACACGGGTGAGGCAATTCTAATTGCAGGCGGCATCGCGCTTCAGAATATCCCCGAAGGAATGGTTATAATCGCACCAATGCTGATGTCGGGTATAAGCGCAAAGAGAACCTTCCTCATCGCCGTTATGACGGGGGTTATCGAGGTTATAGGAACATTACTCGGCTACTTTGCAGTAAGCATCTCTTCGGCGGTGCTTCCCTTTGCTCTTGCCTTCGCAGGCGGAACAATGCTCTACGTTATAAGCGACGAAATGATTCCCGAAACCCACGCCCACGGAAGTGAGCGAGGCGCGACCTACGCCCTATTAGTCGGCTTTTCGGTAATGCTTATTTTCGATACTTTACTTGGATAAAAGGAGAATAAAAATGCTTAGTGAAAACATCAAATACGTCGGCGTTAACGACCGTAAAATAGACCTTTTTGAAGGTCAGTATGAGGTTCCGAACGGAATGAGTTATAACTCTTACGTTTTAGTCGACGAAAAGATCGCCGTTTTCGATACGGTTGACGGTGCCTTTAAGGACGAATGGCTCACAAATCTCGACGGTGCTTTAAACGGGAAACAGCCCGACTATCTCATAGTTCAGCATATGGAGCCCGACCATTCGGCAAACATTAAGGTTTTTGCGGACAGGTTCCCCGATGCAAAAATAGTTGCAACCGACAAGGCATTTTCGATGATGGAGAAATTCTTTGAAAACGGTTTTGAAGACCGCAGAGTAGTCGTTAAAGACGGGGACTCACTCTCCCTCGGCTCCCACGTGCTTAACTTCTTCACAGCGCCGATGGTCCATTGGCCCGAAGTAACCTTCGTTTACGAAGAAACCGAAAAGATCCTCTTCTCTGCCGACGGATTCGGCAAATTCGGTGCCCTCGACTGTGACGAGGACTGGGCTTGTGAAGCCAGAAGATACTATTTCGGCATCGTCGGAAAATACGGGGCTCAGGTCCAGGCAGTCCTTAAAAAACTCGCAGGAAAAGAGATAAACGCCATTTGTGCTCTCCACGGTCCCGTTCTGACGGAAAACCTCGGTTATTATATAAACCTTTATAACACCTGGTCTTCTTATGAACCCGAGTCCGAGGGCGTTCTCATAGCCTACACCAGCGTTTACGGTAACACCAAAAAAGCGGCAACCCTCTTGGACGAAGAACTGAAAGCGAAAGGAATAAAATCAGTCCTATGCGATCTTGCAAGAAGCGATATGGCAGAAGCGGTCGAGGACGCTTTCCGTTATGATAAACTCGTCCTCGCAACCACCACCTATAACGGAGAACTCTTCCCCTTTATGAGAATATTTATAAACGAGCTTTTAGAGCGCGGCTATAAAAAGCGCACGGTCGGAATTATAGAAAACGGCTCCTGGGCACCGACTGCCGCAAGGGTGATAAAGAAGATGTTCGAAAACTCAAAGGATATAACCTTTATAGACCCCGTTGTTACAATTCATTCGGCAGTTAAAGAGGAAAATATAAGCGAAATAAAATCCCTCGCCGAATCCCTTAAATAGACAAAAAAAGACCGTCCCGTCTGGGTCGGTTCTTTTTTTGTCTGATTCGTCGGCAGAGCCGACACCGCACCTATTACCTCTTCACTCTTCACTATTACTTAAAAAAAGAACCACCCTCTGAACAAGTCCATTAAAAACGGACAATAGAAAAAAAGAGCCTCCTATGGTAGAATAGAAGAAACTACCAT
>JAZNVP010000056.1:0-27897 GCA_045592865.1 Oscillospiraceae bacterium
ATACGGCGATATTGACATCACCGTTAACCTCTCGAAACCGGAAAAGGACCCCAAGGCTATTGCGGCGGCTAAGACTATGGCGCAGTCGGGATATCCTAAGTGCCTTTTGTGCAGAGAAAACGAGGGTTACAGAGGCAGAGTTAATTCTCCCGCAAGGCAGAACCACAGAATTATTCCCGTCAGGATCAACGACAGTGACTGGTTCTTCCAGTATTCACCCTACGTTTACTATAACGAGCACTGCATCGTGTTTAACTCTGAGCATACTCCTATGCAGATAAACGACGCGACCTTTAAAAAGCTTCTCGACTTTGTTGAAAAATTTCCTCATTATTTCGTCGGTTCGAACGCAGACCTTCCGATAGTCGGCGGCTCGATCTTGACCCACGATCATTTCCAGGGCGGTAACAACACCTTTGCGATGGCTAAGGCTCCCGTGGAGACCGAGATTAGTTTCAAGGGCTTTGAGGACGTTAAGGCAGGAATAGTTAAGTGGCCTATGTCGGTTATCCGATTAAACGGAGATAAGGAAAGAATAATTGCTTTGGCAGGAAAAATTCTTGCTGCTTGGAGAGGATATACCGATAAGGATGCATTTATTTTCGCCGAGACAAATGGGGAAAAGCATAACACCATAACTCCTATTGCCCGTAAAAACGGTGAAAACTTTGAACTTGATCTTGTTCTCAGAAACAACATCACCACCGAGGAGCACCCCTTGGGAGTATATCATCCTCACGCAGAGCTTCACCACATAAAGAAGGAGAATATCGGTCTTATTGAGGTTATGGGTCTTGCGGTGCTTCCTGCAAGACTGAAGACCGAAATTCAGGTTCTTAAGGAGAAGCTTCTCTCGGGCGAGGATCTTAGCCTTGATGAGAGAACCGCTTCCCATGCAGAATGGGCATCAGGCTTTTCGGAGAAATACGGAAAACTCACTGCGGAAAACATTGACAAGATAGTTGAAGACGAGATAGGTATTGTTTTTGCAAAGGTTCTTGAACACGCAGGTGTTTATAAGAGAACTCCCGAAGGAAAGGCGGCTTTTCTTAAATTTACCGAGTCGGTTTAGTTAGTTTAACTAAAAAAATAATTATTTCTTATGCGATTTGCTTATAGCAATTTTTGCTGTTATATGGTAACATTAGCAAAACGCCCGAAACTTTGGTTTTCGGGAAAGAAAGGATAGGTCCTAATATGGAAAAAATATTTAATATTCTTGATTTTGGCGCGGTTGGCGACGGTAAGACCGACTGCACTGCGGCTATTCAGGCGGCTATTGACGCGGCTGACAGTTATGCAAAAATAATTATTCCCCCAGGTGTTTATATGGTCGGAAGACTTCATCTTCGCGGTCAGTTTAAGTCTCTTGAGGGAACTTCTGCCTGGAGCTTCCGTAACGACGGTGCTTCGGTGTTAAAGCTTAATACTACTGATACCGACTGTCTTTTAGATATTACCGGAGCATTTGGCTGTTCTATCAAGGGCGTTTGCTTAAACGGTGATCATCTTGGAGAAAATATTCACGGAGTAAAACTTTACTGGGATAAATATAACGGCGGAAGCGAAGAGGATACTCCTGCGATCGACGACTGCCGTATCGGTTGTTTCTCGGGAGACGGCGTTCACCTCGAACATATCTGGTGCTTCTCGATCCGTCACAGTATGCTCCACCGCAACGGCGGGGCAGGTCTCTTTATCGACGGATGGGACGGATTTATCATTGATAACTGGTTTACAGGAAACACCCTCGGCGGAATCAAGGGCGGAAACGTTGTTGCTTCTATTACCTGCACGGGTAACCGTGTTGAATGGAACCGCACCGCAGGTTTCGATATTCCTTTTGGTGACAGTTATAATATCACGGGCAACTTCTTCGACAGAACCTTCGGCCCTGCATTAAGACTCGGAAGCGACGAAGGCAGAGTTGACCTTGTTTCTGTAACGGGTAACATCTTCCGCAGAAGCGGTGCTCACGTTCCCGAAACTCCCCACGCTAACCCCGATTTCAGTTGCCATATGATACTCACTCACTGCAGTGATACCGTTGTTACGGGCAACACCATGAGGGTTGGTAAGAACGACGGCGGCGGCGGAGTTATGAGTCCTAACTATGCATTTATTATCAAGGACTGCAAAGACTGCATTGTTAAGGATAATACTATGGCGAGAGGATCGCTTGTTAAGAATCTTGATCTTCGCGGCGATAATTCCACCTGCTCGATTGAAAATAACATCGGTGATCTTGCTGATGAGAACACCTCAACAGGTTCACCTCTTCTCAACTAAATAAAAGAAAACGCTCTGCCGAAAGCAGAGCGTTTTTTGTTACAGATTCATTTCGCTATGAAGCATACACATTGCGGTTGCGGTTATTGCGGCGGTTTCGGTTCGGAGTATTCTTTTGCCCAGTGAAATTACCTCTCCGCCAATTTCCTTTGCCTTTTCGATCTCTTTCGGGTCAAAGCCCCCCTCGGGGCCGATAAGAATGCCGACAGACATTCCTTTTTTTAGTTTTTTGAGGGCTTCGGCGGTGGATACCATTCCGTTTTCGCTTTCATACGGAACCAGTAAAATATCGAGTTCTTTTGCCTTTTCCAGAGCTTCGTTAAAGGTCAGGATATCGAAAACCTCGGGAATAAAATTCTGCTTAGATTGCTTTGCCGCCGCTTCGGAGATGGCGTTCCAACGTGACAGTTTAGATGCCTTCTTCTTTTCTTCTATCTTAACGATGGAGCGGTTCATTTCGGTCGGATATATTCCGCTTACCCCGAGTTCAACGCATTTTTGAATAATAAGTTCCATTTTATCTCCTTTGGGAAGCCCCTGGAAGAGATATATTTTTATTGGCAGGGCGGTATCAAGAAAGTTTTCTTCCTTGATCTCAACAAAAACGGTGCTATCGGTTATTTCTTTAACGACGCATAGGTTACCGGCGGCACCGTCGCTTATAATTATTTCTTCGCCGAGCTTTATTCTCAAAACGTTTTTTATGTGGTTATAATCGCTTCCCGTTATCATATAGCCGTTATTATGCTTTTCAGAGTCGGGTATGAAAAAATTATACATCGCGTTTTCTTCCTTTATGAGTGATGAGGGTATTATAACACAAAAACAAAAGCGAAAGCTTTTGAGAGCGAAAGCTACCCGTGTCGCAACACGGGTTTTGGAGTTTTGGTGTCTTCTCAAGCGTCAAAATCTTTGATTTTGATAACGCTGTGAGGTTATTATAACACAAGTTCGGAGTTCTGCGACGCTAAGGGCAAAGCCCCCAAGACGCAAGTCTTGGCGCTTGTGTTTTAATGTTCTCTCAAGCGTCAAAATCTTTGATTTTGATAACGCTGTGAGGTTATTATAACAAAAAGGAAAAAGATTTGCAATTGTTTTAATAAAGTGATACAATTTATATAAACGTTTTAAAAAGCACTCTAAAGAGCGCATTTCGCAAATTTAAGAATCGAGGCGAGGAAAAGTGAATTTTGAAACGGCTGAAGAAACGGCAAAAAGGCTTGGTGTGACTGTCCGGGCGGTTCAGAAATGGGCAAAGGAAGGGAAAATACCGTCGGCAGAGAAAAAGAGCGGGGTCTGGATGATACCTGCTTCCTTTTCATATGCAGCTGATGTGACCGTGCCCGAGGAATATTTATATAAGGAGCCTATGCCGATCATAAATAGCTTTGAAGACGGGGAGCCGTTAGCGGAGTTTGTCGGAAGCTTTGAGGATGAGGACGTTAAAAATATTGCGCTGCTGGAATACTATTATTTTACAGGAGATTTTGAAAAGTGTTCGGCTCAAGCGGAACTCTATTTAACCTCTAAGTATAGAATTTTAAGGTCTACGGCGGCGCTCTTTTGTATGTTCTCAAATCTCTGTGCAGGCCATCTAATTAAGGCGTATTATGCCGAGAGCATTCTCGATGAAGAACTCTCTGAGGCTCAGAACAGACTGGATATGCAGAACAGAGCACCCTACGTTTTTGCTTCTGCAATCGAGACGATGCAGCTCCATCTTCCAAGCGAAAACGCACCCGAGATATGTGAATACGTAAAGTTTTACAGCGGCGGAGTTAAATTGATGTCGTTATATCTTATGGCTTATACCTGCTATCACCGCAAGGAATACGAAAGGGCCTTGGGTATTGTTGATTCGGCGCTTGTTGTGAGTCCTAAAAAACACGTTATACCAATGATTTATCTATATATTGTGGGTGCAATGGCGAACATAAATCTTCTTAATAAAAAGAAGGCTGAGGAGTATATAGAAAAGGCGTGGAGGTTATCGGAAAAAAACAAACTTATTATGCCTTTTGTTGAGCATTTCAGCCTTTTGCAAGGATTTATCGATAAAAAGATAAAAAAAGAGCATCCGGAGTCCTATAGAGAGATTGTGAGTCTTGCGAAAAGATTTAACGAGTCCTGGTATAAGATATATAACGAGAAGAACGTGCATAAGGTTGCAGAAAATCTCACCCATACTGAGTTTACGGTGGCGATGCTTTACAGCCGGAATTGGCGTGTGAAGGAGATTGCTGAGCATCTGGAACTTTCTGAACGCACCATAAATAACTATATATCGGTCATATATGATAAACTGGGAATAAATAACAAAAAACTTTTGGAAAAGTTTATGTTAAGATAGCCTTTTAGCGCGGAGGTTTTACTCCGCGCTTTTTCTTTTAAATTCTTCCAAAATCACACTATTTGGCAGAATCGTTATGCTAATAATCGGTTGACTGTGTGTGGGGTGAATGATATAATTAAAGCAGAAATCTGACGGGTGCTTCGGTTGGGTTTCTGTTTTTATGTATATTGGGGTTATTAATGCACTTTTAGGGTTGCAAAAAATGTAGATTTATGTTACAATAGCAAAAATAGGTGTATTATGCGCAATTGCGCTATATAATGGCTATTGGTGCTAAATATAACCTAAAAATATGTTTAAACAGCGGTAAATTTTTTTAAAAAGGTGGTAGCTATGTATAAGAAATTTTTTAAAAGATTTATTGATATCGTTTTATCGGCTATGGGCATTCTCTTGTTGTCGCCCGTGCTGCTTATATTGGTGATTGTTATAAAAATTGATTCTCCCGGACCCGTTCTTTTTAAACAGAAGAGGGTTGGAATTCATAAAAAGCATTTTAATATTCTTAAATTCAGAACTATGAGAATAGATACCCCTAAAGATACCCCTACCCATCTTCTCCAGAACCCTGACGAGTGGATAACAAAGGTAGGTAAGTTCCTTAGAAAAACAAGCCTTGATGAGCTCCCTCAGATATTTAATATTTTTGTTGGTGAAATGTCTGTTATCGGGCCTCGTCCTGCGCTCTGGAATCAGTATGATCTTATAGAAGAGCGCGATAAATACGGCGCGAACGATATACTCCCCGGACTTACGGGTTGGGCTCAGATAAACGGAAGAGACGAACTCGAAATTCCTGTTAAGGCTAAACTTGACGGGGAATACGTTGAGAAAATGAGTTTTGGTTTTGATATTAAGTGTTTCTTCGCAACAATTGGTTCGGTTCTTAAAAACGACGGCGTTGTTGAGGGCGGAACAGGAGCGATGGATAAAGAATGAAAAAGATTTTAATAACGGGAAAAGGCAGTTATATAGGATCTGTTCTTGAAGGTTATCTTTCAAAATGGGAAGATAAATATTCTGTTGAGACGCTTGATATGTTGGGCGATGGTTGGAAAAGCTTTGATTTCTCGGGCTATGATGCCGTGGTTCACGTTGCGGGTATCGCTCACCAAAAAGAAACTAAAGAAAATGCAGAGCTTTATTATAAGGTTAATCGCGATTTAGCAATAGAGGTTGCAAAAAAAGCAAAGGAATGCGGCGTTGGGCAGTTTGTTTTTCTTAGCTCCATGAGTGTTTACGGTATGGACCGCGGAGTTATAACCCCTGAAACCGTTCCGTCACCCAAGAGCAATTACGGTATATCCAAATTGCAGGCCGAAGCAGGTTTAAAGGAACTTGAGGCTCCAAACTTTAAGATTTCTGTTTTGCGTCCGCCTATGGTATACGGTAAAAACTGCAGAGGAAACTTCCAGCTTATGCTAAAACTTGTTAAGAAAAGTCCCGTTTTTCCTGCGGTTAAAAATCAGCGCAGTATGATCTCGGTTCTGAACCTTTCTGCGTTTATCAGGTTAGTTATTGATAAGGAGCAGGGCGGCGTGTTTTTCCCTCAGAACAGGGAATACGTTAACACCACCGAGATGGCACACGTGATGGCTGAAACGGTTGGCAAGAAGGTGTTCTTTAGTTCTTTGGCGGGATTGCTGATAAAAATGGTGTCTCCGTTTGTTTCGGCGGCGAGAAAGGCTTTTTCCACCTTGATTTACAAAGACTGCGAGGTATTCGGCTTTGAATATGAGGAGGAAAGCTTCAGCGAGTCTGTTAAAAACAGTATTTAAGGTTTAATTTGCGGAGGATTTTTTGTAATGAATAGTGCAAAGGAAACGCCGATCAGAGATATTCAGATTAAAATGTTGGATATTTTGGTATATTTCGATAAATTTTGCAGAGAAAATGATTTAAAATATGCATTATGCGGAGGAACTGCGTTAGGGGCGGTTCGGCATAAAGGTTTTATTCCCTGGGATGATGACGTTGACGTTTTTATGCTCAGAGAGGACTATGAAAAACTTCAGGGCCTTTGGGTAAAGAATGCCGATACCGAAAGGTATTCTTGCGTTCGTTCAAACGAGTTTATAAATATTCACCACTCTGCAACCGAGATCAAGGACAATAACACGACCTTTATTAATAAGCACAGTGTTGATTCGGATATAAACCACGGACTTATGATAGACGTTATTCCCATAGACGCTGTTGCCGAGGGTAAGCTTGGAAGAATTATTCAGATGATCAATTCGATGATCTACTGTTGCTTTAATTTTCAGAGACTCCCAGAGCATAAGGGAAAGGCGATCTATTATCTGACAAAAATCGCTTTAGGTGTTTTCAAATCACCCAAAACCAGATATAAAATCTGGAAGGGTGCAGAGAAAAGGCTTTCAAAGTATAAGGCAAAGGAGGGCGGTCTTGTCGCTTCTTTCGGTGAGGGCGCAACTATTATGAAGATGCGTTTCCCGACCGAATGGTTTTTAGAACCGGTTGAGCTTACCTTTGAGGGTTATATGCTGCCGATGCCGAAGGATTATGATGAGTATCTTAAAATAAGCTTTGGCGATTATATGGCGCTTCCTCCCGAGGAGGACCGTATAGCGCGTCATAATGCGGTGTTTATCGACCTTGAAAACAGTTATAAAAAATATAAGGGTGTTCACTACTGCAAGGAGAATTAAGTTTTATCAAGAGAGGAAATTCGATGGCTGAGTTTGAGATTGACATAGTTGTGCCGTGGGTCGACGGATCTGACCCCGAATGGCTGAAAGAACGAAATGAATACAGACCTTCCGCTCAGTCGGACGGATCCAGTGCGCGTTATCGCGAATGGGGACTGTTTCAGTATTGGTTCAGGAGCATAGAGAAATATGCGCCTTGGGTGAGAAAGATCCATCTTATCACCTGGGGACATCTTCCGCCCTGGCTTAATACCGATCATCCGAAGCTTCACGTTGTTAATCACAAGGATTATATGCCGAAGGAATATCTACCAACCTTTAGCTCCCACGTTATAGAACTTAATATGCATCGCATACCTGACCTTTCTGAGAACTTTATTTATTTTAACGATGACGTTTATTTAGGAAGAGAGGTAACCCCCGAAGATTTCTTCGTTAACGGGCTTCCTTGTGATGCAGCGGTTATGGGAATGGTAAGGATAGCCGATAATTTCAGTTTTTTACCGTATATAAACCTCAATATGCTGGGGCTTATTAATATGACTTTCTCTAAAAGGACTGCTTTAAAACAAAACTTTTTTAAATGGTTCAATCTCAAATACGGGAAGGATATGCTCTTTAATTTGTATTTGTTACCGGGAAGCTGTGTTACGGGATTTAAAAACTTTCACACCTGCGTTCCGTATAACAAGAAAACGCTTGAAGAGGTTTGGGAAAAATTCCCTGAGGAGTGTCATAACACCTGCCTTAACCGTTTTCGCAGCAGAGAGGACATTAATCAGTATCTCTTCAGATATTACCGATTAATGAAGGGTGAGTTTACACCCCACAAACCTAACAGCAGTTATCTTACGCTGGGTGCAGATAGCACTGAGACGGTTGAAAAGGTTCTCAAGAGTCTAAAATATAAGGTCGTTTGTGTTAACGACGACCCGATGAGTTGCGATTTTGAAACCGAACAGAAGAAAACAGTTAAAATTTTTGAAGAGGTTTTCCCTGAAATCAGTCAGTTTGAGAAACAGTGAGTTTTTGAACGGAGGCTTGTTAGCAAATAATGGAACTTGCCAGAACTAAAAATGCATTTCGTAATACACTTTGGGGCGCATTTTATCGCTTGATAGCGTTAATAGGCCCGTTCGTTATAAAAACAATAATAATAAAAAGCATCAGTATGGAATACAGTGGGCTTAACACCCTTTTTAATTCCATATTAACGGTGCTGAACCTTGCTAATCTTGGTTTTAGCAGTTCGCTCGTTTACACTATGTATGATGCGGTGGCAAAAGAGGATAACGCCGCAATCTGCGCAATGCTTAACTTCTTCAGAAAGATTTATAGAATTATAGGTCTTGTTATCTTGGGAATGGGCCTTGCGGTTATGCCGTTTCTGCCGAATTTGGTAGGAAATGAGTGTCCTCCTGATGCAAACCTTTATGTGATGTGGGCCCTTTATTTATCCGCGACCGTTTTAGACTACGTTCTTTTCGGATACGTTAACGCTATTTTTTCTGCATACCAGAGGGAAGACACAAAGCTAAAAATAATGGTTGTTAGATATGCCTTTCAGTATGTTTTGCAGATAGTTATTCTTGCAGTTTTCAAAAACTATTATCTCTACCTTATTACGTTACCTTTAATGGTAATCCCAAACAGTATCGCGTTATACATGGCTGCAAAAAAGCAGTATCCCGATATAAAATGCGTTGGAACGCCTAGTGATGAACTGAAAAAGAGCGTTTACCACAGAGTTAAGACCCTGTTTGGACACAAGGTTGGAAACACGTTGATGGTCAACGTTGACAGTATTCTGATCTCGTCATTTTTAGGACTTTCGCTTCAGGCGCTTTTCAGCAACTATTTCTATATTGTAACGGCGGTTAACGGTGTTGTTGAGATAATAACAACGGGTTGTCTTGCGGGTATAGGTAATAAACTGATAATAGATTCAAAAGAGGTCAACCATAAGCTGTTCCTTAATTTGACTTACGGTTGGGTAGCACTTATCGGTATGTGCGCGGCTTGTATGCTTTGCCTATTCCAACCCTTTATCGGTGGAATCTGGATAGGTCAAGAGGGACTTCTTGATGATAAATTTGTGTTGTTTTTAACCATGTTTTTCTATACCTGGATGTTCAGGATAATGCAGCTTACCTACAGAGATGCATCGGGGCTTTGGACTAAGGACTGGTTAAAGCCATACGTTTCGATGGTGCTAAAGCTTGTTTTCAGTATCATACTGATAAAATTAACCAATAATATTATCGGCGCTTTAATTCCGACGATACTTATTATGATTTTTGTTTACTTCCCTTGGGAAGCAAAGGTATTATATAACAATTTGTTCGACAGAAGTTGGCTTGTGTATCTCAAGAAGATCATTATATACACAGGTATAAACGCTATCGGATGCGCAATATGTTATTTTGTTGCAATTAACGTTGCACCAGGTAATACGTTAGTAACGTTTTTACTCCGTCTGATAACGGTTTGTGTTATATTCCCTGCGTTATGGGTTATAACAACCTTTAAAACAGATGAATTCAAGTTTATGCTCGGCAAGGCGAAGTCTCTGTTGCCGAATCTAACAAAAACAAAGTGAGGAGAGTTAACCTGTTTTTCAGGATAATTTAAAGAAAAGGATTAAATGGATGGATACTACTTCTAATAGCAGGAATAATAGAGCATCGATTCTTAGAAGAATAATAGAACCGCGCAGAAGTTATTATGTTTTGGACATAATAAACCTCATTTTTGTTGCGGTTACTCTTATGTTCCAGATGCTTATTCAGATTTCCCCTATAATGAGTTTCGTCGCTAAAACTCCCTTTTACAGTTTGCAGACCTATCTTGGAATAATTGGCGGAATACTCATTGTTGTAGACGTGTTTACAGCTAAACGCTTGTGGCAAGGTAAGTATAGTATATTGCTTTTTGGTATTTGTGCGTTAGTGGCTGTGTCCTCGTTGAGAATGCTTTCTTATGGGGTATCGGAAAATATATTCATTTTTTGTTGGACAACCATATATTTTGCAATTTTTTATTCTTGCTCTTACAGAACCTATAATGAAAAAATGAAAAAAGCAATGAGCGTTATATTCGTAGTGTTCCTTGCTATTTGGCTTATTGCTTGTTTGGTGTCTTTCTTTCAGTTTTTTAACGGAATTGGCTATTATAAAGTTATAAATCCGCTTTCGAAAGATCCGAGTGCGTTTCGACAAGGGTATATAGATAATCGCTTGTTCGGAATTTTTGGAACACTTAATCATGCTGCATATATTAGCGCATATTTCTTCTTTATATGTTGTATAAAGGCTATAAAAACCGAAAATAAAACGGCTAAAGTTTTGCTTTATGTTTCAAGTTTAGTTTTGATTTCTCACATTGTTTTGAGCAAATCAAGGAGTGCTATAATATCCATATTGGCCGGAATGTTTATTCTGGGGTGGATATTTATCCGTGATCAGTATTTCAAAACGGGATGGAAGCAGATAGTTTTCTCTATAGTTTCGGTAATTCTAGCCATTATAGTTTTGATCGGCGGAGTATATAGCAGTGTGTTGCTCAGAAAAGAGCTTGAAGGCGACGTTTCTAATGGCCGAACGACTATCTGGTCAGATTATATTTCAATTCACGAGGATATCGGGTTAACGGGTCTCTCTCCCGGAAACTATATGTGGCACATACTTAAAAATCATGAAGACCTATATATAGTTGAAGATACGAAGGAAACCTATCCGGAAAAATATCAAGCAGGTATAATATACCATCCGCATAACGGTTTTTTATACGTTTACGTTAGCACAGGAATTATAGGCGCTCTTCTCATTGCTGCCTTTATTGTTCTTTGCTTAATTAGAGTTATAAAAAAACTTGTTAGCGGAACGCCTGTTTCTGATTTGTTTGTATATTCATTGGTGATAGTTGCCATAGGTGCAATTTCTGCGGTCTTTGATACGGCTCTGTTCTTCCAAAACAATCCGCATTCCTCTGTCTTTTGGATCGCTCTTGGCTTGCTTATGAAGGAGAGCACGAGAAAGAAAACCAATGAGTTAGAAAACACTGAAAATTAGATGTTATATTAATAGTTTTTATAAAGGTTGGGTTGAGATGTTAGCTAAACTTAAAAAAATGATATCAACAAGAAACGTTATGCACAATACTCCCGAGATGGGACAGTTCAGACACATAACAGATGAAGAGGTTAAAGAACTTCAGGTCGTTATGCTTCAGATGGTTAAAGACGTTGCTGCAGTTTGTGAAAAACACGGTATATGCTATATGTCTGATGGCGGAACGGCTTTAGGTTCGGTTCGCCATAAGGGATTTATTCCTTGGGATGATGACGTTGACCTTCTTATGCCCAGAGACGACCTTAATCGTTTCACCGAGATCTTCGATGAGGAACTCGGTGATAAATATGAGCTTGTAACCCCTAACTCGAAAGGCCATAAGGTAGCATCCTTAATAACCGAGATTTATGCGAAGAATACATATAAACCGAGCATTCATAATCTTGATATGGATCTTCCTCAGGGTGTTATGATCGATATTTTCCCGATCGAATATGCACCCACAAACGCGTTTGTCAGAAAGATAAAGGGAACGACCGCTATGATACTTCAGTATATCGCGGTTTCCTCAACCTTTTACAGACTCTATAAAACTCCTAAAAAGAAGGCGTTTTTCTATCAGACGAAGGAGGGCAAATTTAACTACAGATTCAGAATGTTCATCGGTTTCTTGTTCTCATTCAGAGGATATGAGAAATGGTGCAATACTTTTGATAGGTTTGTCAGAGGTAAGAAGGATACGGGTCTTTGGTGTATTCCTACAGACGTTGGACACTATTTCGGACACCTTATGCCGAAAGAAGTGTTTTATCCGCCCTTTAAGGGTCCGTTTGAGGATATGGAGGTTATGCTCCCTCACGATATTCACGCGTATCTCGTTAACGCTTACGGCGATTATATGTGGATTCCGCCCGTGGAGCAGAGAGAAAAGCATTGGACTGCAGGGTTTAATATGAAGTCTTCAGAGCCGGATTCTGTTAGCGAGGAATAGGGTATGCCGGATCCTGTAACGCATTTCTGTTTCGGTCAGGATGTTTTGAAGGAACTATCTGAAGATACGGTGTCAAAAATCGACCTTGATATTTTCGGAAGAGCTCTTCAAGGTCCCGATTCTCTTTCAACAATCGGATTTTTCGGCGGTAAAAATAAGAAGTTCTCGGTCAGAAATACGGTTATGCACAAGCAAAAAACGGGAGCCTTTTTAACGGCGCTTGAAAAAGAGACCGAAAAAACCAAGTTATCAGAGTTGTTTTCCCTGCTTGTCGGTATGGTTTGCCACTATTCCTTAGACAGAACGGCACATCCCTACATAATTTGCAAGGCGGGGGATTACGACGGAACGGAAGAGACCTATCATCTTAGAAGCGGACACGTAAGACTTGAGCATTCGATAGACTGTTATTTTATCAGAACCCGATATAAAAAGACGCCTTGGCGATTTTCGGTTACCGATAGAATTCTTTGTTTGAAAAAGCTTCCCGAAGTGTTGAGGGCTCCGCTTGACAGAGTTTTTAACGAGGTTTACGGTTGGGTTGACGGCTTCGACGTTTTCAACAAGAGCCTTAGAGACGAGCGTCTTTTTTACAGGCTGATGCAGGATCCGATAGGACTTGTTCATTACTCACTCAGACCGCTAAGCTTTGGTAAAACTCGGTTTTGTATGTTTTCTTATTACAGAAGAGACACCGATAGCAGACGGGTTGATTATATGAATGAGAAGCATCTTTTGTGGCACCATCCTTTTGATAACAGCATAGAGTCGAGGGATAGTTTTTTTGATCTTTATGATAAGGCTAAGAACGATGCTTTAGAAATGATTAATAACTGTTACAGAGCGGTTTATCTTGGCGAGAATATGGAGAATATTTTCGGTAATTCAAGTTACTCAACGGGGCTGGACGTTTCGGCTCCCGAGAATGAGAATAAACCTGTTTTTGAACCGCTTTGCTACGGGCATAAATATTGGAATAATTAATGAAAGGTCAGTTTCAGGGGGATAAAGAGATGACAGAAAAAAAGTTTAAGGTTTTGGTTGCGCTGGAGAAAACTGCGGACGTTGTTTCCAAAGAAGAACTTGCAAAAGAAACCGAAATTAATATAGAAGAGGTTCTAACTATTTTAAAAGAGTTAGAAGAAAACAATTTAGTTTGTGGAGGTAAGATTACCGAAAACGGAGTCAAGGCTCTCGAGCCCTACAAAACCAAAAGAGCGGTTTTCATTGCTGCAGGGTTCGGTTCGCGACTTCGCCCGGTTACCTTCGAGACCCCCAAGCCTTTGGTTAAGGTTAACGGAACGAGAATAATTGATACCCTTATTGATGGGGTTATGTCGGCTGGGATAGACGAGATTTACGTTGTTTGCGGATATTTAGGGGAACAGTTTGAAACTCTTAAGGAAAAGTATCCGAACATAACATTAGTAACAAACAATATGTATACTGAGGCAAACAATATTTCTTCGGCATACCTTATGAGACATAATCTGAAGAATGCTTATATTCTTGAGGCAGATCTGCTGCTTCACAATAAAGGTATATTCGACAAATATATTTACAGATCCTGCTATCTTGGAATACCGACCGACGAAACGGACGACTGGTATTTCAAAACAAATTCCGAGGGCGTTATAAATGAACTTGGTATAGGATCGAAAGACTGTTACAGAATGCTCGGAATATCCTATTGGGATGAACATGATGGTGGCACACTCCCTGAGCATATAGAAAAGACCTTCAATATGCCCGGAGGAAAAGACGAAGACTGGTGCTACGTTCCGCTGGTTAGCTTTAAGGACAGTTACAAGGTTCACGTCAGAACCTGCAAGGATGGGGATATACAAGAAATCGACACTTTCGACGAGCTTTGTGCCGTTGACCCGTCCTATAATTCATACCGTAAATAATTTTTTGGAACAAATTTCCGCCTTTTAAACCTATTGGTTCAGAAGGCGGTTTTTTGTATATTATTACAATTTAATTGGTTTTAACAACAAAAAACTATACAACCGACATAATTATGCGTAAACATATTGACATGTTCCAAATCGTGTGTTAAAATAGCGAATATGAACAAAACGGAAGGGAGGGGAAAGGAAAAATGACGGGAAAGACCCTTTTGAGAAAACAGTTTGACGTTTTGGCTTTTATAGAAAAGAGTAAAAAAATGCCAACCCAAAGAGAACTTTCAAACGGAATTAAAATGTCGCTCGGATCGGTCAACCGAACTGTTGGCAGTTTAATGGAACTAGGGCTTATTGACGACCACGGAATAACGGGAAAGGGCTATGAGGCTTTAGAGCCATATAGGGTAAAAAGGGTTATTTTCCTTGCGGCAGGTTTTGGACCCAGACTTGTTCCGATAACACTTAACACACCGCAACCCTTGGTGCGAGTTAAGGGAACCAGAATGATAGACACGCTTCTTGATGCGGTTGTAAAAGCCGGGATAGAGGAGATATATATCGTCAGGGGATATTTAAGCGAACAGTTCGATCAGCTTTTATATAAGTATCCCAACGTTCAGTTTATCGAAAACCCGATTTATAATGAATCGCATAACATCTCTTCTGCGATGTGTGCAAGGCATCTTTTAAAAAATGCTTACGTTATGGAAGCAGATTTTGTGCTTTATAATCCCGATCTGATAAGAAAGTATCAGTATTGTTCTAATTTTTTAGCGGTTCCGACAGAGACTACTAATGACTGGTGCTTTGATACAAGAAACAACGTTATAACCAAGCTCAAGATCGGCGGAACAAACTGCCACCACGTTTTCGGCATATCCTATTGGGATGACGAAGACGGAGCAAAGCTTTACGAAGATATTAAACGTGTATATGAAATGCCGGGCGGAAAAGAGCGGTATTGGGATCAGGTTCCGCTTGAATACTGCCACGAGAATTACAGAGTTGAAGTCAGAGAGTGTTCTTTTGACGATATTATAGAAATCGATAGTTTTTCTGACCTTAAACGGTTAGATTCAACCTATTGCTAAATAAAAAGGAGTTTTGAAAATGAAAAAGATCAGATTTTTAAAAGTTAAGGCAGCTATGCTTGTTCTTACCCTGTTATTAACATCGGTTTTAAGCGGCTGCGGCCCCAAGAAAGAAAAAATTCTTATTTACACCAGCGTTGAAGATTACGTTATCGAAGACATGAACAAGCGTCTTGGTGAGCAGTTCCCCGATTATGATATTACGGTGGAATACGTTTCGACCGGAAACCATGCGGCTAAGCTTTTAACCGAGGGAAAGAATACCGAATGCGATATTTCTTACGACCTTGAGTATGCTTATATGGAGCAGCTCGCAAGAGCAGGAGTCTTAGCAGACCTTTCGGACTATGACAGAAGCATTTACACCGAGGACACCGTTGCAAGTGACTACTATCTTGTTCAGTGCCGTGTTGGCGGTGCCGTTATTCTTAACACCGAGCTTCTTAAAGAGAAAAATCTCCCCGAGCCCACAAGCTATGAGGATCTCTTGAAGCCCGAATACAAGGATCTTATATCTATGGCTAACCCCAAGAGCTCGGGAACAGGCTATATGTTCTATAAATCGCTCTATAATGCTTGGGGCGAGGAAAAGACCCTTTCATATTTTGATTCTTTAACGAACAACATTCTTCAGTATACCTCTTCGGGTTCAGGCCCTGTTAACGCACTTCTCCAGAAGGAAGTTGCGATCGGATTCGGAATGACGTCTCACGCTGTTACTCAGATTAACGAGGGTGCACCTTTAAAGGTAGTATTCTTTGAGGAAGGCTCTCCTTTCACTATGTATGGACAGTCTATAATCGCAGGAAAAGAGACCCGCGAGAGCGTAAAGGAAGTGTTTGACTTTTTAGTTAACACCTATAGCTATGAACTCAATGAGAAGTTCTTCCCTGAGCAGATGTTTAAGGACAAGGTCTTCGAGGTTGAAAACTATCCCGAAAACATTAAATACAGCGATATGAAAAACAATACTATTGAAGAGAAAGAAAAACTTTTGGCGCTTTGGAAATACTAATTTTTGAATACGGAGGAAGAAATGAAGGAACCCAAACTTATAGCAAAAGATCTTGAAATGGTGTTCGATGGAAAAAGAACACTTAATAACGTAAGCTTTGACGTTTTAGATGGAGAATTTCTCTCTATCCTCGGTCCCTCGGGCTGCGGTAAGACAACTATTCTCAGAATACTCATCGGACTTTTAAAGGCAACCGGAGGAACTGTTATAAAGGACGGAGTAGATATAACCGAGCTTCCGCCTGCTTCCAGAGGTATGGGTATCGTTTTCCAGAACTATGCTCTGTTTGAGAATATGACGGTGCTTCAAAACGTTGAGTATGCTCTTAAGATAAAGAAAGAAAATAAATCGAAAGAGGCAAAGAAGCTCGTCAGAGAAAGGGCTTTGGCCTCGCTTGAGCAGATGGGTCTTTCGGAACACGTAAACAAACTGCCGACCATGCTTTCGGGCGGTCAGCAGCAGAGGGTCGCTATCGCAAGGACAATGGTTTTAAACCCCGATATAATCCTCTTTGACGAGCCAATGTCGGCTTTGGACGTTGAAACAAGACTTTCGCTTCGTGCAGAACTTAAAAGAATTCAGAAAGAATTCGGCACAACGATGATATATATAACGCACGATCAGGAAGAGGCTTTCGCGATGTCAGACCGCATTATGATCATGCGTGAGGCAAATATTGTTCAGCTTGACACCCCCGATAATATTATCGATAATCCTGCAGATGAATACGTTAAAGATTTTGTAATTAAAAATCTTGATATCAAGATCAAGTCTCTTTTAAAGTGCGTGAGGTCCTGATATGAAAGTTAAGGTGTTTAAAAAGACGTGGGATATAGGGAAGGCTGAATACGTAAAGCTTTTGTTTGCTTTTGTGTTCATAGGAATGGTGTTTATTCCCCTTATTCGCATGTTCAGTTATATGGACGCGGATAGCTTTAATAGGGTAATAACCTCATCTTCCTTTGGAACTGCCGTGCTTAATTCCATAACCTCGGCGGTTCTCGGAACCTTGGTAACTGTTGCTATTGCGTTTATTCTGGCGCTTTGCATAAAGAGGACCAACATTAAGCTTAAAGGCTTTTTCGGAATAATCTTTTTGCTTCCGATGCTTCTTCCTTCTATATCGCACGGTATGGGTCTTGTTATTCTTTTCGGAAACAACGGCTTTTTAACAAAGATGCTGGGACTTAGCGGTAATATTTACGGACTAACGGGAATTATACTCGGTTCAGTGCTATATGCATTTCCCGTTGCGTTTTTAATGCTCAGCGACGTGCTGCATTATGAAGACGGCTCGGCTTATGAGGCCGCAAAGGTTCTCGGAATTCCTAAGTTCAGACAGTTCACGGCAATCATGCTTCCGTTTTTAAGAAAACCCTTGATATCGGTTATTTTTTCGGTATTCACCATGATAATCACCGACTACGGTGTTCCGTTAATGGTCGGCGGAAAATACACAACCGTAGCAACGGTTATGTATCAGGAGGTTATCGGTCAGCTTGATTTTGCAAAGGGTTCGGTTTACGGCTGCTTCCTTCTTATTCCTGCGGTTATCGCGTTTATTATTGACTTTATAAATAAGGACCGCGGAAATTCAAGTTTTGTGACAAAGCCCCCTGCAATTTCTGAGAATAAATGGTTATCGTTTGGTTCTTATATATATTGTTCTCTTGTTAGCTTACTGACACTTTTGCCTTTAATTGCATTCGTGTTACTTGCCTTCACCGCGAACTACCCGAGCGACCTTACCTTTACCTTTGAAAACGTTATAAAGACGTTTGATCTCAGGGCAGATGAGTATTTTGTTAACTCGCTTATCATAGCGGCCTGCACTGCGGTCATTGGCGTTGTTATCGCTTTTATGACGGCTTATCTTTCAGCAAGAATGAGGTCGAAACTTTCAAGGTTTCTGCATCTTTCCTCGATGACCTCGGCGGCTATACCAGGTATGGTTTTAGGTCTTTCCTACGTTCTTGTTTTCAATAAGACTCCGATCTACGGAACGATAATAGTTTTGGTTTTGGTTAACATAATACACTTTATAGCATCTCCTTATCTTATGATCTATAATTCAATGTGTAAGATAAATGAAAACCTCGAGGATGTTGCTCACACGATGGGAATTAAAAGGTTTTACCTCATAAGAGACGTTCTTATTCCTCAATGCAAACACACGATTCTCGAAATGCTATCGTTCTTCTTTGTTAACTGTATGATGACTATTTCGGCGGTTTCGTTCCTTGCAAATACAAGAAACAAGCCGGTTTCCTTGATGATCAATCAGTTTGAGGCGCAGATGCAACTTGAGTGCGCAGCGGTCGTTTCTCTGATGATCCTTCTCGCAAACCTTATTGTTAAAGGAATCGTTCACGTTATAAAAAGCAAAAAAAATTAAGTTAAAATTAGGACTCCTGTTCGCTGTGACGAACAGGAGTTCTTGTTTTTTTACTATTTTATGTCAATTTTTTCACATTTTTTTGTAAAAAATGCAAAAATTGTGGATAAAATTGAAGTAAAAAAGGTTGTGAATTTGCGGATTTTTTTTGAAAAAGAACTCGTCACAAATTAAACTCGATTTGTTAAAATAAAGACAATAAATATAATATATGCGAGGTGGTTCAGTGGACGCGAAGGAAAGTAGAATATACCGTCTGGATGGGGACGAAGTAGAAGTCGGAAAGGTTTGGGATGAAGAACTTGATCAGTTTATAAACGATTATCCTGATTTTGAAACGCACCCGAGGGTAACGCCGAGCGGAAAGATGTGGGTCTCTGTTATAAAGGACGACTGCCCTTACTATAGCGGGGAATATGGGGACTGCGGAAGTTGCGAATACTTCAAATGTGAAAGTCCCGGTGATTTTATTGGAATTTGTGAGAATGAAAAGTTAATGATAAGAGAGGAGACAAAATTATGAAAAACAAAAAAGGACTGTTAAAGAAGATTTTATCGGGATTTCTTTCTGCGGTCATCTTCTTTAATGCGCTGCCCGTTATGACAACGGCGTTTGGTGCAGACCCGGGAAATCCATACTACACCAAAGTTGCTGACGACAGCACGATGAGCGGTTGGAAGAAGTATTTTGATCTTAATAATATTTCAACTGCCAATGCGGGTGGTGTTTGGACCGATAAAACGGTCTTGAAGGATACCTCTGCTCCCGAACTTTATGGAAAGATTTCTATGAAGGACGAGGATAAAAACTTTTTAACTGCCTTGTCTGCTATTGCGGCTAACAAGGAGATCGTTGGTTACTCAACAGTTCCGACCGATACGGTGTTTGTGCTCGATTTATCGGGATCTATGTCTTCTACGGCAGTAAGTCAGCTTGTAGAGGCTACCAACGAAGCTATAACGGAACTTAATAAGGTCAACAACAATAACAGAGTCGGCGTTGTGCTTTATTCGGGAAGCAGTTCTAACAGGACTTACGATAACGCCGTTGCCAGACTTTTACCTATAGGAAGATATAGTCCTAACAACAGCGGTGAATTTATAACCTACAACAGTTATAACGAAAACGTAAGCGTTGTTAATTCAATAAAAAATGCAAATCCCAACGTTGAGTTTGAATCAAAATCACGCGGCGGAGCTACATATATTCAGGCAGGACTTTGGGAAGCTTACAGAATGTTTGACGCCGTTGATGATATTAAAATAGAGAACGGTAACTGGCAAGAGGATAAACTTCGTATGCCGATAGTTGTTTTAATGTCGGATGGAGCTCCTACCCTTGGAACGAACAGCTATGCTAACGTTAGCGGTGTTAATGCGAACGTTGGTGACGGTAATGACACTAACATTACTGCAGGTCAGGGATTTTTAGTTCAGTTAACCGCTTCTTATATCAAAAACAGTATTGAAAACAAATATCAGGTTAAAACTGAAGAGGGTGCGGGTAGAAGCCTGTTTTATTCTCTTGCATATAATTTTAACGGTATAACAACTCAGAATGCGAGAAATATAGCGCAGAGCGTTCTCGACCCCGATTCTTCGACCCTTACAGATTCTCTTTGGGCAACCTATAATAGACTGACAACGGGAAGCATGAACGTCAGCGTTGAAGGAAGAAACGGCGGAACTACGAACGTTTTGGTTTCCAAAAACTCTTACGTAACAGATAAGTCTTACGTTGATGAGTTCTTTACCGCCACAGACGGAAAACTAACGGCGGCGTTCAGAGATATCGTTGAAGAGATACTCCTGCAGTCGCGCTACTATCCGACCCACTTAGAAGGCGGAAGCCCTGATTTCTCTGGTTACGTTGAGTTTACCGATATAATCGGTGACTATATGGAGGTTAAGGATATTAAAGGTATCCTTTTGGGAGACACGCTTTACGACGGTCATATGATGGCTTCGAAACTCGCTGATACTACTGAAGAAGGACTGGGAACTCCAGAGAATCCGACGGATCTTGGCGATGAGTTTATCAGAGCCGTTAAGACACGACTCGGCATTAACGATGCAGCCGATGCAAGAGAACTTGTGGCAAAGGCATATATGGACGGTCAGCTCAGATACAATAATGAAAACGATTGGTCTAACTATATTTCCTGGTATGCTAAGTCGGACGGAACCTATGCAGGATTTTATGACGAAGACGGAACCGAACCCGTTCCTGCTGATGCGGTTTATATAAACCGTTCCTACGGTTTCTTAGGCGAGACCACCGGAAGTATTAAAAACTCTGATATGATGTATATGTCGGTTCAGGTGAGCACCGATATTGAGACCGGTAAACAAACGGTGATCTGGAAGATACCCGCTTCCTTAGTTCCGATGGTTACATACCTTGTTTCGCTTAAAGGAACAAACGTTGATAACGCAACCGACGTTAACGTTACGATTGAAGACGAAACGGTTGAACCTATCCGACTTATTTTTGAAACGGGACTCCGTTCGGACCTTAATGAACTTAATATAACCAGAATAACCGATGAAGAGCATATCGGAGACGATAACGTTACGAGAAGATTTTGGAACAACTATTTCGACATATCAGATCCTTCTCACGATAACCACGTGACAACCTTGGCAGAGTTCAATCCTAACAAGGAGAACGAGAGATTTTATTATCCCTTCGATTCTGCTGTATTCAAGAAGGTTGGAAATGATTACGTTTTGGTGGAAGAAAATGAGAATCTTAACGTAAACGGTGAATACTACCATCGCCGTTACATATTCAGAGAGGGCGAAGACCTTCCGATATTCTTATATGAAAGAATGTCATCTGTTTCGATCGGTGTTGCAAGATGGGATGCGACCTACGTTACCAAAACGGGTGAGACGGGTGCTTACGTTGTTAAAAAAGGAACACCTGCAAGAGAACTTAATATGTATAACCAGATCAAATGTGACTGCGATCCGCAGGTTGAAGACTGCGAGAACTGCAATCTATCAGAGTCTGCATATATGGTTTTCCACCCTTATATTGTTGAGAATAACGAGCTTATTTCGGTTGACATGAACCTTGGAAACAACGGTCTTTTAGAGGTTACACCCGCGCAGGGCTTAAAGCTTTCTAAAACTATCGACGTTCAGGGTGTTAGCGAACAGTTCAGATTCCGCATAACTGTTAAGGACGCTTCGGGAACCCCCGTCAGCGGAAACTTTGACGGCTACAAAACCGCACTTGACGTTGTTCTTTTGGGAGAACCTGAGACTGTGACCCTTTCTTCGAACGGGGTTTATGAACTGGATCTTAAAAATAACGAGACCTTCTGGCTCGTTGGTCTTCCTGCGGGAGCTTCTTGGGTTATTGAAGAAATTTCTACAGGAAACGACTACAAGGTAAAATCGGTTCACGTTAACGGTGTATCAACAGGAACCGTTGCAACGGGAACGATCGCGGCTAACTTTATTGACGACGCACGTTTTGTCAACGCCTTGATAGGCGACGGAAATCTTGCGGTTTCCAAAAACGTTGTTGATACTGAGGGAAATAAAGTTGACGTTAACCCCAATGTCAAATTCGCAATCGACGTTGTTTTAAAGGACGAAAACGGTCAAGCCGTAACGGGAACCTTTGAAACAAACAATTCTTCTGTTGGCTCTGTTACCACCGATCAGAACGGAAAGATAAGATTAGAACTCTCGGGCGGCGAAACGATCGTTATCAGAGGAATCGACGAAGAAACAAGATATGAGGTTTCAGAACCCGTAGTTAAAACCGGATTTACTCTTGACAGAGGAAAGAGTGAACTCACAGGAATAATCAGCGCCGACGTAAACAATCAAGCGGTTGTTGTTAACACCTATGATCCTACCGGCGTTTCGGGTAACGGAATAGGTATCGTTATCGAAAAAGAGATAAGCGGAAGCCGCACCGAATGGGTAAACGGTGAAAGCTATGAATTCGTTGTTGAGAGAAACGGCGTTTCGGCACCCATAAAGAGCGGTTTAATAGGTTATAATTCGGCAGAAAAGAAACTGAGATTTGATCTTAGCGACCAGACCTTTGAAGAAGCGGGAACCTATTATTTCAGAATTTATGAAAAAGAAGGAAATTTTGGCGGCATTACCTATGACAAGAAGGTTGCAAGCTTTAAGGTAATGGTTGCCGATGACGGAATGGATGGCGATCTCGAGATAATTTCTGTCGAGAATGAAGCTAATACAACTGTTAGCGGTAATTACATTGTAACAGCAAGTTTCAATAATATTTATGCTCCTTCGGGAACAGTTTCTGAAACTATAGAAATTACGAAGCAGTTTACGAGTGGAAACCACTCACTGAGCGGATATCAGTTTGCGCTTTACGATATGGATCCTTCTGTTTCTGCTGATGCTGAGGAAATTCTCAGGTCGGGTCTTACCGATGCTGCAGGATTAACTTCGATAACACTCAATTACAGTGCTGACGATGTTGGAAGAACCTTTACCTATTATCTCTCGGAAATCGGACGTGGTGAGTTGAAAAACAACATTCGCTATGACGATGCGGTTTATGAGGTTATAATTAAGGTTGTAGACAATCTCGACGGAACGATTAGTTCAGAAATGAAAATTGATGGCGTTGCTAATAATGCGGTGTCATTTACAAATGAGTATGTTCCCTCCGCATCGGATTTCATCACAATTTCCGGTGAAAAAGTGATCGATGGCGACCGAGCTATAAACGCAGGCGAATTTAAGTTTAAGATTTCTGCGGATACTCTTGGTGCTCCGCCACCGTCCGTAACGGAAGTTGTTAATGATGTTAATGGAAACTTCTCATTCCCTGCGATTGAGTTTGGCGACAGCCACAAGGGAAACACCTACGTATACAAAATTAACGAGGTTGATACCGGAATCGGCGGCTTTGAATATTCACAGACTGTTTACAAAGTTACGGTTAACGTTACCGATAACGGCAATCAGACCATAACCGCAACATCTTCGATTTCTGACGGATTAAATACTGTTAGCGATATTGAGTTTATAAACAAATACGATGCTGAAGATGCTAAGGTAACTCTTAACGGTGAAAAGATCTTAACAGGCAAGACCTTAACCAATGACGAGTTCAGCTTTAAATTAGAGGCAACCGGAAACACCGTTTTACCCGCTGGTTATCAAAACGTTGTTACGAACTCCGGAAGATTCTTTAAGTTCAGAGAACTCGTATTCGACAAAGCAGGTGTTTATACCTACAAGATTACTGAGGTTAACGGCGGAATAGCAAACTACGATTATGACGAATCGGTTTACGAGGTTACCGTTACCGTTACCGATAACTCTGAGGGTGTTCTTTCGGCGGCAGTCAGCCTTAAAAAGAACGGCGCAGAGTCTTCTGAGATAGTTTTCAGAAACGGTTTTGTTCCTACACCCATTAATTATGATATAACTGCTGACCATAAGTTCGGCGGCGAAAAAGACTTAGAGGGAAGACCTCTTAACGAGAATGAATTTGAGTTTGTGCTTATCAATGCTATAAACGGAGTTCAGATAGGAGAGTCGGTTAAGAATGATGCGAACGGAAGATTTACCTTCCCTGCAGTTAAACTGAGAGAAGCGGGAATTCACTACTTCAAGATTACCGAGGTCGTTGGAGAAGAAAAGGGAATAACCTACGATGCTTCTTCCTATCACGTTCGCCTGGAAGTTACTCAGGGTGTTGACGGCGTTCTCACGGTTACCGACGAAAAGCTCTATAAGGGCACGGTTACTAAACAAGAGGTTGGCGGAGTTCTGACCGAGGTAACTGAGTATAAGCATATTGTCAACAATCCAAAAATCGTTTTCGAGAACATCTATAAGGCAGACCCTGCTTACGTAACCTTAGAGGCTACAAAGGTTTTAGAGGGCAAAGAACTTGAAGACAAAGAGTTTAAGTTTGACCTTCACAAGACCGATAGCAGTTATGCAATCGGCGACGGAACCATTTATGAAAACGACGTTTACCTTAGTCTCAATGACGACGGAACGGGTTCAGTAAGATTTATAACCTTGCCATTTGGTGAAGAGGGAACCTATCACTACGTTATAGTTGAGGATGAACTTGACGAGAAGGGTATCACGACCGATAAGACTAAATATGAGATCGAGATAGAGGTTGTGGATAACCACAAGGGCGACCTTAAAGCATCTGTTAAGGTTAACGGAGAAGACTTAAACGGTGAGATTAAAGAAACCGTTAAGTTCAATAACGTTTATAAAGCGGCTGAGACCTTTATAGTTATTGAAGGCGAAAAGATTCTCGAAGGCAGAGATATAAAGAAAGACGAGTTTGAATTCGAGCTTTACTCCGAGAACTCTACGTTGCCTTGGACGGCTAAAAATGATGAAAACGGAAAGATCTCCTTTATAAAGATTCCTGTTTCTGAAGCGGGTGAATACATTTACACCGTTAAAGAGGTTAAGGGAAGCGATGAGGAAATTACCTACGACGAAACCGTTTACACCGTTAAGGCTACCGTTACGGATAACTTCGACGGAACCTTCAAGGTAGAATATGCTTATGAAACGGAAAATGGCGAAGCAGAAAAGGTTCTCTTTAAGAACGTTTTCACGGCTAAGCCCGAGCCTAAGCCCGAGCCCAAGCCCGAACCCGAGCCCGAACCCGAGCCCAAGCCCGAACCCGAGCAACCCGAGGAAAAACCCGAGATCAATCCCGGAACAGGTGTTGGCTTTGACTTCACACTCTGGATAGCTCTCTTGTTCGTTTCCGGCGGTGGCATATTTGCATCAGGATTTCTTGGTAAAAAGAAAAAGGAAAGTAACTAAATAAAAAAGGAAGGAAGCCTTTGGCTTCCTTCCTTTTTGCTACAACAGTCTGAAATGATTTTTTTGGCTTTCGAGAATTCCCTCGGCTCGAAGTTTACTTATCTCTGCCGAAAGACCGCTTCTCTCGACCTCAAGATAGTCAGCTAATTCCTGACGGTCGAAGGGAATATAAAAATTATTTTTTCCTGCTCTTTTTGCCTCTGCAGAAAGATATGCAAGAAGCTTTTCCCTTGTGGTGCGTTTAGAGGTGATCTCTATTCTTTGATGGAACATTATCGATTTTGTTGCGAGGTCCTTCATCAGATTAAAAATAAGCTGATGGTGGAAGCCGCAACCGTTTTTGCAGGTGTGGAGAATGTGGGCGCAGTCGATAAGCATAATATCGCTCAGTTCGGTTGCAATAACTGAAACGGGAATGGTTTTTGTTTCAGCACAGGCAAATGCTTCGGCAAACATTTCCGAAGGACCGACGTTCCCGAGAATGCTTCGGTTTCCGTAGTAATCGACCTGCATTATCTGCACCGATCCCGAAAGCACGATGCCAATAAATTTTGCAGAATTGCCTTCTGCCATAACGGTATATTTTTTATCGTAGGTTTCGACCGTTGCACCAAGGCAGGAGAGCATTCTTAAAAGATCTTCGTCTTCTATCCCGATAAAAAGAGGACATTTTTTTAAAATATTTAAATATTTTTTCAAAATTTTTCTCCTTTTGTTGAATTTTCAACAGAATTTATGAGTATATTCTACTATAATAAGGTTGTAAAATCAAGGAGGAAATTTGAATGATCAGAAAAATCATTAAGATAGATGAAGAAAAATGTGACGGCTGCGGCGCTTGTTCTAAAGCCTGTCACGAAGGCGCTATCGAGATGGTGAACGGAAAGGCAAAGCTAACGAGAGAAGATTACTGCGACGGACTTGGTGACTGTTTACCCGCCTGTCCTACGAACGCGATAACCTTTGAAGAAAGGGAGGCTCCCGAATATAACGAGGAAGCGGTTTTAAAGGCAAAGGCTGAGAAAGTAAAACTTCCTTGCGGATGCCCCGGAAAAGAGGCGAAAACGATAAAACGAAGTGCTCCTGCTTTAAAGGCTGCCGCGGCGGCTACAAGCAAACTTTCACAGTGGCCCTGCCAGATAAAGCTTGTTCCAACTATAGCACCTTATTTTGAAAATGCAAATCTTCTTGTTGCGGCAGACTGCACCGCTTTTGCTTACGGTAATTTCCATGACGAGTTTATTCGCAACCACATAACCCTTATAGGTTGCCCAAAACTCGACGAAGGCGACTATGCCGAGAAGCTAACGGCGATAATCAGAAACAACAACATTAAAAGCGTTAAGGTTGTCAGAATGGAGGTTCCTTGTTGCAGCGGAATTGAAAACGCAGTTAAAAGGGCGCTGATGGCAAGTGGTAAATTCATTCCCTGGCAGGTAATAACGATATCAACCGACGGACAAATTTTAGATTAAATAATATTATTATTATGGAGGATAAAATTATGAAAGAAAGCAAATTCTATATCTGCGAAAGATGCGGAAACATTGCAGAGAAAATTAACGATTCGGGCGTTCCTATGATGTGTTGCGGTCAGAAAATGACCGATCTCAAAGCAGGGATTGTTGAAGCCAGCCACGAAAAACACATACCTGTTACCTGCGTTAAGGATAACTTGGTTAAGGTAACCGTGGGCTCGGTTCTTCATCCGATGGAAGAAAAACACAGTATTCTCTGGGTCTATCTTCTTACCGACAAGGGTGGATACAGAAAGCATTTAGATGTTGGCGCTTCTCCCGAGGTAACCTTTGCACTCTCTGATGAGAAGCCGATAGCGGTTTATGCTTATTGCAATCTTCACGGCCTTTGGAAAGCAGATATCTAAGGGGGAACAGAAAGATGGATAAAAAGGTTCATAAACTATTAAACGAGCAGATAAACAAGGAACTGTATTCTGCGTATCTTTACCTCGATTTTTCGAACTATTTCAAGGCGGCAGGACTTGACGGTTTTGCTAACTGGTATATGATTCAAGCGCAGGAGGAAAGAGATCACGCGATGCTTTTCTACACCTATCTTCAGAACGAAAATCAGGTTGTAACGCTTGATGCTATTGCTAAGCCTGACAAGGAACTTAAGAGCCATATGGACGTTTTGAAGGCAGGACTTGAGCACGAAGAATACGTAACCTCGCTCATAAACGATATCTATGGCGCGGCTTACGACGTTAGAGATTTCCGCACGATGCAGTTTTTGTACTGGTTCGTTAAGGAGCAGGGTGAAGAGGAGACAAACGCA
>JAZNVP010000057.1:0-3960 GCA_045592865.1 Oscillospiraceae bacterium
CCCTTAAAGGTTCTTGTGGGAGCAAACTCACCGAGCTTATGACCAACCATATCCTCGGTAACGTAAACGGGAACGTGTTTTCTGCCGTCGTGAACGGCGAATGTATGACCAACGAAATCGGGGAAGATAGTGGAAGCACGGCTCCAGGTCTTAACAACCCTCTTCTCACCGGATTCGTTCATCGCTAAAACTTTTTTCATGAGAGACTCTTCAACGAAAGGTCCCTTCTTAACGCTTCTACCCAAATTAACTGCCTCCTTTCAGCACTACTTGCTGCGGCGCTTGACAATAAACTTGTCTGAGCGATTCTTTTTGCTTCTTGTCTTATAACCTAAGGCAGGCTTGCCCCAAGGTGTAACAGGTCCGGGACGACCGATAGGAGCACGTCCCTCACCACCACCGTGAGGATGGTCGCACGGGTTCATAACAGATCCGCGGACTGTGGGACGCCAACCCATGTGGCGTTTTCTTCCTGCCTTACCGATGGTAACGTTTTCGTGGTCGGTGTTGCCAACCTGTCCGATAGTTGCCATGCAGTTAGCGGGAACGTTACGAAGCTCACCTGAAGGTAATCTGAGAAGTGCGAGACCGCCTTCTTTAGCCATAAGCTGAGCCATGTTTCCTGCCGAACGAACGAGCTGAGCGCCCTTACCGGGATAAAGCTCGACGTTGTGAATAACGGTACCAACGGGGATGTTGGTGAGCGGAAGAGCGTTTCCGGGCTTAATGTCAGCATTAGGACCCGAAACAACTGTGTCGCCAACCTTTAATCCGTCGGGAGCGAGAATGTATCTCTTCTCACCGTCTTCATACTTAACAAGAGCGATGTGAGCCGAACGGTTAGGATCGTATTCAAGGGTCATAACCGTTGCAGGCATATCAAACTTGTTTCTCTTGAAATCGATAATACGATATTTAACTCTGTTTTTACCGCCGCGATGACGAACGGTAATTCTGCCGTAGCTGTTTCTACCCGAATGATTCTTGATTGTAGTAAGCAAGCTTTTTTCGGGAGCTACTTTTGATAATCCACTGTAATCAGTAGATGTCATCTGTCTTCTTGCAGGCGTAGTAGGTTTATATAACTTGATCGCCATGAAGTTTCACTCTCCTTTTTTAATGCATTTGCGAAGCCCCGTGTCACCGGGCTCCATACCTTGCGTTCCGTCTTATACGGAAAGCTCTTAGCGGGAACTTAAATCCCCCGCCGCTTATACCATACTCTCAAAGAAAGCAATCGGCTTGCTGTCGTCACTAAGAGTAACGATAGCCTTCTTCCAGTCAGCTCTGTAGCCAACGGAAGCGCCCATTCTCTTCTGTTTGCCGTTCATGTTTATGGTATTAACTTTCGCTACCTTAACGCCGAAAAGCTCTTCAACAGCCTTTGCGATTTCGATCTTACCGGCGTCGGTTGCAACACTGAAGGTGTAAACCTTCGAGGCGATTTTTTCCATAGAACGCTCAGTGATGATAGGCTTTAAGATTATATCCTGTGCAGTTTTCATTTGGAATACACCTCCTCAATCTTTAAGAGAGCTTCCTTGGAAACAACCATCTTGGAGCTGTTTAAAATGTCATAAACGTTCAAGGTGTTGTAAAGAGTGGTGTTAGCACCCTCGATGTTGGAAGCGCTTTTGATAACGAATTTGTCGTTCTCAGGAAGAACTATTAAGGGTTTCTTTCCTGCGTCTAAAGTGTCGAGCATAGCCTTCATTGTTTTGGTCTTATACTCTTCCATCTTAAGTCCATCAACAACGATGAACTCGCCTTCTGCTACCTTACTGGAAAGAGCCGAGAAGAGAGCGAGTCTCTTGGTCTTCTTGGTAAGAGAGAAGCTGTAATCTCTGGGCTTGGGTCCGAGAGCGATACCACCATGAGTCCAGTGAGGAGCTCTTGTGGATCCCTGACGTGCGTGACCTGTGCCTTTCTGTCTCCAAGGCTTTCTTCCGCCCCCCGAAACTTCAGAACGGGTAAGAGTGCTCTGGGTGCCCTGACGCTGAGCCGCTAAGAACTGCAGAACAGCCGAGTGCATAACAGGAACGTTGGGAGTGATTCCGAAAATCTTCTCTGAAAGGCTAAGGGTCTCAACCTCTTTGCCTGTCATATCAAAAACTTTAATCTCTGGCATTTCAATTCCCCTCCTTATGCTTTAACGCTGTCGGTTACGAAAACAACGCCGCCCTTAGGACCGGGAATAGCGCCTCTGAGAACGAGGAGATTGTTTTCAACGTCAACCTTAACAACGTCAAGATTCTGAACGGTTACGTTTTCAGCACCCATATGTCCGGGGAGGTTCTTGCCCTTGAAGATTCTGGAAGGATCGCTTATAGCGCCCATAGAACCTGCATGACGTCCAACAGGACCGGAACCGTGAGTAGCCTTTAAGCTTCTGTTGCCATAACGCTTAATGGTGCCCGCGTATCCCTTACCTTTGGAAACGCCCGAAACGTCAACCTTGTCACCGATCTGGAAAGCGTCAGCCTTAACAACGTCGCCGATGTTAAGAGAAGCGCAGTCGTCCAGACGGAACTCTTTAAGATGTCTTTTAACTGCAACGTCAGCCTTAGCGAAGTGACCCTTCTGAGGCTTGTTTGCATTCTTCTCGGAGATTTCTCCGAAGCCTAACTGAACAGATTCATAACCGTCGTTCTCGAGAGTTTTCTTCTGAACAACAGGACAGGGACCTGCTTCAATTACTGTTACGGGAATAACCTTTCCCTTTTCGTCGAAAAGCTGGGTCATGCCAACCTTTCTACCGATGATGCCTTTCTTCATTATAATGACCTCCTTTAAGGTTATTGGTTGATACCGTCCGTCTCACCCCTCGGCATTAAATGGGGCGGCTTTCGGCTCAACTTGACCTCCGGCGATTAAAACCGATAAGCCATCGCGTATTATATAAGGTATAAACCTTTCGCGATTAAAGCTTTATCTCAATTTCAACACCGGCAGGAAATTCGAGACCCTGCAAAGCTTCAACCGTCTTGTTAGAGGGACGGAGAATGTCAATGAGTCTCTTGTGAGTTCTCTGCTCAAACTGCTCTCTGCTGTCCTTATACTTGTGAACAGCACGGAGAATGGTGATAACTTCCTTATCAGTAGGAAGCGGGATAGGACCGCTGACACGAGCGCCTGTGCGCTTTGCTGTTTCAACGATCTTCTCTGCAGACTTATCAACCAACTGAGCATCAAAGCCCTTCAGTCTGATTCTGATCTTTTCCTTGACTGCCATATTTTTTTCCTCCTATAAATATTCTCGCCACACAGTAGGAAGAGATGAAATTTTTCAACACCGTTCCGGGTGTTTCAAACTGTCCCCATTAAAAAATCCCGGGGACGCCGGAGACGCGGGTTCATCTGAACCGGTTAATCGAAAGGGTTTCCGTAAAGGACTTCCTTCGAGAAACAATTTATTTCACCTTCCGCCCGACTTTAAGCCGGACATACTCCACGGAAAAACCACCGATTTTTCGGTGCAACCTCCCGTTTCAACGCATACTTATGCAGTCGTGCCTAAGTATAATACCATACCTATCCTTAAATTGCAAGTGTTTTTTTAAATTTTTTTAAAATTTTTTCAGATAATTTTTCAGTGCAGTTTTTGCAGGAATTCGGTGCAGTTTTTGCAGTAATTCGGTGCGGTTTTTACAGGAATTCAGTGGAGTTTTTGCAGTAATTCAGTGCGGTTTTGCAGTAATTCAGTGCGGTTTTTGCAGGAATTCGGTGCGGTTTTTCTTCCCTGCTTCCCTAATAAAAATTCCGACTACCCTCATAAATGCCGCGACTCCCTCACAAATGCCCCGACTACCCTAACAAATGCCGCGACACCCATATAAAAAACGTAGGGGCGAACCGTGTTCGCCCCATTTCTAACTTTTAATTATCCATTCAATCCGTCGCAAAGCGAACTGCGTTCGCAATGAAATTCACCTGCGGTGAGTGAAATCCACGTCATCCGTG
>JAZNVP010000058.1:0-12826 GCA_045592865.1 Oscillospiraceae bacterium
GCCCCCAAGGGATTTTAAGTCCCTCGTGTCTGCCTATTCCACCACAGCGGCTTATTTAACCTTAACAATTTTACTATAAACAAGAAGAAAAGTCAAGAATATATTATGCGTAAATTAAATAAAAAATGCAAGAAAAGTTGCAAAATCATTCATTTTCACTTGATTTTTGGTGTCAGAAATTATAAAATGAAAGAACAGAGTTTGAAGGGGGCGTTTAAATGAGCGCTGAACTATTAAGTTTATTAGAAACAGAGAACAAGCATTTCTCTAAGGGACAGAAAAAGATTGCTGCCTATATCAAGGAAAACTATGATAAGGCGGCTTTTATGACTGCGGCTAAACTTGGTAAAGCGGTTGGGGTGAGCGAATCAACGGTTGTCAGGTTCGCTATTGAACTGGGCTTTAACGGCTACCCCGGTTTTCAGAAGGCGCTTTCCAACCTTATCAAGAATAAACTCACCTCGGTTCAGAGGGTTGAGGTGGCGCACGAGCAGATCGGCTCGGACGTTCTCGGCAGGGTTATATCCTTGGATATTGATCTGATAAAGAAAACGGTCGATGAGATCGACCGCGCGGCGTTTGACGATGCGGTCAAGAAGATCGCGAATGCCAAGAATATTTATATATTAGGAGTTCGTTCGGCGGCAACCATTGCAAGTTACCTTTATTTCTATTTCCGTCTTTTCTTTAAAAACGTTATACTTGTTAACACAACGAGTTCGGCAGAGGTGTTTGAAACGGTTCTTGATATCTCTGAGGACGACGTTTTAATTGCGATAAGCTTTCCCCGTTATTCCAAAAGAACGGTTAAGGCGGCAAGGTTTTGCAAAAATAGCGGCGCCGAGGTTATTGCGATAACCGATAGTGAGAGTTCGCCTCTCAGCCAATACGCCGATGAGCTTCTTATTGCGCGAAGCGGAACAACAACCTTTGTTGATTCCCTTGTTGCACCGATGAGCATAGCGGGAGCTTTAATTGCCGCGGTCGGACTTGAGAAGAAGGAAGAGATAAGCGACACCTTCGCAAAGCTCGAGGAGATTTGGGAAGAATACGATATTTACGAAAAGAGCGAAGGCGCGGATGAAAAATAATATTAAGACCGACGTTGTTATCATCGGCGGCGGTCCTGCCGGTATGATGGCGGCTTCCTGCCTAAAAGACAGGGGTAGACGTGTAATTCTTTTAGAAAAGAACGACCGTTTAGGTAAAAAGCTTCTTATAACGGGCAAAGGCAGATGCAACGTTACCAACAACTGCTCTTCCGACGAGCTTATTAAGGCTACCGTAACGGGCGGCAGATTTTTATACAGTGCGTTTTCGTCCTTTTCTTCTGCCGACACTATGGAGTATTTTGAATCTTCAGGCGTTCCGCTTAAAACCGAGAGGGGAAACAGAGTTTTTCCCGTTTCGGATAAGGCTTCGTCTGTTTTAGAGGCAATGAAAAGGAACCTCGGGAACACCGAGATAATTTATGAAAGCGCCATTTCTGTTAAAGAGGGTTTTACGGTTGAGACCGAAAACTATACTGTTGAGTGCGAGTCGGTTATAATTGCAACCGGTGGCGCTTCCTATCAGAGAACGGGCTCGAGCGGAGACGGATATCTTTTCGCAGAAAGACTGGGGCACACGGTTGTTCCTATAAAACCTGCGCTAATTCCTATCGTAACGGAAGAGAAGGACGCTTCTGAGATGCAGGGCCTTTCCTTAAAAAACGTTGTTCTGAGTCTTTACAAGAAGGACAAGAAGAAGCCTCTTTATTCGGAGATGGGGGAGATGCTCTTCACCCATTTCGGTATTTCGGGACCTCTGGTTTTAACTGCGAGTTGTTATATTAAGGACGACCCTCGCGACTACCGAGTGGATATAGACCTGAAACCCGCGCTGAATAAAGAGATGCTTCACAATAGGATCCTTCGCGATTTTGAGGAGAATAAAAACAAGGCTTTGTCAAATGTTTTGCCTCTCCTATTGCCCAAAGCGCTTGTTCCTGTTATAATGAAAAGGATAGGTGTTGACCCGCTTAAAAAGGTTAACAGTATAACTTTGCAAGAGCGAGAGGCGCTTGTTGAGAACCTGAAGGCGCTTTCCTTCACAGTTTCTTCGCTTCGCCCCATTGAAGAGGCAATAATAACCTCGGGCGGAATAAAAACAAGTGAGATCGACCCCAAAACGATGGAGTCGAAGATCTGTGGGGGGCTTTTCTTTGCAGGTGAGATAATAGACGTTAACGCCCTGACGGGCGGATTTAATCTTCAGATAGCATTCAGCACCGGATATTCAGCAGGAATGAATGCATAAGAAAGGAATAGAATATGATTAGAGTTGCTATAGACGGACCTGCAGGGGCAGGAAAAAGCACCATCGCAAAGGCCGCGGCAAAAAGGCTCGGTTTTATCTACGTTGACACCGGCGCACTTTACAGAGCAATAGGCTTTTACTGCGTGAAAAATATGATAAACACCAAAGACGCTTCGGCGGTTGAAAAGGTTTTACCCGAGATAACGGTTGAACTTAAATATGAAAACGGTGAGCAGGCGGTTATTTTAAACGGCGAAAACGTTAACGGCTTTATCCGCACCGAAGAGGTTTCGATGGCGGCTTCCAACGTTTCTGCTATCCCGAAGGTCAGAGAGTTCCTTCTCGATATGCAGAGAAATATGGCGAAAGAAAACAGCGTTATTATGGACGGAAGAGACATCGCAACGGTCGTTCTTCCTTTTGCAGAGGTTAAGATATTCCTCACCGCTTCTCCTGAAACAAGAGCGAGAAGAAGGGTCGATCAGCTTCTTGAAAAGGGAATAAAAGAGGACTATGAAAAGGTTCTTCGTGAGGTCAACGAGCGCGATTACAATGATTCTCACAGAGCCATAGCTCCCTTAAAGCCTTCAGAAGAGAGCGTTATCGTTGACACGACCGAGCTTAGCTTAGAAGAGTCTATCGAGAAGATATACAGTATAATAACAGATAAAAGGTAGATTAAGATGTTTTATAAAATTGCAAAAGCCATCGTGCTTTTTATTGCGAGAGTCCTTTACAGAATTGAGATAAAGGGCGGAGAGAATATCCCCAAAGGAGAGGGATATATAGTTTACTGCAACCATCTCAGTTTTGCCGATCCCGTTTTTCTGACCTATCTTATCGGGAAAAAGCTTCGCATTATGGCAAAGAAAGAGCTTTTTAAAACTAAGTTTTTGGAAAAGGTTTTTCTTTCACTCGGTGCCTTTCCCGTTGACAGAGGAAAGAACGATACCTCGGCTATCGACCGCGCCGCAGAGAGCATAAACTCGGGAGAGGTTATGCTTATTTTCCCCGAGGGCACACGCTCAAAAACGGGTAAAACGGGAAGATTTAAAGCAGGTGTCACGATAGTTGCACTAAAGACGGGGGCAAACCTTCTCCCCGTTGTGATACAGTATAGTAAGGGAATGAAACCAGGTAGCAAAATAACTATGTCGGTTCAGCCGATGGTTAAGAATGAGGAACTCGGTGTAAACGACCTTTCTACCAAGTCACTCCGCACTGCAACCCAGCTGTTGCAGAATAAGATAGAGGAAGGAATAGAAAAACTTGCCGAAAATTAAGGTTGCAAAGAGCGCAGGGTTCTGCTTCGGGGTTAACCGAAGCGTTGAGCTTGTTTATTCGATGCTTAAAAAGGACGAAAAGATAGCAACCCTTGGCCCGATCATCCACAACCCGCAGGTTGTTGAGGATCTTAGAAACAAGGGTGTTATTGCATACGGAAGCCTTTCGGAAATTCCAAAAGACAAAAAGGTGGTTATACGTTCTCATGGTGTTTCCAAAAGGATCTATGAAGAAATAAAAATGAGCGGCAGAGAATTTGTCGACGCGACCTGCCCGTTTGTTGCAAAAATTCATAAGATCGTTGAGGAAAACTATAAAAACGGGAAGAAAATTCTTATAGCGGGGGATAAAACCCACCCTGAAGTTATAGGAATTAACGGTTTCTGTGACGACACGGCTTTGGTATTTAAGGATCACGAAGAATTATCGGAGACCTTGAAAAAGGGCGAAATTTATGGTAATATTGACTATGTTTTGGTCGCTCAAACCACGTTTAATAAGAATGAATGGAAAAAAAGTGTAGAAATTATCGAAAAACTCTATACAAATATCAAAATATTTGATACAATATGCAATGCGACCGATGAACGTCAGACCGAGGCGCAAAAACTTTCTTTGGAAAGTGACCTTATGGTCGTTATCGGGGGACGCACAAGTTCAAACACAAATCACCTTTGTGAAGTTTGCCGGAAAAACTGCAAAACAGTTCTCGTTGAAACGGCAGATGAACTCGGCGGAGAAGATTTTTTGGGGGTGGAGAATATCGGCGTGACTGCCGGCGCTTCAACTCCTGCTTATATAATTGAGGAGGTTAAAAACAAAATGAGCGAGATTTTAGAAAATGAGGAGTTTTCCTTTGAAGAAGCTTTGGAGCAATCGTTCAAGAAAATTTATAGAGGGGCTAAGGTAAAAGGCGTTGTTGCTTTTGTTGCGCAGAATGAAATCGGCGTTGATATAGGTTCGAAGTATGCCGGATATGTTCCGTTTAGCGAATATTCCGATGATCCTGATGCAGATCCTTCTGCTTTAAAGCCGGGCGACGAGCTCGACCTTATGGTAGTATCGGTTAGCGATATTGAGGGAAGAGCGCTTCTTTCCAAGAAACGTCTTGACAAGACCGACAGTTTCGGAAAGATCGAGGCTGCTTATAACGACGGTGTTGTTCTCGAGGGAACAGTTTCCGATATCGTTAACGGCGGTGTTATCGTTTATTCCGCCGGTGCAAGAGTTTTCGTTCCTGCATCTCAGACAGGTGTTAAGAAGGGTGACGATCTCGGCGTTCTTAAGGGCAAAAAGGTTTCCTTTAAGATCATCGACCTTAACGCTGCTAAGCACCGTGCAGTTGGTTCTATGACCGTTATGGAAAGAGAAAAGAGAAAGGAACTTGAGGCTAAGTTCTGGTCCACTGCAGCAGTTGGCGATAAGTTCACTGCTAAGATCAAGTCTATAACCTCTTTCGGCGCATTTGCTGATCTCGGCGGTGTTGACGGTCTTATTCACTTAACCGAACTTTCCTGGAAGAGAATAAAGAATCCTTCCGAGGTTGTTTCTGTTGGCGACGAGGTTGAGGTATTTATCAAAGAGCTCGACGCTGAGAAGAAGAGAATTTCTCTCGGATATAAAAAGGCAGAGGACAATCCTTGGGAAAAGATCAAGGCTTACAGTGAGGGCGACGTTGTTAACGTTAAGATCGTTTCTGCAACAAACTTCGGTCTTTTTGCAAACGTTATCGAGGGTATTGACGGGCTTATACATATCACCGAGCTTTCTTGGGATAGAGTTGAGAAGCCTACCGACGTTTTAGCAGTTGGAGAAACCACCGATGCAAAGATCATTTCCTTAGATCTTGAAAACAAAAAGGTCAGCCTTTCGGTTAAGCAGTTAACCGAGAAGCCTGCTCCCGCAGAGAAGGCAGAAGAGGCTCCCGCAGCAGAAGAAGCTGCTGAATAATTAAAAACAGTATCCGCAGGAATTTTTCCTGCGGATATTTTTTGTGCGCTATTGACAGAATACTTGAATTTGAGTATAATTGTATACAATAATACAGAAAAGCGGTGAGAATTATGTTAGAAGTTTCAAACAAGACCAATCTATTAGAGCAAAAGAGTTACCGTTATTCTTTGCAGGACGTGGCTGAACCTAATTTATACAGGGACGTTTATAACTATTCGGACGTTCCGAAGGTTGCCTTCAACCACAGGCGAGTTCCTATGAATATGCCGCAGGAGATATGGATAACAGATACATCTCTTCGTGACGGGCAGCAGTCGGTTGAGCCTTACACGGTTGAGCAGATAGTTGATTTATATAAGTTTATGTCTCGCCTTGGCGGACCATACGGAATAATTCGCCAGACCGAGTTTTTTGTTTACAGCAAAAAAGACCGTGAGGCGATCAAGCGTTGTCAGGATCTAGGGCTTCGTTTTCCTGAGATAACGACCTGGATAAGAGCAAGTAAAGAGGACTTTAAACTTGTTAAGGATCTCGGTGTCAGAGAGACGGGTGTTCTTGTTTCCTGCTCGGACTACCATATTTTTAAGAAGCTGGGGCTTACGAGAAAACAGGCTATGGAGCGCTATCTCGCAACTGTTTGTGAGGCGTTTGAGGCAGGGGTTATGCCGAGATGCCACCTCGAAGATATAACGAGAGCCGATTTCTACGGTTTTGTTGTTCCTTTCGTTAACGAGCTTATGAGGCTTTCAAAGGAGGCAAAAATTCCCGTTAAGATCCGCGCGTGTGACACGATGGGTTACGGTGTGCCTTACAGTGAGGTTGCTCTGCCGAGAAGTGTTCCGGGAATTATTTACGGACTTCAGCACTATTCCGACGTTCCGAGTGAGATGCTTGAATGGCACGGTCACAACGACTTTTATAAAGCGGTTGCAAACGCTTCTACCGCTTGGCTATACGGTGCTTCTGCGGTCAACTGTTCGCTTCTCGGAATTGGTGAGAGAACGGGCAATATTCCGCTTGAGGCGATGGTTATGGAGTATGCTTCCCTCAGAGGTTCGCTCGACGGTATGGACACCACCGTTATCACCGAGATAAAGGAATATTTCGAGAAGAATATGGGTTACGTTATTCCTCCGATGACTCCTTTTGTTGGAGAAAACTTCAACGCAACAAGGGCGGGTATTCACGCCGACGGACTTTTAAAGGACGAAGAGATATACAACATTTTCAACACCGAAAAGATCCTTAACCGCCGCGCAGATGTTCAGGTCAGCAAAACCTCGGGACTTGCAGGTATTGCTTACTGGATAAACGGTGCTTTCCGACTGGAAGGCGCGGATGCGGTAAAGAAGAACGACGAGGTTGTTGTTAATATCAAAGAATGGGTAGACGCAGAGTATGAAAACGGCCGTCAGACCGCTATTTCCAACTCCGAACTTACTCTTCTCGCCGAGAAATACAGCGGCGGAAAACTAAAGAAATAAGAGGAAAAAAGAATGTTTGAACATAAACAAGTATCCCTTGCCGATCAGGTTTTCGAAAGAATTGAAGAGGATATTCTTTCGGGCAAGCTTGCACGTGGCGAGGTTATAACAGAGATGTGGCTTTCGCAGACCCTTGGAGTCAGCAGGACTCCCGTCAGAGAGGCGCTTTCGCGTCTTTCTAACGAGCATCTTATTGAGGAGAGGGCAAAGGGAATAGTGGTTCTCGGCATCACCAACGACGATATCGAGGATATCTTCTCGGTGCGCCTGAAGATCGAGGGTGATGCGGCAAAAAGAGCGGCGGAAAAGATCGGCGAAGAGGAACTCAAAGAGCTTTCCGAGACTATTGAACTTCAGGAGTTCTATACCGAGAAAAAGGATGCCGAAAGAATAAGGGCGATGGACTCGCGTTTCCATCAGCTTATGTATAAGGCGGGGGGAAGTGCGATATACTACGACACGCTCGTTCCGCTTCACAGAAAAGCGCAGAGATACAGAAGAATGTCGGTTGAGAATAAGGCGAGAGCGGGAGACAGTCTTGTGGAGCACAGAAAGATTTACGAGGCTATTATTGCGCGTGACGGAGATGCGGCAAAAAAAGCCGCAGAGGAGCACGTTAAGAACGCAGCTTATCATATTTTAATGGGAGAGAATAAATAATGGGACTTACTATTGCTGAAAAAATTATAAAAGCGCATCTAATCGAAGGTGAAATGGTTAAGGGCACCGAAATCGGTCTTAAGATCGATCAAACCTTAACGCAGGATGCAACGGGAACAATGGCATATCTTGAATTTGAAACAATGGGGGTCGACAGGGTCCGCACCGAGAAAAGCGTCGCTTATATAGATCACAACACGCTTCAGTCGGGCTTTGAAAATGCCGACGACCATCTCTATATTCAGTCGGTTGCCAAGAAACACGGGATATACTTCTCCCGTCCCGGAAACGGAATTTGCCATCAGGTGCATCTTGAGCGTTTCGGTAAACCCGGAAAGACACTTATAGGTTCCGATTCGCATACCCCAACGGGCGGCGGAATCGGTATGCTTGCTTTCGGCGCAGGCGGACTTGACGTTGCGGCGGCTATGGGCGGCGGCGCATACTATATAACTATGCCTAAAATGTATAAGGTTAATTTAACGGGAAAGCTTCGTCCTTTTGTTACGGCTAAGGACGTGAGCCTCGAGATTCTTCGAATTCTTTCGGTTAAGGGCGGCGTTGGCGCTATAATCGAGTGGGGCGGCGAGGGAATAAAGACCCTTTCTGTTCCCGAGAGAGCAACCATCACCAATATGGGAACCGAGCTTGGCGCGACCACTTCGATATTCCCTTCTGACGAAATAACCGAAGATTTCCTCAAAAAAGAGGGAAGAGGAGAGGACTATGTTCCGCTTTCAAGCGATCCCGATGCAGTTTATGACAAGGTAATTGATATCGATCTTTCGACCTTGGAGCCTCTTATTGCTTGTCCTCACAGTCCTGACAACGTTGTTAAGGTAAGTTCTCTTAAGGGAACCAAGGTTAATCAGGTTTGTATCGGCTCCTGCACCAACTCTTCGCTTTTCGATATGCTCAAAGTTGCGGCAATACTTAAGGGCAAAACTATTTCTCCCGACGTATCGCTTTCTATAAGCCCCGGAAGTAAGCAGGTTTTAACCATGCTTTCGGACTGCGGAGCGCTCAGCGACATATTGGCTTCGGGTGCGCGTCTTTTAGAGTGTGCCTGCGGACCCTGCATTGGAATGGGCTTTTCGCCCAACTCGGCGGGTGTTAGCCTCAGAACCTTTAACAGAAACTTTGAGGGCAGAAGCGGCACAGCCGACGGACAGGTTTATCTTGTTTCTCCCGAAACGGCTGCTGCTGCGGCTTTAATGGGTGAGATATATGATCCTATGCTTCTCGGCGAGATGCCCGAGGTTAAGATGCCCGAAAGCTTTAAAATAAACGACAGTGCGGTTATTGAACCTGCTCCGGCGGATGAGGCAAAGGACCTTAAGGTTCTAAGGGGTCCCAACATTAAGGAGTTCCCGAAATCAATGCCTCAGGAGGATAGCCTTGTAGCTCCCCTCATTTTAAAGGTTGGCGACAATATAACCACCGACCACATAATGCCTGCAGGTGCAAAGATCTTGCCTTACCGTTCAAATATTCCTTATCTTTCAACCTTCTGCTTCGGCGTTTGCGATTCAAGTTTCCCCGAAAGAGCGAAGGCTGCAGGAAAGAGCATTATCGTTGGCGGCAGCAACTACGGTCAGGGCTCGTCCCGTGAACACGCGGCTTTAGTTCCGATGTATCTCGGAGTCCGAGCGGTTATTGCAAAGAGCTTTGCGAGAATTCACGCGGCTAACCTTATAAACGCAGGAATTATTCCCTTAACCTTTAAAAATGCCGATGATTACGATAAACTTACTGAAGGCGACGAGCTTATGCTTTCGGGTGTTTTTGAGGGTATGGACAGCGGAAAGGTTAAACTTACCAAGGTGTCAACGGGTGAGGAGTTCGAACTTGAATGCTCGTTTACCGACCGTCAGAAGAAAATTCTTAAGGCGGGTAGCCTTTTGAGCTTTGCAAAGGAGACTAAGTAATGGACTACACAAGTTATATTGAAGATTCCGTTAAGGCGTTCAGAAAGCTTTTAGAAGAGCAGCTTTTAAGGGAAGACAGAATGGAAGCCGAGAAAAACTCGGCTTCGGCAAAGAAAGAAAGCATTACCGTTGGCGTTATCGGCGGCGACGGAATAGGACCTATTATCGTGGATGAAGCCGAAAGGGTGCTTGAAAAACTTCTCGAAGAGGAGATAAAAGAGGGAAAGATAGTTCTTAAAAAGATTGATGGGCTCACCATTGAAAACCGTTTGGAAAAGGGAAAAAGTGTTCCCGAGGACGTTCTCTCGGAGATCAAGTCCTGCGACGTTCTTCTCAAAGGACCGACCACCACTCCGAAAGGCGGCACGATGGAGAGTGCAAACGTAACGCTAAGAAGAGAACTCGATCTATATGCAAACGTTCGCCCTGTTTACGTTCCCGAGAAGAACATTGACTGGGTGTTCTACCGCGAGAATACAGAGGGAGAATACGTTCTCGGCTCAAGGGGAATTGAGGTTCCCGAAAAACTTGCGATGGACTTTAAGGTTACCACCAATGCAGGAACCGAAAGAATTGCAAGGGCGGCGTTTGATTATGCCGTTAAGAATAATAAAACGAGGGTTTCCATCGTTACCAAGGCAAACATTATGAAAAAGACCGACGGAAAGTTCTCTGAGATCTGCCACAAGGTAGCAAAAGATTATCCTACCGTTTCGGCAGATGAATGGTATATCGATATTATGGCGGCAAACCTCATAAACGAGAGCATCAGAAGTTCTTTTCAGGTATTTCTCCTTCCTAACCTCTATGGCGATATCATAACCGACGAGGCGGCTCAGATCCAGGGCGGAGTTGGAACGGCGGGAAGCGCTAACGTGGGTGATAAATACGCGATGTTTGAGGCTATCCACGGTTCAGCCCCCAGAATGATTGAAGAGGGAATCGGAGATTATGCCGACCCGAGAAGTATTCTTAAGGCGTGTGAAATGCTCCTTCGCCATATCGGTTTAGTGTATAAGGCAGACAGACTTATCGGTGCTATCGAGAAAGCGTCGGAAAACGAGTCGGTTGTTCCGAACGGAACAAAGGACGGCGCAACGGCTAAAGAGTTCGCAGATTATCTTTTAAACCTTATATAAACCAAACAACAAAGACATCTTAGGGTTCTAAGATGTCTTTGTTGTTGCTTTAATAAAGCTTTTTTGTGTGCTACACTTTGGATACAAACTAAAGGGAGGCTGTTAATATGATTAAGAAATTTGAAGGAATTATGCCCGCACTGGTAACACCCTTAAAGGAGGATAACGTTACAATTAACGAAGAAGCGGCAAAAAAACTTATTGAAATACACCTCGGTCAAGGTGCAGACGGTTTCTACGTTCTCGGCGGAACGGGAGAGGGACTCATTCTCTCTAAGGAATCAAGAATGGTTATGATCGAAGCGGCAGTTTCGGCGGTTGGCGGCAGGAAGCCTGTTATCAACCACGTGGCTTCGATGAATTTCAATGAAGCAATAGAACTTGCAAAACATTCTGAAAAGATCGGCGCAGATGCGATTGCTGCAGTTCCGCCCAGTTTCTTCGGATATAATGACGATGAACTTTATAACTACTATAAGAAACTCGCAGAAAGCGTTCATATTCCGCTTGTTATTTATTATCACCCCTCGGCTCAGAAAAATATGTCGGCAAAGCTTATTGCACGTATTTTCGAGATCGATAACGTAACGGGTGTTAAGTGGAGCTCTAACAATTTCTTTGAGATGATGAAGCTTAAGGATATCACCCACGGAGAAATGAACATAATCAACGGACCCGACGAGCTTCTCATTTCGGGACTTGCGGCAGGTGCAGATGCGGGAATAGGTTCGACCTACAACATAATGCTTCCGCAGTTTAAAGAGATATATAGGCTCTTCAAAGAGGGTAAACTTTCAGAGGCTTTAGAGGTTCAGATGAAGGTTAACAACGTTATTGATCTTATGCTCAACACAAAACTTATCCCCTCGGTTAAAAAGACGGTTGGATTTATGGGTGTTGACGTTGGCGACGGTGTGTTCCCCAACAAGATCATAACCGATAATGAAGCTTTAGAACTCGCAAAGAAACTTAAAGAGTTCGGTTGGCCCTTTAAATAAGGAGTGTTTAAAAAGTGTATATTCTTGGTCAGGTTTTGGGCGTTATAGTAACGATACTTTGCCTTGTTGGACCGTTTTTTAAGAAAAAATGGATGATGCTCGTTAACTCTTCCGTTGCAACGTTACTTGCTTCTATTAACCTTCTGTTGATAGGTGCAGGACTTTCCTCGGTTATAGTTAATATTGTAGCGCTTCCGCAGGTATTTGTTTCTCTTTATCACGTTTTAAAGGGAACAAAGGTTAAAAAATGGGAAAACATTCTGTTTATGATTCTTTTTATCGGGTGCGGACTATTCAGTTATTTTAGCGATCCTAATTTTGTTCCCGAGATATCTTTCAGAAACTTTATCGAGCTTTTCCCAACGGGCGGCGCCGCGTTCTTCTGCATCGGAACCTTCACACGTGACGAGCAGAAAACAAGAAAATGGGGTATTGCAAATAATTTACTGTGGCTTGTTTATTATGCTTCTGTTTTGTCCACAACGGCATTCTCTCAGGTGTTTTCACTTATTGCGAACGCTTCGGCGCTTATTGCTTACCGAAAGAAAAAATAAAAATTAAAAAATGTTCCCGAAAGGGAGCATTTTTTAATACACTATTTTATCTATCGGCATATTTGCATAGGCGTTAAGGTCCATTCCTGCAACACACCCTGCTTTGAATTCATAGTAACCTTGAGAGGCTACCATTGCGGCGTTATCGGTGCAGAGTTCCCTCGTTGGCATATAAAACTCAACCGAGATATTTTTGCAAAGCTCTGAAAGAGACTCTCTTATGCCGCTGTTTGCGGCAACGCCTCCCGCGAGAACAAGCTTGTTTCTGCCCGTCTTTTCAAGACCGAGCATAACCTTGCGTTTTATTATATCGCAAACGGTTCTCTGGAAGGATGCGGCAAGGTGGTCGGTGTTTATTTCTTCTCCGCGTGCGCGGGAATTATTGATAAGATTTAAAACGGCGGTTTTAAGCCCCGAAAAGCTAAAGTCAAGCGGGTTTTCGGTGTGTGGGTCGGGGAGATGGTAAAAATATGGGTCGCCGAGCTTTGCCGCCGCGTCGATATAAACCCCGCCCGGATAAGGATATCC
>JAZNVP010000059.1:0-11775 GCA_045592865.1 Oscillospiraceae bacterium
TAATTATACATACTAATTATACAGTTATATTTTTTTCTAATCAAGCAATTTTTTCAGATAAGATGCGAAAAAGGACTATTTCGTTATTTCTAACAAAACAGTCCGTCTTTTTTTGTAAAAATTACTGACAAAAGCGGTTCAAAAACCATACTACGTCGGCAAACACCTTTGGTTTTGAAATGTCACGCAGGACTTGGTTTCTTGCACCTTCATATATGATTAATTCACAATTCATATTCCCTGATTTTAACAGCTTTTCTCTCGTTTCTTCTGCCGATTTACCAAAAGAACTGAATCTATCCTCCGAACCGGTTAAAATCAATACAGGGAACGCATTTTCTATCGATGAATACCACTCTTTTTTCGTTGCTTGTTCATTTAAGTATAACAAATCGAAAGAGGCACTGACAGATAAATTAAAGGTTCTCATTCTATCCTGACTGAACGCTCTTACCTCATCCTTATCTGACGAAAACCAGTCATAAGGCATATCGCCTTTAAGTCTGCGTTCGGTTATATATTTAAGAACCTTACTATGCCCCCTCTCCCCTTTTAACTGAATAAGTTGACTTGAAAACCAAAGCTTAAGCTTTCCAAACTTATCTTTTCCTGCGGGGCTACTGATAATAATTCCGTTATATTCATCCGAAAACTGATTAACTATAACGCGTGCTGCAGAAGAACCTGTTGAATGCCCATAGATAAAAGCAGGTATTCTATCGCAATCGTATTTGACAGAAATCTTTTCCCGTGCTGAAGAAAGAACCTTTTGAGTATCCTCTAAAATTTGATTATAGCCAAAATTATCAGCAAAGAACCCGAGTTCAAAGTATTCTTTAGCCGTTCGACCGTGACCCGACATATCATGGCACACCGCAGCATAACCGTTATCCGCCAAAAACTTCATAAGCTCAGAGTAAACTTCACAATGCTCATAAACAGAATGGACTATATTTACTATCGCTTTCGGGGTTTCATCCGGATAATAAATAACACAATTTATTCTTTTATATCTCGATGCACCGGCTATTTCGAAATATACCTTTTCGCTCATTTTATGCCTCTTTATTACAATAATCTTCTGTTTTTACTGATAAATTCTTAGTTTTAAGTCTTTTTTCAATTAATTCTTTTGCGATTGAATAGATAACGCTAAACACAGGAACGCCGACTATCATTCCAACTATACCAAAAAGTCCGCCTCCTACAATAATAGCAAACATAACCCAAATAGCAGGAATTCCAACCGTTTTTCCGAGAATTCTCGGACTTATAATATTGCCCTCAATCTGCTGCAAAATGATTATATACAGCGTAAACCACAGCGCTTTCCAAGGACTGATTAAAAGTATAATAATAATGCTTGGAATAGCTCCAAAGAAGGGACCAAAGAAAGGAATAATATCCGTCACAGCGATCAAAACCGAAATCAAAAGAGGATAAGGCATTCCTAAAACAGTCATAAACGCGTAGGTTAAAACACCCATTATTATAGCGGTAATAAATTTGCCGGATATAAAGCCCGAAAAGGCTCTATCACTGATTTTAACCAGATCCACAAGTCCGTCGGAAGTCTTCTTTGAGAAAACCGCAAAAACTGTTTTCTTTATCTGAGCACAAAACTGTTTTCTCCTCAGAAGAAAATATATAGCAGCAATAAGACCAACCAAGAAGTTCTTTATCCCCGTGAAAACCCCCGATGCAATATTTGCAACCAAAGGCAAGACCTTATTAATTATATCCTCAGAAAGATCAGTTAAATATTCTGTCAACATATCAAGAAGAGATAAAACAGACGGTTGATTCCTAAATGTTTCCTTTGTCCAACTCATTGCTGTTTCCGCATAGTATTCAAGGTTTTGCAAGAAGGATACCAACGATGAATACAGTCCGGGAATAACAACGTAGATAAACAAGAATAATAAAATAAGTAACAAAAGAAAGGAAACTACAACCGAAACAACGTTAACGGTGTTAATCTTTTTGTTGAAAATTTTAATTTTTTTTAATAAATTCTCACAAAATTTAACTATCGGAAGAAGAAGATACGCTATGCAAAAACCGATAATGAACGGAGAAACAATTGCCAAGAACCGTTTTAAAACACCTATAAACCAACCTATGTCAAAAACTATCGCAGCAAAAACAAGTATAGCAGCCGCAGTTATAAAAGAATAGACCGCAACAGTCGTGTATTTTTTATTCCAATCAATCTTCATTAGCTCATTCTCATTTTTGTATATAATTATTATTAATAATAGGTATAATTTTAATCTTTTAAGTTAAAAATATAACACCGGAACATTTGCGGCGGCCGGTTATTTTAATTCGAACGGAGCTTTACTATGTTAGATAAAATTTCATTAGCACTTGTTATAATTGGCGCTCTCAACTGGGGCTCGATCGGTATTTTCAGTTTTGACATAGTTGCATGGCTGTTCGGCGGACAAGCAGCTCTTTTAAGCCGCATAGTTTACACGCTTGTTGCTCTCGCAGGAATATGGTGTATCTCTCTTATCTTCAGAGACACCGAACATGCACATTCAGAAATGAAAAGTTAAAAGAAGGGCCGAGCGCCCTTCTTTTAATATTTAGATAAGGCTTCTCTCCATAAATACATAACCGTCATCCCACGATCCCGTATCCTTCCACGAAAACGGAGAACCTTCTTTATAAAAGCAACCGGGGGTAACTCGAATAATATCACCGTGTTTATTATGGAAAGGACCCATAAGATTTCTTAAGTTTGTTACTATTTCGAGCTCAACTTTATTCTGCCTGAAATTAACCTTTTTAGGTGTGAACTCATAAGGTTCAAACATAATAATCTTTTTGCATCCGTTAACGTTTGCTGCAACAACATTAACACCCTCGGGCTTTAAAACAAGTTTGCTGTTATTATCATCGCAGTAAACATTTTTCGAAACCTTAATAGACCCTGCAAAGAATAAAAAGCCCTGCTTTTCTATTTCTTTAAGGGTTATCATCTCAGGCAGTTTGTCTATATAAAATCCGCCCTTATTATAGTATGCTCCCTTAACAACAGTTTTGTCATCAACAGGTTCAAGTGAACTCATATTGCTAAACTCATTTTCAGCATATACCCCGAAATCACCGATAATATAAATCTGTTCGATTTCCATATCATATCTAAGCTTATTAACAGCACTTTCAAAGATCTTTGCATTTTCAAGTTCTTTGTATACACGTTCGCTCTGCTCAAAACGCACATAAAGTTCAAGGACATTTTCTCCCTGTTTAACATAATTTTTAATATTAATTTTCTTTATCGATTTATCACAAAAATAGCCAAGTGTTACATTATCAACGTTGCAACCGTTAAGTTTAATATCAAAAATTTCGGGAGTTTCTGTTCCAAGAAAAATATTGTTTGGAACGGATTTAATATTAAATCTGTAAACCATCTTGATATCGACAGGTCTGCCGAGTTCTACCGCTCTTCCGAGAATATTAAGAACATAGCCGTTTTTCTCAATAAGTTCACCATCAAAATAATAATCGCAATAATCAAGAACGAGTGAATTATCAGTGGCACTGTTAAGAGTCCAGACTCCAGCCAAATCTAACGGCTTTGCGCTGTTCTCTGTAACAAATCGTCTTTCTTTTCCATTGTCAACTACAAGCAAACTCTCATACGGACGGAAGACCTTTTTCCCGCCAAAATGCTTTAATTCACCACTCATAGTGTCAAGATAAAGGTTGCCTTTGTTAATAGTTGCCTTCTGTTCGCTATCATGAGAGTTAACAAAGAAATGAACGGTAAATCCATCGCCCTTTCTTTCTAAATAAGTAATTTCAGGATTATCTACAACATCATTATTTTCAAGTTCATCAGCAGAGATAACCTTACCGCCAGACTGAATAAACTCATTTACAAGTTTTACAGTTGAAGGAAGGAAAATTTCATTATCGGGAAGAACGACCGTAGAATATTCCATTTCACCAACAATTATTTTACCATTCTCTACGCGTGCATCCTCTTCTAAAACAATTTCATCTCCGAGATGGAAACATATATGCTTTCTCTCCGCGGATTTAACCACATTTATAAATGAACTGTCTATTGCCTCTGTTTTATCAGTAGGGTAACCGTTATACTCTGCCCAAACATTAGCAAGAGGCATAATAATTAAAGTATCAGCAACAGGCTTAGACTGAGATAAGACCATTCCTTCCCTGCTCAAAGAGTCAGTAAATGTTTTCATATATTTCCACCAAGGCTGCTGATAATACATAGCAGGCGGATAATCACGTTTTCTTATTCCTCTGTTGGTATATCCTTCAAGATGAGGACAAAGCATATTTATGCCCTTAGACATCTGCCATTCATAAATTCCTTTGAGTTCATTCATGCTAACGTTATGACCGGCAAGAGCAAATGTTTCGCTGATAATCTGTTCTTTTCCGAACTGTGCCCCAATTGAACCCACTTCATAAGGAGTAAGACAATCGAAAATTCCTCTTCCTAACCAGTCCATTCCGGGTATATGGAAATACCTGAGAGAAGCCATAACAGAGCCTGAAGAAGAAATATAACCACTCATACTCTCTTCAAGAAGCATATGGCCTGTAAAGGTATATCCTTTTTCATCACACCAATCATATATCTGCTTAGCATATGCTTCACAAAACAGCTTTGAAACTAAGCGCCAGAACATAACCCTCGTCGTTTTATAATCACCGACAGGATAGAATAGTTCGGGAAGATGAGGGATCAACTCTTCACCATATTCAGATTTAAATTCAAAAGGAAGGACAAAGCTCCACGGAATACCGTCTCTTGACAGCTGCGGCTCATCTGTAAAAAATCCTTTAATTTTATTTCCAAACTTTTCATAATAAGGTTCATAAGCCGTTTCAATAAACTTGCGAACTACATTTTTATCAAGATTATCAACATAGAAAGGATTAACGTCATAATAAAAATGATAATCGTCTACTGTTGCTATAGACGTATCGGTATGAACTGCCTCTTCTTCAACACGCAGATACTTAAGCTGATAGTCAACACCTAATGAAGAAACTGCATCGCCGCCAAATCCACTTGGCCAACCGTTTTCGTCATAAGCAAAAGCTCTCATTCCCAGAAGACCTGCCGAGTCACTTGCAGCTTTAATGTTATCCATCCACTCGTTACCCATATACTCAGTTACAAGCCCACCTCGAGCGTGCATAAAAAATCCGCCCATACCTGCCTTATTCATCAATTTTACCTGACGCTTTGTTTCTGAAACATCAAGTTTATCATTCCAAGACCAAAATGGAATGGGCCTGTATTTTTTAGAAACCTTTTTAAAATTCATTTTTATCCCCCAAACTAAACATTCTATAAGAGATTAATTCCGTTCCTTAAACATTCCTTTTTAACATCCTCAGGCCAGAAGGAAGACTGAACCTCACCAATGTGCGCCTTCTGTAAGAAAAACATACACATTCTTGACTGACCGATACCTCCGCCAATCGTATAAGGAAGCTTACCGTCTAAAAGCGCTTTGTGGAAAGGCATATTTTTGCGTTCTTCCTTCCCGCTTTTCTTGAGCTGCTCAGAAAGGCTTTCTTCCGACACCCTGATTCCCATCGAAGAAAGTTCAAGAGCGATATCCAATACGGGATAGTATACCAAAATATCGCCGTTTAAAGTCCAATCATCATAGTCGGGAGCACGTGAATCGTGAGGCATTCCGTTTGAAAGCTTATCGCCTATTCCAAGAATGAAAACTGCCCCCTTCTCTTTTGCAATAAGATATTCTCTTTCTTTTGAGGTCTTATCGGGATAAAGGTTTAAAAGTTCCTCACTCGTTATAAAGAAAATATCCTCAGGCAACAGTTTTTCTATAAACTTATATTCGTGCGTTATGTAGTTCTCGGTATGCTTAAGTGCAGAATAGATGTTTTTAACCGTTCTTCTTAAGGTTTGGAAGTTTCTTTGATCTTTTGTTATAATCTTTTCCCAGTCCCACTGATCGACAAAGATACTATGGATATTATCGGTATCTTCGTCGCGACGTATAGCATTCATATCGGTATATAAGCCTTCCCCTACCTCAAAGCCATAGTCAAAAAGCGCCTGTCTTTTCCATTTAGCTAGAGAATGGACGATTTCAAAGCGTTCTCCGCTAAAAACATCAAATGAAACAGGTCTCTCAACGCCGTTAAGGTCATCATTAAGACCGCTGGTTGATTCAACAAAGATGGGTGCAGAAACCCTCGTTAAATTCAAAGCTATACTTAAATCACGTTCAAAAAAGTCCTTAACCTTTTTAATCGCGATTTGGGTATCTTTTAGGTTTAGCGCCGAAGTGTAGCCCTCGGGTATAACTAACTGACTCATTTTCTTCTCTCCTTTAATAAGCCCAAAATCTCTTTCACCAAATTAATATCACTCAAAACAAAGACTGTTACGGTTAAAGCTACCAAAAGCAGTCTTACGAGCAAATTCTCTTTAAACATATTAATTAATACAGCGTTTGCTACCACAATGGCAATCACAAAAAGTATCCTATGCATTTCATAGGGAAGCTTCCCTACCAATACCTTTGACAATACTGAATATGCAATGAAAATCAACATATACGTTGCACTAGAAACAATAGCGGCAAATATATATCCGTATCTGCTTATAAGAACGTTACACAAAACCACGTTAAGAATTCCTGCAACAATTGTTATCACAGCAACGCTCATAGTTTTTTTACAACAATAACCGACCTGAAGCGGTATTTGATAAAGAAAATAGAAAAATAAACCGATAGACAAAGGATTCATTAAACTTACACTATCGTAATACTCGGCGTCAGCCATTATTTTAATGACCTCGGGGCATAAAGCCATAAACCCGACGGTTATAATCGCGAATAAAATAACGTAATGACCGCTCCGTTTTCTGATTGCTTCTAATTTTCCATCTTTGAATTTTTCAAAAAACCACGGTGTGAAAACCGAGCCCATTGCAACAATTATTACCTGCAATACCTGAATTAAACTGAACGCAAAACCATATATTCCCGCTTCTTTATCACCAACAAGATTAGTTATAGCAATCTTGCCATACTGTCCGATAATAATTAAGAAAAATGCCTGAGGAATAAGCGGCAAACTAAACTTTAATGCAAATTTAGAATATTCAGAACTAAGTCGCGGCCTGCTCTTCTTAAATAGGATAACCGTCAAAACCGCGGCTGAAAGAAAATACATAACGGCAAGTCCCAAAGTTCTTCCGATATATGTTTCAGTTTTTGTTACGAACAATATCAAGAAAAACGCTAGGATTGATGAGCCGATAGTTGTAACAGCCGAAACAATTAAATACTTTTTAAACTGATATTCAATGGAAATTCTTTCATAGTATATCGAAACAACTGAATTAGAAAAAGAAATTATCGCCATTACTGCGATCATATATCCAGGATAACCAATAAAGCTTTCCCCGATAAACAAAGATGTCAGAACAATAACGCTTGTTAACGGCAGCATCATCAGAATTAGGTTAGATACATAACCGTCAATCCCATTACCAAACTCGTTATAAGCCGGTTTTACGGACAGGTAGAGGCTCATCCCCAAAATAATCATCAATAGATTTTCATAAGAAAAAAAGGTTGAATAGAGTCCAAATTGCTCCGGGCTCATAAGTCTCGTGAAAATCGGTATGGTTAAGAAGGAGATACCTTTAATTATAACGTCACCGAGCGTGTAACCGATACCGGCCTTCATAACCTTTCCGGCACCGCCACTTTTATTTTGTTCCAATCTACTCACTCTTTTCGGTTAAAACAAGTTTTTGGTCCCATGCATTTATTGGTGAGACTATAGCTATTGATAAAGCGAACACTGATATACCAATGGTTGAGTTCATACAAGGATTAAAGTAACTGATAACAAAAACGTAAAGCGCACAGCAATACATCAAGCCTTGAAGCATTAACGTGTGTTCCCCGATTTTCCTTCGTTTTTTAAGGAAAACCGACAGCAACGCAAACAAAGGAGCACACAACAGTATTACTCCTATTATTCCGGTCTTTGCCCAAAGATCCTGATAGAAATACTCAATGTAATCAGTTTTTTCGTCGATCGTGTAGCCGAGACCGTTACCAATTATGGGCGACTTTTTAATACCTTTGTTTATTTCAGTTAAACGGTATTCTCTTAGGTTGAAATTATACTCTTCTTGTTCTTTGTTGATTTCTTCATCTACGTTTAAATCGGAAGTATCAATTTTAAGACCAGATGTGGATCTTAAAAAACCAACAACAAACAAATTTTCTTTCTGCATAAAAGATAAACTGGATACTATGATCAAACAAATAACGGTTGCTAGTCCCAAACATTTAAATGCGTGTTTTAAATAGGACCTTGAAGTAAATATCATAATTATTATTGCAACTATACCCGCAACAACAGCGCCAAGGTAAACTCCTCTAATGTAAGAAATATAAATAGACGCCATAATGCAACCCATTGCTACAATAGCGAGTTTATTTGCCTTAACCTTAGAAGCTGTAAAGTATATACCTATTACAAACGCTACAAACATATATCTTGAAGTTGTATCAAAAACAACACGCGTTGCTTTATCAGTCAAGAAGGTTAACTGAACAAGGCCGTAGTGCTTCAACTTCTCTACCAAATAGGCTGTTAAATTATTAGGGAAAAATTTTGCAAATGACAATATAAACGAAACTCCTGCTATCGCCAGGCAACCAACAAAAACAAACTTTAACAAATGGTTAATCTTTTCTTTGGAATTAAGTTTTACCATCATAACAGGAAGTATAGCAAAATTCAAAAAGCCTTTAAGATCCTGAATAATTACAGATACTTTATTACCTGCAAAATATCCGTAAATTCCCATTATAAAAATATAAATCAAAAAGATGCCAACCATCCATAGCAGTTTATTTTTAAGCAAGTCTCTTCTCTTTTCCCACAAATCAGGAAGAGCAGCGAGTATTGCAACAGAAAAAAATAAAATACGCGAAGAAAAAAAGCCGTATTTCGTCAGCATACCCGTTCCTAATAAAATGATATCAAGAATATACATTATCAACGAATAATACGAAAGCGTATCCAATGATTTTTTTATTTTAGAAAGGCTCATTTTTAACTCCTTACACCAACGTTTTAATCTTTCTGTTAATTAAAATCAATCTCGCTAAAAACATATTCTTTTTATGCTTTTTAGCATAGTATATAAAATCATTTTTGAACAAACTGTATCTGACCTTTTTCGCTTTGACATCCTTAACCGTCATACCGAAAAAGTTTTGATTAATAACTATATTATCGGCTATAACAAATTTATTCTTACTGTTTTTAAACGAATCCATAAAATCATGATCAATATAATCAAGAAAAAGGTTTTCATCATAACGGTAATTTTCAAAATATTTAAGGCTTACGATCATTCCCGAATTTATAGCGGTAATATTATTTATGTCAAGCTCGTTAATACTTTTCGGAGATCTAACCCTTATTCCCTTTTTTATGCATGGAGAAATTATAACATTCCCCGCTAAAACAACAGGAAGAACCAGATCGGGTGATGAATTGCTTGAAATAACAGATTGGACGTCTGAAAAAAAATCATTAGGAAGAACAGAATCATCATCTAATATAACCGCGTATCCTTCTTTTCCGGAAAGAAAATCTAACGCCTTATTATACGCCTTAGAAAGACCTTTATTGCCATTCATGGAAATATAATAAAAACCGTTATCCTCACAATACTTCTTGTTGCCGAAATCCTTGGTTGAGTTATCGCAAACAACTGCATTTAGTCCTGCTTTTTTAACGGCTTCGCAGGTTGGCGAATCACCGCAAAACCTGTTATACGCAACAATGATAGGATAAATCATCTTTACCCCCAAAGAAGAAATTTAATCTTTTTCAAGAACGAATTCGGAATAATACCGAATTTATTCATTTCATAGATACGGTCTACTTTATTTTTGAAACTGCCGTTTGCAAAAGTTTCTGCTATATTCTTATCCGAATCCGACATTTTATCTCCGATCGTTTCAACAACAAGGCTAGACTGTTGCCTACTACGCAAAATATCATCACGAATATCAGTTTTTAATCTCTTTAAAATATACGGTAATGACTCGGGTTTATCGGTGGCGCCTACGACGTTTGAGCTATGCTGCCTATATTTCATTGTAGTCTTAGGAACGTAGATAATTTCACCGATAGCTGAAGCTATAAGCGCAACAAACCAATCATGCATTACAACGCGGTCATCCTCGACTGCACATAGCTCAGCAAGTTCACGGTTTATCATTGTTGTTGCACCCTGGACGTTATTTTCGATCAGTCTTTGAGCAAAACTCATATCGTCCTTCAAAGACAGCATTTTATGATAAGATGCGAATAGCGTCTTAAGATTATCATCTGTAACAACAGAATCTGTATGAACAAGTCTTGGACCGTTTTCTCCATTCTTCATAGCGTTAAGGGTTAACTCTATTTTATCGCAGTCCCATACGTCATCCTGATCGCAAAACATAATATAATCAGAATCTTTATATTGGCAAAGAAGATGCAAAAAATGCTTAGGAGCAGAGCCGAACTTCTTCCCACTCTCATAATGCTCTATCATTTCATATTTATCTGCATATTCTTTAATGATATCCAGACTTGAATCAGAACTTTGATCATCCGAAAGAACAATCTTATAATTCTTATGGCTGTTTCCTAAGATGGAGTCTAATAGTTCGCGGAGATATTTTTCGCCGTTACATACAGCGACTAAAACAACTACTTTATCGTTAAATTTTTTCATATTCTTGTCCTTTCGCATTATTAGTTTTAGTATACCACACAAAATATAAAAAGTAAACAAAAAAAATAAAACAGGATCCATAATGATCCTGTTTTATTTAATTGTTAACAGCGTGTTTAAAGCCTTGAATGTCTGAGGTTAAAACTTTAAACTCAAAGCCCTGTTGTTTTAGTCCCTCAATTATACTTGGCAGAGCATCAACTGTTGTTTTCTTTCCTGCCGCATCATGCATTAAAACACAGATTGAATTCTTATTTTTTGCACCGTTTATAACGTTACTTGCTATGGTTGCAGCAGGAACCGATCCCGCGTTTGCGTCACCCGAGCCAACGTTCCAGTCATAGTAGTTGTAGCCTTTTTCCCTGACTTCTTTTGTTAACTTACTCATAATACCCGAACAATAACTCATGCTGATAGTGTTACTGCTTCCGCCCGCAAATCTGATAATATCCGGTCTTTGACCTACAGCATTATATACATAATCTGAGATTTTGCCCAAGTCTTCAAAGTAAGCTTCAGAGCTGCTGTAAATACTATAATTATGGGTATATGAATGAAGACCTATAGCGTGTCCCCCATCGACAATTTTTTTCATATACACCCCATTCTGAGCAATAACAAAAAAGGTTGCCTTAACGTCATATCTATCAAGAATTTCCAATATTTCAAGAGTGTTCTTAGTTGGTCCGTCGTCAAAGGTTAAATAGCATTCCTTTTTTACAGGTGGCGGCGGCGGTGGGGGTTCATTAGTTTCTGAAGAATTATCAGACGACACGTCCTCCTCATTTTCCGGCTCACTCGACTCTGCTTCGGACGAGCTTTCAGATGAACTCACTTCAGAAGACGAGTTATCAGATGAAACATCAGACGAAACGACGGAAGAATTATTCTCAGATGAAGAACTTTCTTCCGAAGAAACCTCGGAAGAATTATCTGAAGAAGCTTCTTCGGAAGAAGAATTCTCAGAGGAAACC
>JAZNVP010000060.1:0-3419 GCA_045592865.1 Oscillospiraceae bacterium
CCAAAAGTGTCTAACTTTTGGGGTGCATATCAGATTAACATTCTGCGGTTTTTTTATGCCTTCTTGTGAAGTTTAATATTCTTGAACAGTGCGGTTGTGATAACGATACCTAAAGAAAGCGCCACTGCTAGTTCAAGAGTGTAGATAAGCTTTGGAATGAATGCTTCTGTGTTACCGCTTAAAGCGAAGGTAACGGTGTTATATAACGCTCCTCCTGGAACGAGCGGAACGAGAACGAGAATTGAAAAGGTCGAGGCGGGGGTTTTAAGTGTTCTTGCCAATATCTCCGAGTAGGCGGTGCTTATAATGGCAACGATAAGGTATCTTAGTGCCTCGTTTTGAAATATCGGGCCTAATGATAAGAATAACATCCAGGATAACATTCCGCCAAGCGAAGCATAGATAAGCTTTTTTCCGCGAAGATTAAAGAGGAGTGCAAAGCCGAGTGTTCCTAAAAATGCGGTCAGAAGTTCAATAATAACCTTAGTCGAAATCATGCAATAACACCTCCGAACATTATAGTAACAACTATATATCCGCAGGCTATGGAAAGCGCCAAAAGAGCGGTTTCTATAAGCCCTAAAACGCCCGATATGCTGTCTCCGACAAAGAGGTCACGTAGCGCGTTGGTAAGCCCAATTCCCGGAATAAGAGCCATTATGTTAGCTATTATTATATAGTCAACGCTTGATATCACGCTTAACTTCAAAAGAAGAAAGGATAATAAGCAGGATATAAAGGAACAAGCGAATTTCTGAAGGAACTTATTGTATTTAGAGCCCAACTGAAGAACGTTTATAACGCCCGTTATTGTTCCTAAAATGGATGCCACAATAAGTTCGGTAACGTTTCTTCCGCCGAAGAAAAGATAGAAAACACATGCTATCAATGCGTGAAAGCAGACGTTTGAAAGATTAGAATATTTAGGAGCCGCTTTAATCTTAATCATTTCCTCTTCAATGGTTTCAGAGTCAGGGGTTTCTGCCTCGATAAATCTTAAAAGACTGTTAAGACGGTCAAGCTTTTCTAAATCGGTTGAAATTCTTCCGATTCGTTTAGTGTGCGTCTTGATGACACCGTCCTCTGATTCAATCGAAACGATTATATTAGAGGTAGTTGCGTAAACGTCTGTTTTTTTAGCACCGTAAGCCTTGAAAATTCTTTCGGCGCCTTCTTCAATTCTATATATTTCCGCGCCCGACTCCGTCATCGTCTTTAGAATATCAAGAACAGAGGAAAGGGTCTTTTGCGAGTATTTGTCCGACATTTTATTCACCTCAGCACTCATTATAACAGAGTGTTTTATATTTTACTATAATTTTCTTATAAAATAATAAAAAAATAAGACCGAAATCGGTCTTATTTTTTATCATCTGTTTTTTCTGAAATAATGTATCTCGGACGTGCCTTAGTCTCCAGATACATCTTGCCGATATATTCTCCGATAATACCAATGCTGATAAGCTGAACACCACCGAGGAAGCAAACGATACTAATCGTGGAAGCCCAACCTGCAACGCTTTTGCCGATAAAGGTGATAACAACCGACCAAATAATTGCGATAAAACTTAGAAAAGCAATTATAAAACCGAGCGCAGTTATAACGTGAATTGGCTTTATCGAAAGGCTCGTTATTCCGTTCGCAGCAAGGGAAAGCATATTCTTTAAGGGGTAATGGCTTTTTCCTGCCAATCTGTCTTTTCTATCGTAATAAACAGAGGTGCTTTTGAATCCAACGAGAGGGAACATGCCGCGCAGAAAGATATTGACCTCTTTGAAATCAGAAAAATGATTAAGAACACGTGAAGAAACAAGGCGGTAATCGGCGTGATCGTAAACGGTTTCAACCCCCATAGCGCTCATAAATTTATAAAACGTATGAGCGGTGAAGCGCTTGAAAAAGCTATCGGTTTTGCGACTGTTTCTGACACCGTAAACAATTTCTGCGCCGCCAAGATATTCGTCTATCATTCTGTCAATAGCGTCGATATCATCCTGCCCGTCGCAGTCGATGCTAACGGTAATATCGCATTTGTCCTTTGCTTCCATAAGACCCGCGAGAAGAGCGTTCTGGTGCCCTCTGTTTCGGCTTAATGAAATACCGCAGAAGATTTCGTTTTCTTTTGATAGGGAAGTGATTATGTCCCAAGTATTGTCTTTGCTTCCGTCATTAACAAATAAAATGCGGCTGTTTTCGGATATTTTATTATTTTCTTTTAGTGAATTTAGTTTCTGAAGGAATAAGGGCGCGGTAATGGGAAGCACCTTTTCTTCATTGTAGCAGGGAACGACGATATATAATTTAGGTGTCATAATTTCTCCTTAAATATTAACTGATATATCAATTATAAACATCATTTAACGTATTGTCAATTAACTGTGAAATGTTTTCTTCCAGGGTTTAATGTTAACAAAACAGATAACTGCTGCGGTTAAAGCGATAAATGCCCAAATTAAGATGGTAAAGTGCCAACCTAAGTTTTCGGAAATAACAGCAATTCCGTAGGTCGAAATTGCACTTCCAACATATGTGCAGGAGTTAATTATTCCCGAAATAGTTGAGATGTTTCCGAATCTTTTGAAGAATGCAGGAACCATGCAAACAAGCATCATATTAACTCCGTGCATTGAACCCGTTAAAATTGCTGATAGAAGAACTGAAACGATAGCAGATGATGAAGAGAACATATAAAGAAGTGCAGCAGAGACCGTTCCGGCGCCGAGCAGAATACCTGCCGTGATTATCGGGTTAAAACTCATTTTTTTGTATATTTTTGAAGCAATCGAAATGCTGATCATACTGAATATCGGAAGTATAACACCGGTGAGTATAGAAATAGCATTGCTAAGATTAAAGGTTTCTGATATATAGGTTGGCATCCAGGTCGTAACACCGTCGCGAAGTGAACCCTGAAGAACGATAGCTAACATTATTGTTATCATCATAGGAGTCAGCAGCATGGAAAGAGAGGTTTTGCCGCTGTCGTCAGTTTCTCTCTTAACAATAGGTGCATCAACTGCGTATTTGTTCCAGAAAACAAGTAACGTTATGCCGCAAACTGCAGAGAAAATGAATACAGCGCGCCAACTGTCAAGTGTTATAAGCAGGGGAGAAACCAAGTAAATCAGCATAGTTCCTGCCGATGCGCCCCATTGAACCTTAACGGTTGCTTTGTTGTATTCATCATCCGAAAAAGTCGCAATCATTATCTTAACAAGAGGGGGCCAAATTAGTGACTGAGCAAAACCGTTAAAGCACCAAACAACGAGCATTATGTAGGGGTTTGAGGTAGTTGGTATTAACAGATTCATTAAAGAGGTTATAATAAACCCAAATGAAACGATTTTCTTTGGCGAAAATTTGTCTCCCAACAAACCGCTTATAATTTGACCCAAACCGTAGGTAATAAAGCTTCCGG
>JAZNVP010000061.1:0-3119 GCA_045592865.1 Oscillospiraceae bacterium
ACACTAACGGCGGTTACACCAGAATCGTTAAGATCGGTCCCCGTCGCGGTGACGCAGCTGAAATGGCAATCATTGAGCTCATATAACGCAAATAAAAAAGAACCATCCGCAAGGGTGGTTCTTTTTTTAGGTAAGAGGTAAGAGGTAAGAGTGAAGAGGTGTGGTGGATAGATCGCTTTGCGACGAAAATTAAATCGTGCCGTAGGCACACAACAACTCGCTCTCCGAGCGAATTTCATCCGAGCTTTGCTCGGATTTCATCCACGGATGACGTGGATTTCACTCACCGCAGGTGAATTTCATTGCGAACGCAGATCGCTTCGCGACGGATTGATTTTAATGTTGCATTATATTAAATTTAGTGGTAGAATTAAAATGTATAAGAATATCCTTTAAGGAGGACATTATGAAAAGACGAGTTTTATCCTTAATACTTGCTATGGTGATGGTGTTTTCGCTTTTGCCGTCGGGTATGATCTCAGTTTCTGCCGCTACCGAAGGGGTCTATACCTACACCGTTTCGAACGGCGAGGCGACTATAACCGATGTTGACACGTCTGTTTCGGGGAATGTTGTAATACCCGACAGGTTGGGTGGTTATCCTGTTACGAAAATCGGGGACTCGGCGTTTAACGGTTGTGAAAACGTTTCTGTTATATATATCCCGGACGGTGTTACGAGTATAGGGGGCGGAGCGTTTGCTTATTGCTATAGCCTCGTAGATATATATCTACCGAACGGTGTAACGAGTATAGGAGGCGGGTCGTTTACCGAGTGCCAACGCCTTAAGAGTATACATATCTCAGGCAGTGTCAGAAGTATAGGGGACTGGGCGTTTTACGGTTGCTATGCGCTGACCGATGTTTACTGCGTCGGCACTGAAGAGGACAGAGAGAATATTGACATCGGAACTAATAATGACAATCTGTTGAATGCTACCTGGCATTATGAGGAGCCCGAGTGTTCACACTACTTTTCTGAGTGGTCCGTTTCGAGTGAGCCCGAGTGCGAATATGAAGGCGAGGAGACGAGGGAATGTATCTATTGCGGTGAATATGAAACGAGAGTGTTAGAGGCAACGGGGCACAGTTTCGGTGATTGGTCCGTTTCTATTGAGCCTGAATGCGAATATGAAGGCGAGGAAGAAAGGGTCTGCCAGAACGGTTGCGGTCATTTTGAAACGAGGGTCCTCTCTGCGACGGGACACAGCTTTTCAGAGTGGGAAGAGGTTTATGCGCCAGGTTGCGATTATGAAGGCGAGGAGAAAAGATATTGCCTTAACGGTTGCGGCGAAGAACAGACGAGATACACCGAGGCGACGGGTCACAATATGAGCGGTTGGGCAGTCGAAGAAGCGCCCGAATGCGAATATTGGGGTTACGAGATTCGCTATTGCCAGAACGGTTGCGGATACGACGAGACGAGAGATTTAAAGCCGACAGGCCACAGCTTTTCTGAGTGGCAAGTTAGCGTTCCTGCGACCTGCACCACTGCGGGAGAGGGGATAAGGGTTTGCCTTAACGGCTGCGGCAAAGAAGAAACAAAGACCATAAAGGCTCTCGGGCACCTTTACGACCCTGACGGTGATATGGTTTGCAACCGCTGCGGTGAGTTAAACGAAATGTTAAGCTATAAGATCGTGGACGGCGAGGCGACTATAACGGCGCTTGATTTTAGTTACGAGGGTGCGGTTATTGTTCCCGACAGTATTGAGGGTTGTCCTGTAACGGTAATAGGAAAAGGTGCCTTTTCTCAAAGAGAAATTACGGCTATCAAGCTGCCTGAAACCATAACCGTTATTGAAGAGAGCGCTTTTTTAGGATGCGACATAACCGAGATAGATCTCCCCGACGGGCTTGAAACTATTGGCAAGTGGGCGTTTGACGCCTGCAGCATCAGGACGATTGAAATTCCCGAAAGCGTAACGAGTTTTGGAGAGGGTGTGTTCAGAGGCTCGGGTCTCACGGGCGAAATTTACGTTCCCGCCAACATTAAAAAGCTCCCCTTCAACACCTTTGCAAGCACCTATATAACAAGCGTTCGGATTGCAGAAGGGGTCGAGTTCATGGCTGTTTCTGCATTTGAATACTGCTACGAGCTTGAGACCGTTTACCTGCCCCTTTCGGTTAAGACTATTGACAACGCTTTTTACGATTGTATGGCGCTGACGGACGTTTACTATGCGGGAGATGAAACTGACAAGGCAGAAATTACGCTTTATGACGAGATATTGCGCTCTGATAACGTTACCTGGCATTATAACTGGGGAAAAGAGACCCTCGGCGACTACTCGGGTGACGGAGAGGTTGATATAACTGACGTGCAGGAACTGTTCCTTGAGATAGTTAACGGAAACTTCGAAGAGGTTTCCTTGGCGGTCGGCGACATAAACGGCGACGGCGAGTTCAACATAATCGACGTCCGGCTTCTCTTTGTTATGGTAGCAAATGGAGAAATATAGGCAAAACTATCGTTTTGCCAATGAAATCCACGCTTCTCGTGGGTGAAATCGCTCCGCGATGAAATACGAGCCAAAGCCTCGTATGAAATCAACGCGACTGCGTTGGTGGCTGTGTCGGCAGTGCCGACGGATTGAAGAGAAAAAGGTTCCCCGAGAGAGACACTTCGTAAAGAAGTTGTCTCTCTCGGTTTTTATCTCTACAAAACAAATGACACTTTTCACAAGGATTGTGAAAGTGTCATAGTGGGTTACATACTTAGAGAAAGGTAAATACTTGCCGAAAAACAGCAGATTCTTTTCGGCTTGTGAAGTGAAGTTTTTGCTGACGCAAAAGTGAAGTTGCTCGCTTTGCTCACATTGAAGCTTGGTCTTGCAGACCAAGTGAAGTTAAGTCTGCCCATTTCGCCGTAGGCGAAACTTCACTGTCTGCAGGACAACTTCACTATCGCAGATAACTTCACTTGCCCGAAAGGGCAAACTTAGTTGAGGCGCACTTCCTTACGGAGTGCGCCTCGAAAGGCACCTTTTTTTCGTAAGGAGTTAACGAAAGTAAGAATACATTTTAACAAAAAACGAAAATACCTTGCAAAGGGAACGGGTGTATGTTAAAATTGTAGAGTAAATTTGTACGACACGGAGGAAGCGATATGAAAATCGG
>JAZNVP010000062.1:0-5316 GCA_045592865.1 Oscillospiraceae bacterium
AGAAGGCAAGAATCCCTTCATTATCGACAGTAAACCCGCAACCGGAAGCTACAAAGACTTCCTCTTGGGAGAAGCTCGTTACGCTTCGCTTACACGCTCCTTCCCCGAAAGAGCAGAAGCTCTCTTCGAAGAAGCAGAGAAACAGTCGAAAGCTGCAAGAGAACATCTCGAGAAACTCGCAGAAGTTTACGGCAAATAGGTTAAATAAAGAGAACCGCGAAACATCAGTTTCGCGGTTCTTTTTTTGTTATATCGGAAATATGTTTTTCTCGGTATTCATTAGGCGTCATACCGACAAGGCTTATAAACTGGCGATTAAAGGTTCTTATGGAACTATAACCCGAATCAAGCGCGATATCGGTTATAAGGGCATCTGAATGCCGAAGCCTTGATTTTGCGGCATTGATGCGGAGAAGATTTACGTAATCGGAAAAGCCGATACCTACTTTATCATAGAATACGTGAGAAATATAATAGCGGTTAAAGCCGAGTTTCTTCTCTAAAACCGAGAGAGATAGCGGTTCAGAGTAGTGAAGGTCGCAATAGTAAAGAATTTTTTTCAGAGAGGATAGGTCAGCTTCGTTCTCCTCTATCAGTTCTCCCGAACCTAAAATCATGGACAGCACAACCGTTAAATATCCGATAGCCCTCTCGCTATAGTAAGGGGTCTCCTCTCTACCCGAGAACACCATCTCCGCCATAGAAAAGTTGTGAAGAAGCTCTTCTCTGTCGTTAACACTAAGAACCGTTTCCTTCATTTTGCAGTTTCTGAAAACCGAACTGTATTCGGGGAAAATATCGGGAGAAACGATAGCGATATACGCCTTTATTTTCTCCTTATCGTTAAATTCGTGGATCTGATTTGGGAACACCATAACAGTATCCCCCGAACGAGCGGTGAAGGTCTTTCCGTCAACACTCACCTCGGTCTCCCCCTCTATCAAATGAAAAAATTCAATATCGTGGTGGAGATGGGGAAGGCAGGTTAAACTCTTCCTCGGTTGGATATAAATATTATTAATTCTGTTTTCATAAAGTATCATAAATCATCACCAAAACAGCAATATTTGACTATATAATACCACTCTGTTATCAGTTTTGCAACAAAAAAAGACTCAGGACAACAAAAATTTGTCCTGAGTCTTATTTTAATACTTAAAACTTCCGTTACCTATAAACTCCCTTATAAGACTGTCTTCGGGAACACAGTTTTCAGACAGTGGCGCGATATCCTTAATAAACTCTTTGATAAACCTGAGTTTTTCACCGCCCTCGAGTTTCATCAGTTTTTCCTTATAAACGCTCACCTCATAAGAAAAGAAGGTGTCGATAGAATAGTCGGCGCGGTATTTATAGGGCATAATGAATTTCTCTGCCCCTTTTTCGACCTTTTCATAGAGAAGCTCGGTTTCCTTGGGTTCTCTGCCTCTGCCCGTTATATCCCTTAGAATTCTTCTCATAAGGCGGACGTAAGACGGGTGGAGAAGCTCATCTCCCTTCTTAATTCTCGTTCTTACCGATATATATATCTTATCGGTGTCCTCATCGGGAAGGGTTATAACGTCGGGATTCAGAGCGTGGATACCCTCAACCACCACGACCTCGCCCTCTTTGCGTTTAAAGGGGACCCCCTTTACACTCTCAGAGTTAATAAAATCAAATCGCGGAACCTCAACCTCTTCGCAATTTATGATGCTTCTCAACTGACTGTTTAAAAGAGGGATATTGACCCTGTCGGGCGACTCTAAATCAAGCTTTGCTTCTTCGTTAAGCGCCTTTTCTTCCTTCGTCAGCGTTTTAAAATAGTTATCGAGAGAAAGGGTGTGGGTCTCAAGGCCCATCTTCTCTATCTCCTTTTCCAAAAGAAAAGCCGTTGTGGTCTTACCCGAGCCTGAAGGTCCCGAAAGGAGAACTATAGGGCGCTGAAAGCGGTTTTCGGCGATAGCGTTCGCTATTCCCTTAATATTTCTCAGATACTCTTGTTCTGCCTTTAGAACAAAGGTCGGGTCGGAAATATTCTTATTGATTTCTTCAACCGTTATAAACATAATTATCTATCCCACTTATCAGAAATTTCGTTTATCTCTGCGGTAAACTTAGCGAGTTCTTTATTGGAAAGGCCTTTGTTCTTTTCGATAACCGAAAGAAGCCGTCTTCCCGCAACGAGAAGCTTTTCAAAGACGGGATTTTTCCTGAGCGCCTTGAAGCCTTTCTTCTCGATCTTCTTTTTATTTCCCTCATATACCCACCGATCCTCGTTTGTATCGAAAACGGCGGCGTTATAGGGAACGTATGTATCCGTTAAGGTTTCTTCCTTTACAGAAACCGCAAAATCAAGAGCCGAGGTTTCTTCGCCGTGGTTAATAAATATACGTTTTGGCTTTATTTCGAGACCTTTAAGCCAGGATAATAGCATATTTTTATCGGCGTGGCCGCTTATTCCGTCCATCACTCTGATACCTGCGTTGACCTTAATATCCTCGGAGAAGAGTTTTATATGGGTGGCACCGTCGAGAAGTTTTCTTCCCATAGTTCCTTCCGACTGATAACCGACGAATAAAATTCTGCTTTCTTTTCTCCAAAGGTTATGTTTAAGGTGATGCCTTATTCTTCCCGCTTCGCACATGCCTGAAGCAGAAAGGATAACCTTGGGTGTTTTATCGGCATTGATAAGAATGGAATCGTCGCTCGTTACCGACATTTTAAGCCCCTTAAAGTTTATAGGTTCTACACCCTTATCCAAAAGGCTTACCGTGTTATCGTCGAGATATCCTCTTATATCGCCCGAATATATCTTGGTTGCCTCAACAGCCATCGGACTGTCAACGTAAACGGGGAAATCGCCGAACTCTGAAAGTCTGCCCTTTTCCTTGATCTCGCGAATGAGATAGAGAAGTTCTTGTGTCCTACCCACCGCGAAAGCAGGGATAACAACGTTTCCGCCGCCCGAAAGGGCTTCTTTAATAACCTCTACAAGCTGACTCTCATAGTCGCCAACCTTACCGTGAATACGGTTTCCGTAGGTCGATTCGATTATAACCGTATCGGCGCCACAGGGAATCTGCGGGTCACGGATAAGGGGTCGGTTTATATTTCCAAGGTCGCCCGAGAATAGAACCGTTTCGGTCTTTCCGTTTTCCTCGGCGGCAACGTAAATACTCGCAGAGCCGAGAAGGTGACCTGCATCGTAAAACTTGATTTTTATGCCTTCAAAAATCTCGACCTCTTTATTATAGGGGTAAACCTTAAACTGCTCGAGGGTTTTCATAGCGTCGGCGGTCGTGTATAGCGGTTCATAGCCCTCTTCACCCGAACGACGAGCCTTGCGGTTTCTCCAACCTGCCTCAAACTCCTGAATATGAGCCGAATCGAGAAGCATAATATGCGAAAGCTTTCCCGTTGCCTCGGTGGCATATATAGGGCCCTGAAATCCGTTTTTAACAAGATAAGGTATCTTTCCCGAATGGTCGATATGCGCGTGTGTCAATAAAACGGCGTCTATCTCGGTCGGAGAAACGGTTAGTTCGCAGTTTTCATAGGTGTCTGCCCCCTGCTCCATTCCGCAGTCGACAAGTATTTTTCTGCCGCAGGTTTCTATAAGTGTGCAAGAACCGGTTACCTCTCTTGCGGCACCTAAAAAGGTTATTTTCATAAGGCTTTCTCCTCTCTAACGGGCATCTATATCGAATTTATCCAAAAGCTTTACAGGTCTATAGGAAAGCTTATTCTTTCTCAGTCCCTCGTCACCCGCATCGTCCTCGCGGTTAATAAAACGGACGTTTTTTGCAAAGGCTTTATTAAACTGATTTGTGAGCATCGGATAGGCTCCTGCGAAATTAACGTTTGCTTTTTCAATGTGGACTATCAAAGTATCGCCGACAATTTCACCGATAGAGCCGCCGATTATCTCGCCGCCGACCGAGAGAACACCGCCAACACAGGAGTATTCCGAATAGTTCTCAAGCACCTCGAAGGTCTTTTTTCTGTCCTCTTCGGCGCTTTCAGATATTTTCTCGGCGTTTTCTGCGTTTTTCTTAAAAAACTCGGTTACTTTATCTATGTTTTCTTTTGTTATCCTATCAAAAGAATAATCGGGGTAAAGACGCAAAAACTTATTTATGTGGTTTCGCTGCCCCGAAAGGCTTTTGCCCGAAAGGGTTATCATACTCTCTGCGTCGTAGATATAATCAGAGTTATCGCGGTTATAATGAACCTTCGCCTCGGGAAAGACCGAAAGAAGCCTTTCCTTATTTTTCTCGGTAACGAACGAATACTTTGCTTTGCCGATAACCGAAATCGCCTCTTCTGCCTCGGGGCCTATCGGAAAACAGAAGCTTCCCGTTAGGTTTTCACGGAAGACAAGCGTGTTTTTATAGAGTGCGAACTCGGTTTTATAATAATCTCTCCAGATAAAAGTTCCGCCAACCGTCATATCGCAAGACCCATCATAATACTTCTCGAAATAGGGCTTTACAAACGGGATATCCGAAAGAGTTAGTTTTTTCCATTCCACTTTTAACATCCTTCTTTCTCTATAAAATATTATATTCCCATTTTAACGGTTTGTAAACCACCAAAGTTTATTAAAATACTTGAAAAACTCCTGAAAATGTATTAAAATATAAGATAGTTTATTTCGGGAGGGAATTTTGGTGAACACTGTTGGATTTGATAACGAAAAATATTTAAAACTTCAGTCCCAACATATAAGGGAGCGTATTGATAAATTTGGTGGAAAGCTATATCTTGAGTTTGGCGGAAAATTGTTCGACGATTTTCACGCTTCGAGAGTTCTCCCCGGTTTTGAGCCCGATTCTAAGCTTAAGATGCTTCTTCAGCTTAAGGATCAGGCAGAAATAGTTATCGTTATCAGTTCTTTCGATATTGAAAAGAGCAAGGTTCGCGGCGATCTCGGAATTACCTACGACGTTGACGTTTTAAGGCTTATCGATGCCTTCAGAAGCGTTGGTCTCTTCGTTGGAAGCGTTGTTCTTTCAAGATATTCGGCTCAACCCGCCGCAGTTTCGTTCCAGCAGCGTCTTGAAAGCCTCGGCATTAAGGTTTACCGCCACTATGAGATAGAGGGTTATCCTGCCAACGTTTCGCATATCGTCAGCGATCAGGGGCTCGGCAGAAACGAATATATTGAGACCGAGAGAGAACTCGTTATCGTTACTGCGCCCGGTCCGGGAAGCGGAAAGATGGCAACCTGCCTCTCCCAGCTTTACCACGAAAACAAGCGCGGTGTTAAGGCGGGATATGCAAAGTTCGAGACCTTCCCTATCTGGAATCTACCCTTGAAGCACCCCGTTAATA
>JAZNVP010000063.1:0-3422 GCA_045592865.1 Oscillospiraceae bacterium
CGATCCGTTTTCGCCCAAGAGCGCCAAGATCTCACCCTCACGAACGTTAAGGTTGATACCGCTGTTAGCGACAACGCTACCGAAGGTTTTGGTGATATCCCGCATTTCAATAGCAAACTTTTCTGCCACTAAATCTCCTCCTCTATAATCGTTTTAAAATAAAAAACAATAAAACGTCAGAAGCGTTTCACTCTTTTTTACCTTAAAAAAAGATATCCGGACCGGTCGCAAGACTCGGCCGGTCCGGATACTGATTTAAAGATTAAACCTCTTCAACACCGGCTACGAAATAGTTCATTGTGCCTGTGATAACGCCGTCTTCAACAGAAGCGCCGCCGGCAGCAACGATCTCGTTTCCTGCATTGTCAACTAAAGCTGCATCGCTCTTTGTTACGGTTCCGTCAGCAGCGATGCTGAGTTTTACTCCGGAGAATACATCCCACTCACCGTCAACCATAAGTTTACGAACTGCTTCGATAGCAGTTTTGGTGTTAGGTGCACAGTTTTCGCTGAGAGGAGATACGTCAACGAAGCCCTCTTTAAGTCCGCCATAGTAAGCAGGTGTTCCCATAGTTGCAACGAACTTGTCAGCAGTGCCGCAGTCCATAGCTGCTTTCATAGCGGTCTTATAATATACGTTCCAGTTCCAGATAGCTGCGGTAAGGTGAGCCTTAGGAGCGTCCTTGGTCATATCGGAGTTGTATCCGCAACCGAAAACGCCTGCTTTTTCTGCAGCGATCTGAGGCTGAGCAGAGTCACAGTGCTGGGTGATGATTCCGCATTTGTAAGAATCAATAAGTTCTTTTGCGAATGCAGATTCATTAACTTCGTCTGCCCAAGCGCCGAGGTTCTTAACGTAAACCTTTGCGTCAGGGTTAACTGCCTGAACACCGAGAGCAAATCCGTTGATTCCGGAAGCGGTCTCTGCATACTCTGTTCCGTATGCTGCTACGTAACCAACGTTGTTGTTTTTGGTTTCGAGGCTCTTAAGACCAGCTGCGATACCTGCGAGGTAACGAGCCTGATAAGCACGGCCAAAGTAGTTGTTGAAGTTTGTATCGTTGCTCTTGTAGCCTGTTCCGTGAGAGAAGATAACGTCAGGATACTCTTTTGCTGCTTCTTCCATTGCATCGATATATCCGAAAGAAATACCGAAGATGATCTTTACGCCCTTACCAACGAGGGTGTCAACTGCGGAAAGAACCTGCTCTTTGTCCTCCGGAACTTCATCAACGATGAAGAGCTGAGTGTCAACGTCAAGTCCGAGCTCTTTCATAGCGGTAGTGATTCCGTTATGGTGAGCAAACGTGTAACCTGCGGTGTCGTTCTTGCTGTTGATGTAGATTGCGCCTACCTTGAAGTCAGCAGAAGCGTCCTTATCGCCGTCTTTGTCGGTGTTGTTACAACCAACGAGGCTTAAGGTCATCAAAGCGGCAAGAAACAATGCGATGATTTTTTTCATTTTGTTTCCTCCTAAAATAAATTAGGGGTTATCCCCCATATTTGATGCAACTTTTCGCTATGTTGCACCATATATTTTCATTTTACACAAATTTAAAATAAATTACAATGCTTTTTTATAAAAATTTTGATTTTTCGTAAAATTATTTTTTACGCCATCTAAAGAGCAATATTGTGTTAAAACAGAGCAAAATGTTTGTTGTTATTTAGGATTTGCTTTGCTATAATCAAAGTAAGAAATTGAGTGGAGGCAGAAAAATGTTAAATTTAATACCGAGCGTTAAATTTTTAGAAATTAAAGACGGTTTCTTTGAAAAAAAAGGTGTCTTTTTTGGCGGAGTCATTTCCGACAATAGACTTTTATCCCCTATTTCAAAGCTTCCGAAAGACAAAAACGGGGCTGACCTCAAGATAGTTATTTCCGAAAAAGACGGAGAGGGTTATGAGATATATATTGAAAAAGAGTCAATCAAGATTACGGCTGACTCTTCTGCGGGGGCTTTTTATGCTTTGCAGACCCTAAGGCAGATTTTTACTCACGACCGCGTTCCCTGTCTTTACATAAAGGACTGTCCCGATTTCAAATACCGAGGCTTTTACCACGACGTTACTCGCGGTAAAGTTCCCCGCCTTGACACCTTGAAGGCTATGATAGACAATATGGCCTACTACAAGCTTAATGCTTTGCAGTTATACGTTGAGCACGTTTTTGAGTTTAAGGAATACAAGGATCTTAACGAAAGGCTCGGCTATCTCACCAAGGAAGAAATAGAGGAACTCGACCGTTACTGCTACGAAAACTTCATTGAGTTCGAGCCTTCTCTTTCCACCTTCGGACATTTATTCGAGCTTTTAAACCAGAACAAATATAAGCATCTCAACGTTTTGAAGGATCACGTTCCCGGCAACAACTTCTGGGATAACCGAATGGGACACTACACCATTGACCCGTTAAATGATGAAAGCATAGAAGTTATAAAGAGCCTTATTGATCAATACATTCCCCATTTCAAGACCGACAACTTCAACATTTGCTGTGACGAGACCTTTGATCTGAACTTCGGTTTACCCGAAGGAAGCGACGTTGGCAGTATCTACTGCGATTTTGTTAAAAAGATAATCGCTCATTTAAAGCAAAAAAACAAAACGGTTATGATGTGGGCAGATATTCTTCTCAAATACCCCGAGACGATAACCGATATTCCCGACGACACCGTCTTCTTAAACTGGGAATATGACCCTCAGCCCGACGAAGAAAAGATCAAGAAGTTTGCAGATTTAGGCAGGACTCAGATAATTTGCCCCGGAACGACTACCTGGAACAGACTTTGCGAAAAGTTAAGCCGTTCATTGAGCAACATTGATCTATCGGCTAAATACGGGCACAAACACGGTGCTTTAGGTATTCTGAACACCAACTGGGGCGACTGGGGAAACCCCTGCTCTATTGAACTTGCGATGTTCGGTTTGGTTTGGGGTGCCGAAAAGTCCTGGTCGGTTGCGACCGAGTTAAACGACGGATACTGCGCTGCTGCAGATCACCTCGTTTACGAAAAAGAGGGCGCTTACAAGGCACTTAAAGCTATAAGCGAGCTTGAAGACAACATTTATTGGTGCGGCTTCTGCAGGAACTACATCAAGCACCGCTTTACATACGAGGGTTATGAATATAAATCTGCCGTGTATTGCGACGTTTCTAAAATTCAGTCTGAATACAAGAGAATTTGCGAGGCGTTAAAGGCTCCCTGGAAAAACGACGAATACCGAAAAGAGATGCTCATTGCCGCCGAGGGAATTTGCGTTATTGCAGAGCTTAATGCGAAGATCACGGGCGAAAAGCTTGAACGAATTACAAATACTGAACGGTGGCTTCAGAAATTCAGATCCGCTTGGACAGATAAAAACAAGGAAAGCGAACTCAGAAACATTGAGGAAATGTTCAAAGTCGGATCGTAGCCATG
>JAZNVP010000064.1:0-18113 GCA_045592865.1 Oscillospiraceae bacterium
TAGTCCATTTTATAGATATGGTCGCCCGAGAGGATAAGCACGTATTCGGGAGAATATCTGTCTATAAAAGAGATATTCTGATATATTGCATTCGCGGTTCCCTTATACCAATCAGACTTTCCGTTTTTCTGATAGGGCGGGAGAACGTAAACTCCGCCGTTGACACGGTCGAGATCCCAAGGCTCACCGCCGCCGATATATTCATTAAGAATAAGCGGCTGATACTGCGTCAGGACTCCAACGGTATCTATTCCTGAATTGATGCAGTTAGAAAGAGGAAAGTCTATAATTCTGTATTTCCCCCCGTAAGGCACTGCAGGTTTAGCAATATCCTGAGTTAACACCTTTAGTCTGCTTCCCTGACCACCCGCCAAGAGCATCGCTACGCATTCTTTCTTTTGGAACATACTTAAATCCTCTTCTTTCCTTCGGTTTCAGCCAAATACAATACCGATAAAGGCGGCAAGTTTAAATCTATCGCTCTGTTAAAGCCGTGCATCGCTTCATTAAGGAGCTTATAGGTTTTCTTCTTGTCCCCTATTCCACCGTATTTTACGTCGTTGGTTGAGAACACTATTTTATAACTGTTTTCACCCGGCACACCGATCTTATAACTCGGTCTTTCTACCGGACAAAAATTACAGACAACAATGATATTTCTTCCCGACTCATCGGTTCTCATAAACGAGATAACGCTCTGCGAACTATCCGATTCGCTTATCCACTTAAAGCCTTCCCATGAATCGTCCACCTCGTAAAAGGCAGGGTTGTTTTTATAGAATTTATTAAGATCTTTGGTAAAGTTCTGCATCTTCTGATGCATCGGATACTGAAGCAGCATCCAGTCTATCTCTTTTTTATAGTCCCACTCGATAAATTGCCCGAACTCATTTCCCATAAAGTTTAGTTTCTTTCCGGGATGAGCCATCATATACGCCGAGAAAGCCCTTGCCGAAGCAAACTTTTCTTCATAGTTTCCCGGCATTTTATCTATGAGCGATTTTTTACCGTGGACGACCTCATCGTGCGAAATAGGAAGAATATAGTTCTCCGAAAAAGCATACATAAACGAGAAGGTCAGTTTATCGTGGTTATACTTTCTATATATCGGGTCAAGCCCCATATAATAGAGTATGTCGTTCATCCAACCCATATTCCATTTGAACTGAAAACCGAGTCCGCCCATCTGCGGCGGTTTGGTTACCATCGGCCAGGCGGTCGATTCTTCGGCTATCATCAGGCAATCGGGCATTTCCGTGAGCACCGAAGAGTTAAGGGTCTTCAAAAAGTCCACCGCTTCAAGATGTTCTCTTCCGCCATAACGGTTGGGAGCCCATTCTCCATCCCGCCTGTCATAATCGAGATAGAGCATTGATGCGACAGCATCGACCCTGAGCCCGTCGATATGGAAATTTTTAAGCCAATAAAAAGCGCTGGAAATAAGAAAACTTCTGACCTCGGGACGACCGTAGTCAAAAACGAGGGTTCCCCAGCCTTTATGCTCACGCTTTCTTATATCGCTGTATTCATAAAAGGGGGTTCCGTCGAACATCGAGAGTCCGTGCTCGTCCTTCGGGAAATGGGCGGGAACCCAGTCCATTATAACCCCTATCCCTGCTTTATGCATTTTATTAACGAAATATTTAAAGTCGTTAGGTTCACCAAACCTTGAGGTCGGCGCAAAATAAGAGGTTACCTGATAGCCCCAAGAGCCATCGAAGGGATATTCGGTTATCGGGAGAATCTCAACGTGGGTATATCCCATCTTTTTAGCATACACCGAAAGTTCATCGGCAAGGAGCCTGTAACTGAACGGGCGGTCGAACTCGTTATCGGTTTTATGCTGCTTCCAGGAGCCGAGATGGACCTCATATATATTCATAGGGCTCTTAAACGGGTTCTTCTGTTTTCTGTTTTCAAGGTATTCCCCATCCGACCAACGAAAGCCTTTTCCGCTATACACCTTTGATGCGGTTTCGGGGCGGGTCTGAGTATGGAAAGCGAACGGGTCGGCTTTTAATACGTCTCTCCCCCCTGCTCCCGTTACGAGATATTTATAGTTATCAAATTCATTTGCACCCAAAACCGTGCATTCATAGACGCCGCTGTTATCAATCATATGCATAACGTTTGCGTCTTTATTCCAACCGTTAAAATCGCCCACTACCGACACTCTTCTAGCCTGAGGAGCATACACTCTGAATACGGTTTTGTTCCCTTTTTTATGTGCACCAAAAAACTCATAGGAACGAAAATTTGTTCCCTCTTTGAATAAAAATATAGGTAGATCGCTTTTCTTAAACATTTTAATTCTCCTTTACGGCGCTTGAATTGTTCGATTTTACTAATAAACCTTATGTTTTCTTTTTATATTTTATCACATTTGATGGTATTATTCAAGTGTATTTATGATAGAATATTAAATTATTAAAAAAGTCTTTCAAAAATTACAATTATGTGTTAAAATGGTATCATCATTTTGGAAAGAGGTCTTGTTTTATGGACTCAAACAATAAAAAAGTTATATTCAGCGGCATTCAGCCCACAGGTGTTTTCACGCTCGGGAACTATCTCGGTGCCATCAAAAACTGGGGTGCGCTTCAGGAAGACTACAACTGCATCTTTTCGGTGGTTAATATGCACGCTATAACGGTCCGTCAGGACCCCGCAGCGCTCAGACGTCAGACGCTCGACTCATACGCGCTTCTTCTTGCCTGCGGAATAGATCCCGAAAAGAGCATTCTCTTTATTCAGAGCCACGTTGAAAAACACGCCGAGCTTTCCTGGGTTCTCTCTTGCTTTACCCAGTTCGGTGAGCTTTCGAGAATGACTCAGTTCAAGGATAAATCTTCAAGACACGCAGATAATGTTAATGCGGGTCTTTTTACCTACCCCGTTTTAATGGCGGCAGATATTCTGCTTTACGGAACCGATATGGTTCCCGTTGGTGCAGACCAGAAACAGCATCTTGAACTCGCAAGGGATATCGCAACCCGCTTCAACGCCGTTTGCGGTGACACCTTCACGGTTCCCGAGCCCTACATTCCCAAGACGGGCGCGAGAATAATGTCACTTGCTGATCCTGAGAAGAAAATGTCGAAATCTGATGATAATCAGAACGCTTTCGTTACAATTCTCGAAGAAAAGGACGCGATCATTAAGAAATTCAAACGCGCCGTTACCGATTCGGATTCTTCCGTTCGCTATTCTCCCGACAAGCCGGGTATCTCGAACCTTATGTCGATCTACTCTTCGGTTACGGGAAAAAGGTTCGACGAGATAGAAAAAGAGTTCGACGGCAAAGGCTACGGCGTGTTTAAAGAGGCGGTCGGCGAATCGGTTGCCGATATGCTCTCCCCCATAAGAGAAAACTTCAAAAAGTTCTCCTCGGACAAAGAATATCTCGAGAAGTGCTACACTGAGGGCGCAAACGCGGCAAACCGAATTGCTTACAAGACCCTCGATAAAGTTTACAGAAAGTGCGGCTTTGTTAAGAAACCCTTCTAAAATAACCGAAAGGACAGTTTAAAATGGAACTTCGCGCTAACGACGGAAGAGAAGAAAAGGTTGAATATTCGGGCGCCACTTATGAGAGGCTCCCCGTTAAGACCTGCCTTGTTACGAGTGAGCATAATCTTAATGACGTTTTAGTGGAATACGTAAAGCCCCATCTTAAAAAGGGAGATATCGTTTTCGTGAGCGAAAAGATGGTTTCCTGTTCAGAAGGCAGAACGGTCAAGCTCGAGGACGTTAAGGTTTCCCGTTTAGCAAGACTTTTAAGCCGTTTTGTTGAACCGACCTACTCGGAAGGCTTAGGTCTTCCGCAGACGATGCAGACCGCTATCGACGAGGTTGGCGCTCTGAGAATAGTTTTTGCGGCGGCGGCAGGTGCCGTCGGAAAGATCTTAAGACGCCGCGGTTGGTTTTACGTTATAGCGGGACCGAGAGTGAGCCACATTGACGGACCTTCTCTCAGAACGTTACCGCCTTACGATCAGGAAATCGTTTTATGCGCTCTTGAACCCGATAAGGACGCAGAAGAAGCAAGTCGCATTTTAGGAGTGGACGTTGTTATCGTTGACGCTAACCCCGTTGCGCTCAGACTTTGCGGAACGAGTAATAAGGACATAACGGAAGAGTGGTTAAACGAGGTGCTCAGAGATAATCCTCTTGGCCAGGCAACACAAAGAACCCCTTGCGGAATAATAAGAAAAGTATAAAAAAACGCCCGAATTAATCGGGCGTTTTTCATTATCATAGAATAAAACAAAGAGCGCAAAGCATAGCAATAGCCATCTGCAAAAGGTTTTTCTTTGACGGAACCACTCTATACACAATAAAATCAATTAATCCTGTTACTAATAGCGGAACCGCAAATGAAATCGGAGCATTAACAACTATGGGAAGCAGACCAGCACACTTTACCGCTAAAAGCTCAGCTGCAAAAAACAAGATCGCATAAACTATAACGAAAATTATGCTTTTAAAACTAAAAACATTCATACACTGTGTTTTTGCATCGGCCTTATTTATTAACAAATAAACAATAGCAATAATAATCAACACTACCGCTGACAAAACCATAATCTCGGTTATAAAACTAAAATACGGGTAATCTTTACAAAACTTATTCTCAAGAGAGTAAATAATCAGTGCTGATCCATTAGTAAAAAACACAGTTAAACATAATAAACTGAATTTCAGGTTTGTTTTTCCCTTTTTCTCGGGATTTTTATTCACAAAATTCAGAACTATGCACACTATTGCTAAAATAAATCCTACAACCTTAATTGCACTTAATTTGTTCTCTTCAGGTGCGGTTATAAGCCCGAACAATGAAGGGAGTATAAGGCTTCCAACGGTTGCCGACATCATTAAGACCGAAATGTTTCCGACAGCAGTTCCCAATATGCAAAGCGATGCAGTTACAGTCGATATTACGGCATACGCCAGTGCAAAGGTAAATGTCAGCGCCTCAAATTTAAGCTTGGCGCCTAAACAAAAGCCAAGCACCGACGCCACAACAGAAACCAGAAGAGAAAACATAATCACCGAGAAAAACCCGGTTCCGTTTTTTACCTGATAAGATTTTCTCACATGAGACATCATACCGACAAAGGAAGCACAGATTACTTTATACAAAACGGCCAGATAGTTCATTATTTCATTTCCTCAAGACATCCTAATTTCTCAAGTTTAGCTAAGAGTTCTTTGGTATTTTCTTCCGAAGGCATATTTGCGGGGAACACGGTATATCCTGGGTCGATATCAACCGCCTTGAGAACCGACTTCCAAACTGCAATGTTGTTGCCGAGAATTGCTTTTATCGCGTTATTCAAAAGATTCTGGTTTTTAAGAGCCTCTTTCATATCGCCTTTTTTGAAGTTTTCATATATCTTAACTGCGGTTTTAGGCATTAAGTTATATGATGTTCCAACGGCACCGTCAGCGCCCATAGAAAGTCCGCTCAAGAGACACTCATCGGGCCCGTTGAGAATGTTTATGTTCCCGTCATTTATTGTTTTAAGTCTTTCAAAGGCAAAATAGTTAGGAATAGAAACCTTAAGGCCGATAACGTTATCGATGCTCATTATCTCTTGTCCGAACCAAACGAGGTCGCAGGTCAAAACAGGTGTTACGTAAGCAAGGACGGGACTTTTGGAAAGACGGGCAATATGCTTATAATACTCGACTATCTCCTCTGCGTTGTAATAAGAAGTGAGCGAAGGGGGAAGCGAAGCTATCGCATCTACTCCGACTGCATTTGCGTGAGCGATAAGATCCTCGACGTCGTCAAGGTGACCTGCTCCCACGTGAGCCATTATTCCTGCATCAGCGGGACAAACAGTCTTAACCGTTTCAAGCATCTGCTTTCTTGTTTTGTTGGGAAGCACGGTGCATTCGCCTGTGTTTCCGCCAACGTAAAAACCCTTAACTCCGTTTTTAAGGTTATAGTTAATAAGTTTTTCCACGCTATCCTTTTTTACGTTCATATTCTCGTCGTAAAGAGAAAAGGTAGCGCTATAAATTCCTTCAAACAATATGTTGTTCATAACATTTCACCCCTATATTATTTTCTTATTTAATTTATCACTAATAAAGAGGTATGTAAATCACCACTCAGGACCTTTTTGAGTTTTTATGTCCGAAAATGACCATATAGTAAAAAAATCATCCCGAACGTATTGTTCGGGGTGATTTAATTTAATCGAAATTAAATTTTTCCATCGGTCTGTTTTCCTGGAGTATGTATTCCTGACGGGCCTCTACTTCATTCCAGTTTTTAAGGGCATGGAAGAGGGTTATAAAGCCGCCGAGAGTGCTCATAATAAGTGCTACAATACAAATCGGCTCACTCACCTTATATAAAAAGAAAATAATGGCAGTGTCGGCAATTATATTATATACAGCCCAGATAAGCCAGTCTTTACGGCGTTTTCTCTTATAGGTGCTATGAAGCTCCTTTAGTTTTTCTTCATGCGCCTTCATCATTTCGTTATCCATTTTGTTTTCTCAGTCCTTCGACTTATAATATAGCATACAATGACAATATCCCTCGAAATCGGGGTCCGCTATCTGCTCACGGAATTCTTTGCAAATACATTTGAACTCCTCGGTTTTAGGAAATCTGCAGGGGCAATATCCGCCTCTTCTTTCGAGACCTTCTTTTATTTTTGCAACAGTTTCTTTATCTTCGTTAAACCTGACAGCCATCTTTATTCCTCTCTTGTGTTTTCTTTATTTCTATAAACCACGAATTTGCAGAACAAAAATTCCGTTATGAAATTTGTTATCATCGTTAGCGCTAAAACTATGTATTCATTTATCCCTGCCGCCTCTGCTACTGCTCCGAGATAGGTTGAAAGCGGAGTGAAAACAAGATAAAAGCCCAACACCTTCAACATTGCTATCGGGATATTTGCCGCCGATTTAAAGGTGTAACGGCGGTTAAGCGTGAAGTTCCATAGCACCGAAAGGGTGAGCGCCAAAAGGTAGCTCGGCCAATATTCCCATTTACAAAGCTCATTAAAAAGCGTGAAGGAAACGATTTCGATAAGACCTGCAGAAATTGAAAACAGGGTGAATTTAACTGCCTGCAAAAACGTGTTATTTTTCATAGTTTGCCCCCTTTTTTTACAAGTTTACCTTCTTTTCTCACGCTTGTCAATAAAAAGCCGCCCAATTAATAGACTGAGCGGCTTTTTGATTATTTAAAGTATTCTTTAAGATAAGCCTTTGTATTCTCCACCATTTCACCGAAGAGTTCTTTTGCTCTGTCGAGAGGCAGACGAACCAAAGGATCGGAAGAAAATGCCTGAAATGCAAGATCGAGGTCTCTCGTTTTAGCCGCTTTTGCGATGATTTCCTCTTCGCCGATCACTCTTGAAACGAGAGGATATATAGACTGCGGAACCTCACCTGCATACAATGGGGTCAAACTGTTTGCTCTGAATGCCGCGTTGGTTTCAACTATAGCACCCATAGGGAGATTGGGTATCTGGCCAACGTTGGGGATATTAACGTTAGTAACGAGATCGCAAAGTCCCATCAAAGCGCGCATCTGAAGAACTCCCTCTTCGCCCGTTGGAGCGAACTTGAACTCCTCTTCACCCGAAACAAGTCTTTCACTTCTTGCAAGGCGTTCTTTAAGATCCTTCTTTCTCCACTCAACCGTTGTTAGTCTGAACTTCCACTCTTTAACGGTCTCAGGATCCTTTAAATACCAGTCACCAGGGCTGAACTCGGCGAGATGCCTGTCTCCTGCGGCGCCAATAACTCCGTATCTTAAAAAGAGGTCGAGTTTTACTCTCTGAGCGCTCTTGAAGTGGTTATTCATCCAGTTATCCTCGGCTTTTCCCTCAAGCCCTGTTTCACGGTATTTCTCCGCGAACTCCTTATAAACGGGGAAAAGGTCGATGTTTCTATACTGTGCTTTGGTGATCCAGGTATAATGGTTGACACCGACAACGTTTATTTTTATATCTTCCCTCTTTGCGTCTTTTATACCGCAGATATCCTCAAGCGCTTCGAGGAGCACTCTCTGTGTTCCGAACACCTCATGGCAGCAACCGAAGGCTTTTATCTCGGGAAAGGTATCGTAAAGCGCCTTAATGCAGACTGACATGGGGTTGGTGTAGTTAATGACCCAAGCCTCAGGCGAATACTTCTTAACCGCGAGTGCAATCTCTTCCATCATTGGAATGGTTCTGAGGGCTCTGATAACTCCGCCGGGGCCGATGGTATCGCCGACCGACTGATAGATACCGTATTTCTCGGGGGTGTGAACGTCGCTCTGCATTTCGTCGAAGGTTCCGGGAAGAATTGAAATAACAACAAAGTCGGCTCCGGTGAGCGCTTCGCCGATGGTTTTAACCGCTTTATAGTCCCAAGCCGATTTGCAACCCTCAAGCGTCTTTATTTTATTTCCGATTATTTCGTTGCACTCTGCGGCATGATAGTCGATATCGTAGAGATAAACGTCGCCCGACATATCCTCTGCCTGCGCGAGATCCGACATAAGTCCCCAAGCCCATCCTCTTGAGCCGCCGCCTATGTAAGCAATTTTAACGTTTTCTGCTTTATTTCCGTTAAATTTCATAATATTTTCTCTCCTTTTTACATCTTTTCACCCATCGCCGAGCCCTCGTATTCATCGAGGAAGGCTTCGGCGGTCTTGGTCATTCTGACGCCCACTCTTGTGTCCTTGAAACTAAAAATGAAACAAGCGTTAGCAAAATATTTATCGATTATCTGCACCTTTATTCTGAGTTTCTTTTCTTCCGCAAAATCGGCAGAAACGGCGCATTTATATTTATGTCCTTTTGCTTCGATGCCGCCTATCATATCGGAATAGTTTTCCTCGGGGAAGAGAGAATACTCATTGTGCCCGAGCCCGAACAGGAGTTCTTTCTCGCCCTGCGCATTCTTATAAATGAGTTTTCCTTTTCTTCCTTCAAAGCAGAACTTCACCCACTCTATTCCCATTTTATTTTCTCCGAGTTTATAGGTGCTTCCGTTTATTTCTTCCACAAAGCTATTTTCTTTTTCCTGCTTTAAGCTTAATAGCTCCCTTGTTTCAAAATAGCGGCAAAGGCCCTCGTAAGCCTCTTTATTTTCGGGAAGCGGCTCTGAAGAAAAACTCGGTATTAAGTGACAGAAAAGTTCGTCACTTAAAATAGGTCTTGTTGCCGAAGAAAAGCCCTGATTATCAGAATTTATGATAAAGATAAAGTCTTCATCGGGAACGCAGAATGCAATTTGGTCGCCCATTCCGAGAAAACAGAAGCTGTTTTCTCCCAAGGCTCTCCATATCTGATAACCGTAACCGTAGCCGTTAAGTCCGAAATGTCCCCAAAGATCGTTACAAACAACGCGGCTCGTTGCCTCATTTATATATTCTTCGCTAAGATATCTTTTCCCGTTCCAGACCCCTTTGTTCATAACGAATTTTGCGAACAGAAGAAGGTCACGAGCCGTGCACATAACGCCCGAATCGCCCCAACTGTGTCCCCCCGGGCACATTAAAACGTAGGAGTCTTCAGAAAATCCGATATCTAAAAGGACCTTTTCTTTAAGGTAATCAAGGAATGTTTCTTTGCCCGTTAATCTTTCAACTACGACCCCGAGCATATATGATCCCGAACTATCGTAATCAAAAAAGGTTCCGGGGATTTTATCCGAGCCGCTCATAAAATAGGTTGCGGTTCTGTCGTCTGCTTTTTGAGATAGCCACCAGGTTCCTATCTGATGCGAGGTCTCCATAGTGAGCATATCTTTAATGGTTGCTTCTCTTAAATTCTCATCGAAATTCTCGTTCTCGTATTCGGGGAAAAAGTCCACAAGTTTATCCGAAAGTTTTAAAAGTCCGTCCTCTATGGCAAAGCCGACAGCGATCGACACGAAGCTTTTGGAGACCGAATACATTCTATGCTTAAAATCTTTATCAAAAGGCTTCCAATATCCCTCTGCAAATATCTTATTTCCCCTCGCCATTATTATGGAATGGGTTGCAAACTGAAATCGGTCGAGAACGTCTAAAAACTCTTTCACCTTAACCGACGACACGCCCACCTCTTCGGGAGTGCATTTTTCAAAAAAGAATTTACTCATAGCGTTACACCGTCCTTAAATATAGATATTTCTTCATATCCGCCTATTTCGTTCTTGGCTCTCTCGCCCGACGCCGTTTTTATAACTAATTCCATCAGCGCCTCTTCGAGCCTTTCGCCTTTGAGAACGGGGCTGGCATCAAAATCTATCCAGCTTTTCTTTTTAAGCGCCAACGCCTCGTTGGTTGAAATTTTCAGTGTTGGAACGGGAGCTCCGAGAGGAGTTCCTCTGCCCGTTGTGAAAAGAATAAGGTGCGCACCTACAGCCGTCAGATTTGTAACTGCGACTATATCGTTTCCCGGTCCGTTTAAAAGAGAAAGCCCGTTTTTGCTTACTCTGTCGCCATAGTCGAGAACGTCGACGACAGTGCTCTCTCCGCCCTTCTGAACGCAACCTAACGATTTTTCCTCGAGGGTGGTTATCCCCCCTGCTTTATTCCCGGGAGACGGGTTTTCATATATGACCTGCCCGTGTCTTTCATAGTAATCTTTAAAGTTATTAATAAGGTCGACCGCCTTTAAAAATACCTCGCGGTTTTGGCATCTTTCCATCAAAAGATGCTCGGCGCCGAACATTTCGGGAACCTCGGTTAAAACCGCCGAACCGCCCTCTGAAGTTAAAATATCACAAAAGGCGCCTACCAATGGGTTAGCGGTAATGCCCGAAAAACCGTCGCTTCCGCCGCATTTAAGACCAACCTTCAGTTCCGAAATACTAACAGGCTCTCGCTTATATTTCTCTGCCCTTTTTTTGAGTTCTTCGCAAATGCGAACGCCCTCGCTGACTTCATCCTCAACCGATTGGGCATTCAAAAACCTCACTCTTTCGGGGTCATATTCTCCCAAGACCTTTTTAAATTCCTCAATGTTGTTGTTCTCGCAACCGAGACCTAACACCAAAACACCTGCGGCGTTGGGATGATGAACAAGACCTGACAAAACCTTCTGCGTAACCGTCTGGTCGTCTCCTAACTGCGAACAACCGTATGGGTGGGGAAAATACTTCGCACCCGTTTTTTTGGCTATTATTTCAGCGGTCTTATTAACGCAGCCAACGGTGTTTATTATCCAGATATCGTTGCGGATACCAACCTCGCCGTTTTCTCTTCTGTAACCCATAAAGGTCCTATCGGAAATCTTTTTCTCGGGCGCAGGTCTGTCGCCCGAGAAACTATATTCAAGCTTCCCCGACAGATTTGTTTTAAGGTTATGAGTGTGAACCTTTTCGCCTTTTTTTACGTCCTCTGTGGCATGTCCTATGGGTTGCCCGTATTTTATGATATTCTCGCCGCATTTTATATCGCGAACGGCTCTTTTGTGTCCATCCGATATATTGACCTCTACGTTATCCTTTTTATTTACTAACATGCTTTACTATCTCGCTTTCAAGGAAGGATAGGTCTTCACCCCAAAGCTTTTCACTGCCGAGGATCTCCGAAACCGAAGCCGTTTTCATAAACTCCATAACCTCTTCGTCATCCTTAGGGGTTCCGACTTTATAAAACTCTATAAGCTTTGCAAAGGAAAAGATAAGGGTCTTCGGGGTCTTTCCGAACCTCTTTATATATTCTGTTATCGACGGGAGCACACGCACCTTGAATTTGCTCACCGAATTGAGACTGATAGATGAAAGATAATGCTTGATATATGGATTTTGAAATCTTCTCAAAACATCGTCGGCGTAGGCTATCAGTTCTTCTTTCGGAAGGTCAAGCGTTGGAATTATCTCGTCGTAAACGCACTTTCTTATATGCTCTCGCATTTTTTCGTCCTCTACGCAGGAGCGGACGGTATCAAACCCCGAGAGAAGCGCATAGGGAACGAGCGAGGTGTGTGCGCCGTTCAGAATTCTGACCTTTCTCGTTCTATACATTTCAAGATTATCGGTTAAAATAACGTTAAGTCCGCACTTATCAAAGGGAATTTCCGAGAAAAGCTCCTTATAGCCTTCGATAACCCAAAGGTGAAAGAACTCTGAGGTATTAAGCATTTTATCATCGGGAGAAAGGCTTTCTTCTCCTGCGGGGAACCCTGTGTTTATGCGGTCAACTAAAGTGTTGCAAAAGATATTATCCTTTTCTATCCACTCTTTAAAGCCATCGGAAAGGTTCCAAAGACGAGCATACTCCAAAACGCATTTCTTAAGGTTATCGCCGTTGCGGTCGATAAGTTCGCAGGGCAGAAAAACAAAGCCCTTTCCGCCATTGTCGTATCTTCTTTTTAAAAGCGCAGTTAGTTTCGCAGGGAAGGTTTTCGGGGGAGCGTCATCCGGTTTTTCTTCAACCGAGAAAACAATTCCTGCTTCGGTGGTATTTGAAACTATAAAACGGAAATCATCATTATCCGCAAGACTGAGATATTCTTCATAATCTTCATATGGCTTTACGCATCTGGAGATAACATTTATCTTTTTAACGTCCACTCCCTCAAGGCCTCGGCAGATATGGGTATACTCATTATTTTGAGCAGATAGCAGGTCGCACATTCCCTTTTCTATCGGTTGCACAACACACACGCTTCCGTTAAAATCGGTTTTTTCGTTCACTATCTGGAGCATCCAATCTGCAAATCCGCGGAGAAAACCGCCTTCTCCAAACTGTATTACCTTTTCTTTCATACGGCACCGCCTTATACTATTTGATAAGATTATATAACAAAAATTATGTAATTTCCACCGCTTTTTTGAGAACAGAAGCAAAATATTACAGATTTATTGCAATTTAAATCAATATGCGCTATAATAACCTCGGAGTTGATTTTATGGCAGTGTTTGACGTTCCTTTGATAACAAACGGACTTATAATCGAAAAAAAGACGATATCTCACGCTTCGGATATGCCCGAGATGCATTCTCATATCTGTCACGAGCTTTATTTTCTCTTTTCGGGCAAACGAAGATATTGCGTCGGGCACAACATTTTCGACGTTGCTCCCGGCAATCTTGTTATTATACCAAAGACCGAGCTTCATAAGACGAGTGTGTTGGAGGGTGAAGGATACGAAAGATTCGTGCTTTATTTTGCCGACGACACGATTGAAGAGCTTAAAATGAACCTCGGCGAAGATGCCGTTTCAGAGTTTCTTTCCTGCGGTTGCCTTGTTCTGCCGAGTGAAATATCCAAAAAAATCGAAGCAAATCTCGAGGAAATCCTTTTGGAAAGCAAACGAAACGACAGCGTTTCGCATAAGTTAAAACTAAACCTTTTTCAGAATATAATCCTATATGCTCTGCGCTACGGCAAAATAAAGGACAAAGAGACCAACGAGGCTTCGGACAAAATTCAAGAGGTAGCAAGATTTATCAGCAGTAATTTTTACAGAGAAATAACCCTTTCCGAATGCGCCCGTAAGGCGTTTATGGAAGAGACCTATTTCTCCAAAAAGTTCCGACAGTTAACAGGCTTCGGATTCAAAGAATACCTCATAGGAGTGAGGATAAAGGCGGCAGAAAATCTGCTTTCCAATTCCGACCTTTCTATATGCGAGATATCCGAAAAATGCGGTTTTTCGAGCAGCAACTATTTCGGAGATATCTTCAAGAAAATAAAAGGATGTTCGCCTTCAGAGTGGCGAAAAAACTTCTCTGATTGACACATAAAAACCCTCTCGCTTTAGACAGAGGGCTATTTTTTAGTGCTTTGGGTGAAATAGTGTTAATTTAAATACTGCGCACAGAAAATATTTCTTGTTTGTTTTGAATTGTGTACCAACAATCAGAGAGAGTATGGAAAGCCATATTATCGGACAACAGGAACGGCAAAAAAACTTCAGACCGGAACCTTCACTCTTTCAGAAATAGCAGAGGAATGCGGCTTCTCCAACGTTTATTATTTTTCGAGAATTTTTAAGAAATATGTTGGAATAACACCCAAAAGTTATTAAAAAACACCTCAAAAGTTTAACTTTTGAGGTGTTTTTTATTATCTATATATTCATTTATAAGCGTAAATCCTAAAATAAGAACTCCGCCGATTATCTGCATAAAAGACATCGTTTCTTTTAAAACCGTTACCGAAATGAGAACCGCGACTAATGGGTCGATATAACTTAAAACCGCAGTCGTCTGCCCATCAAGTTTTGAAATGGACCCGAAATAAAGAAGATAAGCAATTCCCGTGTGAATAAAGCCAACCGCTAAAAGACAGAGCCAACCGACTTTTCCGAGTGATAAGATATTCACGCCATCGGTAAAAAGGACGTAAAAAAGAAGCACGAATGCCGCCGAGATAAACTGCAAAAAGGTTTTCTCGAGTCCCGACACGCCTTTTATGTATTTATTAAGGAGAATTACCGACGCATAGAGAACGGCGGCGGAAAGTCCTAAAAGTATGCCTTTAAAGTGGTTGCTTCCCGTTGCCACGCCTCCCGTTACGGTTATAAGCACCAGACCGACTGTGGACATTATGAAGCAGAGCCATTTTCCTTTTCCCATTTTTTCTTTAAAAAGAACTGGACATAAAAGCATCACGATAACGGGAGCAAAATAATAACTGAGTGTTGCATTCGAAACGGTGGTGAATTTATAGGCTTCAAAAAGGAGTATCCAATTAAAGCCCATCGCAATTCCCGAAACGAAAAGAAGAGGAAGTTCCTTTTTTATCTCCGATAAAACGATTTTTCTCTTTGTCAAAACCAAAACCGCACCCATAAACAAAAGTGCAAGGACCGAGCGATAAAGCGCTATCTCCCCCGACGGAAGCGGAACGGAACGAACAAACATTCCGATAGTTCCGAAGATCACCATTGAAAGAGTCATTGCGATCTTTTCGTTTAACACCTTTTTCAAAGAGTTCACCCCTTTATGCGAGTTTCTTGTTCTTCCATTTACCGAAGCGGTAGAAAATAGCGGTGAGGACCGCGCCCATCACCCAAGAGGTTAATAGAGATATCTGAATGCACTCAAATCTTCCGAAAGGAAGGGCTTCGGTTCTTGTTAAAAAGGATAATCCGTAAGCAATCGGAACACGAATTAAAACGGTGGTTATAAGGGATATCCACATAGGCGTCATGGTGTCTCCCGCACCGCGCATAATGCCCGAAAGGCTTTGAGTGACCGCAACTGCGATATAACCTACCGCAAGAATTTTCATAAGATAATAGCTTAAGTCAACAAGCGAAGTTGTTTCGGTGAACACGCTCATAAGATTTTTTCCGAAAAGGAGAATTATTGCGGTGATAACGGTGGAACAACCGACGGCTATAAGGGTTCCCTGTTTTGCGCCCTTTGTTACGCGGTCGTATTTCCCTGCGCCGACGTTCTGACCTGCAAAGGTGGTAAGCGCGGTGCCAAAGGAGAAGTTAGGCATCATTGCAAAACCGTCAACACGCATTACAACAACGTTTGCCGCGATAAACTGCTCTCCGAAGCAGTTGGTGAGCGACTGCACGATTATCATTGCCGACGAGAATATCGCCTGAGTAAGCCCAGAGGGAAGCCCGAGTTTTACTATAGTTTTAACGAACTGACCCTTTGGCTTTAAAAACTTAAGTCCAAAATCGAAATGCTCTCTCATACGGGCAAGTTTAATAAGGCAGAGCGCCGACGAGATTAGCTGCGCTATAACCGTTGCGAGTGCAACACCTGCAACGTCCATATGAAGACCCGCAACGAAATATATATCGAGAAAAATGTTTATTACCGTTGCAACAAGGAGATAAATAAGCGCCGAGACCGAGTCGCCAAGGCCTCTTATAACTCCGCTTAAAATGTTATAGTAAGCCATACCTGCTATACCGACCAAAGAGATAGTCAGATAATCGGTGCACCCGTCGATTATTGCCTGAGGGGTGTTGAGAAGCACTAAAACAGGCCTTATAAACGGGGTTGCGATAAGCACAAGTCCCACACAAGCGATCGCGGTAACGGTTATGCAGTTGCCCACCGTGAAAGAGAGGCTTTTGCGGTTTCTCGCACCGTAATACTGCGAGACCATAACACTGGCACCTGCCGAAATTCCGATGAACAGAACCAGAAGCATATTAAGTATCGGAAGCGCACTTCCGACCGCGGCAATAGCGTTATCTCCGTTCTCGGCATATCTTCCGACCACTATTGTGTCGACCGTGCTATAAAACTGTTGGGCCATATTTCCGATAAGCATCGGGATTGTGAAAGAAACGATGCTCTTCCAGACCGACCCCTCCGTCATATCAGTAGGGGCAAAATACTTTCTAAGATTCATAATTTTAAAACTTCCTGTTTTTTCAAAAATTCCAGACTATTCTATCATAATCGGGCATAGAAAACAATAGAGTTTCACAAAAAAATAGACCGAGTTTTTAAAACTCGGTCAGTTTTTCTACAAGAAACACCTTATCTGAATAGCAAGTTTCTCTTCGAGGTTTATTAGCCTTTTGCAGATATCCTTCGAAACCTCGTCCGCCGCCGCATACTCGTTAAGGTATTTATTAAGCGATTTAACCCCCATATTGCAACCATCGGTTATAAGGTCGGCGATGGTGGAATCCGACTCCTTCATAATGAGTTTTATATTCGTTTTCATCCAAGACATTCCCTTAGCCACGGGGTTGGGTTCTTTGCCGTCGTCGTGGTATTTATCGAGAAGCTCGGAGATCTCCACGCTCAGTTTATCGTGCTCGTCCTTACAGGCGTTAAGTTCCTTTTTGAATTTTTCGTCACTGACATACTCCATAACCTCATCAATGGACGAAACTCCCATCTTCACTCCTGCATCGCACTCTCTTAAAAGTTTTATAGTATCCTGTTCTATCATAATAATGACCTCCTTTTTTATAGCATTACCCCGTTTTAGCATAAAAAACCAAATAATTTTATATATTTTAAAAGGCAGGTGATTATATGAAACAAAAAATAAAAACCTATATTATATCTATCGCGGTAGCCCTCGGCGTTGGGGGTCTTTCGGCATTCTTCACCCGAAACAATATGGACCTTTATGAAGAAATAGTAACTCCGCCGCTATCTCCCCCGTCCGTTCTTTTCCCGATAGTCTGGACGGTTCTTTATGTGCTTATGGGCATTAGCGCCGCTATGATCTGCACCGACGCTTTCACTTCCCAAAGAGAAAAACGCTCGGCGCTGTTTACTTACAGTTTAAGCCTTATTGTTAACTTTTTCTGGAGCATAATATTTTTTAATATGAGAGCGTTTTTCTTCGCGTTTTTATGGCTCCTTCTGCTTTTGTTTTTGATAATAAAAACGATTGTGAAATACCGTGATATAAACCCCACCGCCGCATATCTCCAAATACCTTACGCTATTTGGGTAAGCTTTGCAGGATATCTCACCGCGTCAATATGGTTTCTGAACAAATAAAAAAGAGCCGATTAATCGGCTCTTTTTTATTTGTTTTTAACCGTTGATATTGTAGTTTTCGTTCATTAAGTTCATAGCCTTTGCAAACTTATGCAAATAAACGAAGGGGCCAACTGCGATCAAACTGCCCAAAACGTTCCAAAGCCAGAAATCTGCGGCGCTGAAAGAATACGCGATATTGCGTCGTTTTAACTCCGCACCGATTCTGTTGGATATTCTATGAATCCAAACTATGTATCCTATGCCTAAAGTGATGGGACCAACGATAAAAAGAAGCAAACAATAATGCATTGTCTTTTTGCCGTCGTATCTGCTGCACACAACGTTAACGTCATTAGAAATTGAGGACCAGAACACGATCGGGTAAATACCCAAAGTTACGATAGAAAGCAAAATGCATTTGAGCAAACCTCTGTTGGTTTTAAGTTTTCCCACCGGAGCCTTAGTTTCTTGAACATTGTTTACCTGATTTTCCATAATATACCCCTCCAAAATTTTTGTTCGACAACTGCCGACAATTCTATTATACCCGTTCTCCCCATATCCGTCAACAATTTATTTTTCTGACAGAAACCCATCACGGACGGTTTTTGTTATCTGGGCTCGATTGGTTAATAGCGTGTCAACGCCTTTTCTGAGATACTCTATCGTGAGTTCGGGCTCATCTGCAAAAGGAACTCCCCGAAAAGTTCAGGAAGTTCCTTCTA
>JAZNVP010000065.1:0-14351 GCA_045592865.1 Oscillospiraceae bacterium
CTTCCTCCGGGGGTTACCTCGGGGTTACCATACATAACGCCAACCTTTTCACGAAGCTGGTTAATAAATATTGCAACGCAGTTTGATTTAGAAATAACACCTGTGAGTTTTCTGAGCGCCTGTGACATAAGTCTTGCCTGAAGACCAACGTGACTGTCGCCCATCTCACCCTCTATCTCGGCTCTCGGAACCATTGCGGCAACCGAGTCGATAACGATAACGTCGATAGCGTTGGAACGAACGAGCGCCTCGGCGATCTCGAGCGCCTGTTCACCCGTGTCGGGCTGGGAAACAAGTAAAGAATCGATATCAACGCCGAGAGCACGGGCATACTGAGGGTCAAGCGCGTGTTCAACGTCTATAAAAGCGGCAATACCGCCCTTTTTCTGAGCCTCTGCTGCAACGTGGAGCGCAACGGTCGTTTTACCCGAGGACTCGGGTCCGTAGATCTCAACTATTCTTCCCTTCGGAACGCCGCCGATACCGAGCGCGATATCAAGGGATAAGGATCCCGTTGAGATCGACTCAACGTTAAGTCCTTCGTTCTGACCGAGTTTCATAACGGCGCCCTTTCCGAACTGCTTCTCTATCTGAAGAAGCGCCGTTTCAAGTGCCTTTTCTCTTTCACTGATTTTTTTAGATTCTGCCATACTTCATTACCTCCCGTATATTAACACAAAAATTTAAACTATTTTTCGCCGACCACGACTCTTTCTATCCCCGAAAGATCGCGGACCTTATAAATATTTTTGTAACCGATATCTTTCATTATTTCAGAAACACTGTCCGATTGAGTGGCGCCCACTTCAAAAAGAAGATGCCCACCCGTTTTCAGAGCGCGGTGGTACCGGTTTGCTATAAAGCGGTAAAACAAAAGACCGTCCTCACCGCCGAAAAGCGCCGACGGGGGTTCAAACTCCACCTCTTTCTGAAGGCTTTTCATATCCTCTCCCGTGAGATACGGCGGGTTCGCCGTTATCATATCCAACTCGGAAAATAAAGATATCGCCTTATCAGAAAAAAGGTCCTCGTTTATAACCTCTATTCCGCCGTATTTTTCGGCATTTTCTTTAAGATAGGAATAAGCCGCCGCTTCCTTTTCGAGCGCAAAATATACCCCGTTTTTGTTGTTCTTGATCGCAATTACAATAGCGCCGCTACCGCTGCAAAGGTCTAAAAGTCTCGGGTTTTCTTTGTTCTTTAAAAGTTTCAGAGCCTCGTCGACAAGGGTCTCGGTGTCCTGACGGGGAATTAAGACCCCCTCGCCCACCTTTAAGGTAACGTCATAGAAATCCCATTCGCCGAAGATATACTGAAGAGGATATCCCTCTCCTCTTAGTTTTGCGATCTTTAATATCTCTTCCTCGTTATCTGTAAAGCGAAGGATCTCCCTCGCTTCAAACGATGCCGACTCAACGCCCTTCTCTGAAAGGATATCTCTTAAGTTTCCTTCGGTTACCACTTGGCTTCCTCCGGATCTTGTGGCTTCACCGACTCGAGCGCCGTTATAGCGCATTCTATCATACTATCCTCGGGCTCCTTCGTTGTTATATGTTGAAGAAGAACGCCGGGCGCCGAGATTATGCGGGTAAATATATTATCATATCTTCCTGCGAGTTTAATAAACTCATATGCAATGCCGATCGTGAGTGGCAAGGTCAGAACCTTTACACCGACCCTGTAGAACAAATTCCATGTTGGGATAAGGCACATAACGAAAATCGAAACAAGAATTGAAATAATGAGGAAAGATGTTCCGCATCTTGGGTGGAAACGCTTCATGGGACGGACATTTTCAACCGTTAAAGGAAACCCTTTCTCATAGCAGAAAATCGTTTTATGCTCTGCCCCGTGATACATATATACCCTTTTAAGATCGGGCATCAAGGAAGTGAGCGCGAGATATGAAACGAATATCATAACCTTTACAACGCTCTCTAAAACTGTGTTTAAAAAGTTACCGAGCGGCAAAGCGAGATTAACAAGTTTAACTATTCCCGTTGGGAGTATCATAAAAAGAAGCACCGATATTATAAGGGCAAAAATGATAGAAAGCACCGATATGACCGCCGTTAGCTTATCACCGATCTTTTCTTCAAGCCATTTATCGAATTTGCTTTCGGCTTCAGGAGTGTCGGTAAAGCCCGAGAGCTCGGTGGAGCGCATAAGGCATTTATATCCGCTCAGCATACTCTCCGCAAAGGCAAACACACCTCTTACTACGGGGCATTTCTGATACCATTTTTTATTTTTAAGTGAGGCGACGGTAACGTCCTCGGTTACTATTTCACCGCTCGTCGTTCTTATCGCCATGGTGCATTTTTCGGGTCCGCGCATCATAACGCCTTCAATAAGCGCCTGACCGCCGATGCTCGTTTTGTGTTCCTTTTTCATTCTTTCCTCCGAAACTACTGGGATACCTCTTCACTATTTTTAAGGGGAAGCTTTATGGTAACGACCGTTCCTATTCCCTTTTCACTCGCGATATCAAGTTCTCCCGAATGCAAGGTTATGATCTCATCGGCAACGGCAAGGCCGATACCCGAGCCTTTAACGGTGTTATCCGCCTTATAGAATTTATTTTTGATATAGGGAAGGTCTTTAGCGTCAATTCCGTTACCGTTATCTATAACCTTAATGGTAACGAATTCCTCGTCGGTTGAAACCTTAACCGCAACGGTTGAACCCTCGCCCGAATATTTAAGGGCGTTATCAATAATATTTATAAACACCTGCTTTAATCTGAACCTGTCGCCAACCGCGATTATGATGTCCTCGGGTTCGTCATACTGAAGTGTTTTGTTTTCAATTTCTGCACGTTTTTTAAACATAAGATAGGCTTCGGTCACCTCGGCAACAAGGTCTATCTTTTCAAAGTTCATTGCAAGTTTTCCGAGCCTTATTCTTGAAAAGTCGAGAAGCTCCTCAACCATCATCGAAAGCCTTTCGGTCTCGGACGTTACTATCTTCATACCCTCTTTGTATTCGGGGCTAGACGTGTCCTTAATGCTTCCGAGGGTCTCTACCCAACCCTGAATAGCAGTTAGCGGTGTTCTGAGTTCATGCGAAACCGAAGAGATAAACTCGTTCTGCATATCCTCGGTTTTACCGAGTTCCTCCGCCATATGATTAATAACTCGGCAAAGGTCGCCTATTTCGTCGTTACTGTCGGTCATAAGACGGTAGTCGAAATGCCCCTCTGCTATGGAGTTTGCAACACCGCTTATATTACGAAGCGGATGGATGATCGAGCGGGTAAAGTAAATTCCGAGCCAGATAAAGAGCGCGATAATAACCAGCCCTACAATTCCAACGTAAGCGGTGAGTTCCCCTATCCTTGCGTCAACCTTCTGGATCGAAACAACCAGCCTTATTGCTCTCAAAGACGAGTTTCCGTGAGGAAGAAGCACCGAGACCGCCATTATCTTATGCCCCGTCTGGCCCATTCCCACGTAGACTCCTCGCGACGCCTTGGAATATGCCGCCTTCTGAAAGTCAGGCATATCGGCAACGTCTATAATAAAGCCCGAAGAGGTAACAACAACGTCGCCCTGAGAATCAATTCCCATAAGCTCTATTTTGTCCTTCTCCTCGTAGTTCTGAACAAGAATTTTCACCGATTCGATGTTCTCGGTGGAAATAATAGATTTGTAGAGAATGTTTGCCTTTTCGTTGAGATAGTTTTCGGTCTCACTGTAAAAATAACTGCGAATGCCGAAAAAACTCACCAAAACAGCCGCCGCAACCAATAGCACGACGGGGGTAAGCAGATATAGTATCCATTTTTTCGCAATCGACAGTCTGTGCATTTCCTTCTCCTAAATTAATCTTCTTTAACAAGCGTCTTGGTGGGCAGCGCCCAAACGTAACCTCTTCCCCAAACGGTCTGGATATATTTCGGTTCCGAGGGGTCCTCTTCAAGCTTCATTCTGAGCCTTCTGATGTTAACGTCAACAATTTTTTCCTCGTTGATGTATCCCTCTCCCCACACCCTCTCGCCGATAGCCTTTCGGGAAACGGGTATTTCGCCTTTTGAGATAAGGCATTCCATAATCTGATATTCTGTTCCGGTAAGGTCGATAGCCTCGCCGTTTTTAACGAGATTTCTCTTTTTAAGATTGAGAACGAAATCTCCGCTCTGGTAAGCATAAGGCTCGTTCTTCTTTTTGGCTGCGACCTTAATGCGCCTGTAAAGCGCCTCGATCCTTGCAACAAGCTCGGTCGGACTGAAAGGCTTGGTAACGTAATCGTCGGCACCCGAGGAAAGACCCATTATCTTATCGGCCTCCTGCGCCTTGGCGGTTAGCATAATAACGCCAACGTCGGGGCTTATCTCCCTTATTCTTCTGCAGGTTTCATATCCGTCAATACCCGGCATCATAACGTCCAGAAGAACTATATCAATCGCGCCTTTATTCTCCTTAAATATTTCGAGAGCCTTTTCGCCGCAGTCTGCATCGAGAATAGAGTATCCGCACTTCTGAAGGTTAATAAGAATAAACCCTCTTATTGCGTCCTCGTCCTCAACAACAAGTATTCTTTTCTGCATACCTTTCACCCCTCTTAAAGAACTATCAAACAATCCTTTAATTCATCATAAGATATTTCAAGATTTTTATCAATATCGTAAATCTTATTGTTTACCTTTGCATAGAAAACGATCGACTTACCCTCATAAATCTTGGAGTAACCCTGAGTGTCGCTCTCGTCCCCTTTATAAAGCACCTTAACGGTGAATACCTCAGTGCCTTTTTTCTCGGTGTCTCCCGTGTAAACGTAGGCACTGAGAAGGTTTCCCGCCTCATTAGATGTCAGAATAATTCTGTTTTCAAACCTCTCGGGAAGCCTTAGAATATAACCTAAATTATGGTTGACCGCACTGTCGCAAACCTTTTGGAGATTATCTCCGCTTATCTTAAACCAACCGATAAGTCCTAAAATGTTTTTTTCCTCAAGCCCTTCGGTGTTGACCGAATAAGGAACGACCGACGGAATTTCGGGGTATCCGTCCCCGTCGATATCGGTGCAGTAAACACCGGTGTTGCGCTCAAAGCCTTGGGAACGCGCAACCGAGATCTTTCCGTCCGTTATCTTGAACACCTCGGTCATAACCGCGTTGTTAACGAGCGAGTCAACGTAAATAAACGCCGAGAAATCGGGCAATACCTGCGCCGCCATGTTAAGATAAGAAACCGAAACGGTCTCACCGGTAAAGCTATCTAAAAGACTATTCCCATCGGTAGCGAAGGAATAGTAGGAAACGGTCTGTTTTTTAACGGCTCCGTCGGTGAAAAGCTTGAACACCACGAAGGATTCCCTTATTGCAGAGCCCATCGAAACTATCTGGTAATCGGTAAACTCTGCGCTGCAGAGCTCCTCTCCGTTTCTGTCGAGATCGTAAACTATAAGAGTATCCTCGGTTCCCGAACCCGTAAATCCGACGATAAGGTTATTGGCCCCTACGTTTTTAAAACTGATAGTGTCCGCCTTGACAACGGAGTTTCCCGCGCCGTCCTTAGAGAAAACGAGCCCCCATTTACCCTCTTGTTTACGAAGATAAGCAACCTTGACCCTTTCGGTGTTATCGGTTGAATAGAAGGCAACGACCTCATCGGACCCATCCTTATCAAAATCTCTCGTTATGAATGGGGAAATGTTATTTCCCTTGGCGGGATATTCGAGCACGACCGACTGACCCGCCTCTTTCTGCAGAACCGAAATGATCTCCTTCTGATCGTTCCTCAGAAGCGGAGGCTCAACCAGATCGGTCACCGATTGCTTAAAAAGAGAGCAGGATGAAAACGTCAAGGTTATTGCGAGAATTAATGACAATAGTTTCAGCCGTTTCTTCATTTTCGTTTCCCATTCCTAAACTTAAATTTTCACACTTAAATTATATAATATTTATGCCTTTCGGTCAATAGTTTTCACGCATTCCTCACTATCTGTTTTGCAAAAAATTTATTACCTTTTCCGCAGTTTTCAAGGGCACTGAAGCCCCAACGGACAGTTCCTCAGGCGTAAGTGCGGAAATCGCCGAAAGACTCTTATATTTCCTCATTATTTTTGCCGCGGTCTTGTCTCCAACGCCCTCCACCTTGGTGAGCGTTAAAGAAAGCGCATTTTTGTTTCTTTTCTTGCGGTGGGTCGTTATAGCAAAGCGGTGAACCTCTTCGCCGATGGTGGCGCAGAGCTTATATGAAAGATAGGTTCTCTTAATTCCTATCTCGCCCTTCCCGTCGGTTATGGCGCGAGTCCTGTGGTTTTCGTCCTTAACAATACCGAAAACGCTAACGTCTATGCCGAGGTCCGAGAGAACCGCTTTAACCGCACCTACCTGCCCCTTTCCGCCGTCAACTAAAATAAGGTCGGGCTTGGTTTTAAAGCCTTCATCCTTTTCTTCGGGGTTCAGATACCTTAAAAATCTTCTTCTGAATACCTCGGCAATTGCCGCGGTATCGTTCTCGGCGGGAAGATCGGTTATATTGAATTTCTTGTAACCCGCTTTATAAGGCTCTCCGTTTTTAAAAACGACTATAACGCCGACCATAGCGTCCGCGCCGGTATTGGAAATATCGGCAGACTCAATTACTGCGGGAACGCTTTTAAGTCCCAAAAGCCCCGAAAGTTCGGATAGGGTGAGCGCCGAGGTGGAGTTTTCTTTCATTAAGAAGGCAATTCTCTCGGCGGCGTTTGAAAGTGCAAGAGAGAGCATCTTTTTATTCTCTCCCGACTCTCCCGAAACTATCCTGACCGCCTTACCCTTTTTCTCTGATAGGAACTCTTCCAAAAGTCCTTTTTCGGCGGTTTTCTCCGAAAGAACGATATATTCGGGGACCTCTCTGTTTTCATAAAATTCGGTTATAAAGTTTCTCGGTATATCCTCATCATTGCAGAAATCGAAACTGAAATCGGCTTTGTCCCTGAGAACCCCGCTCTTAAAGGAAAGCACCGAAGCCATAACACCTTTTTCGTATTTAACGAAGGCGATAAAGTCTTTGTCCCTTTTCCCGTCGACTCTAACGGTCTGGCGCTCGGTTATTCTCGAAATCGCCCTTATTCTGTCTCTTATGGAAGCCGCCTTTTCAAACTCGAGGTTTTCTGAGCACTCTTCCATCTCTTTTTTAAGTTTCTCCAGCGTCTCTTTTTCGCCCGACTTAATAAACGCAACTGCCGACTGCAGTTTTTCTTCATACTCCTCGGGCGATATTTTACCCTTGCAGACCCCGTCGCAGAGCCCGATATGGTAGTTCAGGCAGGGTCTTTCCTTTCCGAAATCTCTCGGAAAAACCTTTCTGCAGGTGGGAAGTTTAAAGGCACCGTTAGCCGCCTCAACGCACTGACGAACGGTGAAAAAACTCATATATGGGCCGAGATAGGTCCCATCCTTCCCTTTCTGCTTTTCGGCGGTAATTTTAGCGTATGGCCCGTCCGAGATCTTTATATAGGAGTAGCCCTTATCGTCCTTTAAAAGAATATTATACTTGGGCTTATACTGTTTTATAAGACTGCATTCAAGTGTCAAAGCCTCAATCTCGGTCTTGGTTACGATAAAGTCGAACGACTCCACGTTTATTACCATTTTATAGACCTTAACGGTGTGCGCCTCGATGTTGGTGAAATAAGAGGTAACGCGGTTTTTCAAGGACTTTGCCTTGCCAACGTAGATAACCTCACCGTTCTTATTCTTCATAATATAAACACCGGGTTTAGAAGGAAGACTCAGCGCATCCTTCTGAAGCCTGGGTATACTGCTCATTATGGCAACTCCTTTCTTATCAAAATAAAAACGCATCCCAAAAGGGATGCGTCTTATTGAAAGCTTACGCTTCTTCTTTCATTTTTGCAAAGCACTCACTGCAGTAAACAGGACGGTCTTCACGGGGTTTGAAAGGAACCTTTGCTTCTTGTCCGCAGCCTGCGCAAACAGCTGTGAACATTTCTCTCTGAGCCTTGTTTGCATTCTTACGCGCATCTCTGCACTCTTTGCATCTCTGGGGCTCATTCTGGAATCCTTTTTCAGCGTAGAATTCCTGCTCTCCTGCTGTGAAAACGAATTCATTTCCACATTCCTTACATACTAAGGTCTTGTCTTCAAACATTTCTTTTACCTCTCTTGTGGGGTTTATTTTTTTGCCTCCGATCGGACTCAAACCGACACCTTTGTTAAACAACGCTCTTATTAAGCTACATGGGCATATATGATAATCTGCTTAGCAGACTATAGCCTTGATTTTTTGCCTTATGCGGTAAAGAGAATTCTGCACACTCTTTTCATTTACACCGAGGGACACAGATATCTCTTTTATGCTATCTCCATTTAAATAAAGGCTCAAAACCTTTTTTTCATTAGCCGATAAACTATCTGCGAGCTTATTCTGAAGAGCCGCCATATCTTCCTTTTCGGAAACTATCCTCTCGGGATCACTACTATCCACGGCATCTTCCGATTCCAAAGAAGCAAAATTGGAAAGAGGTAAATTCTTCAGACTCCTAAACTGACGCACGAATGAAATTATCCTGTTATTTATGCAGGTTAATGCAAATGACTTAAACGAATGACCCTTCTCGGAAGAATAACTCTTCATCGCATCAAAAAGCGCAATATAGGCTTCCTGACGGAGATCGTCTGCCGAGAAACCGTCGGTCTTGATCGCAGCCGCTTTTTTCTCTATATAGGGAATATATTGGGAGATAAGCTCATCAAGATTTAAAGAAATATCTTCCGCCATTTATAATCTCCCACTATCTACATACTCCAATATGTTGATAATACACCACTTTTTTGAAAAAGTCAACAACTTTTTGGTTGGTATTATCAAAATTTTCGTCTAAAATTAATCTTTTTTCTTCAATTTCTGACGGCTTCCGTCAGGATACTCCACTGAAGTGGAGTCGAGAATATTAACAAGGTTTTGCTTCATAATGTCAACGTATTCGCGTCTTAACTTCTGCTGCTCCGCCTTTTCCTCTTCACTAAGCCCCTCGCTTCTGCTCTTTCTCGCGAGGAAATTTATTCTTTCAACTCTTTCGTCTGCCGTCATCTTAATCCCCTTTCAAAGCCGTTACCGAGCACCTCGGTAGCATCCGTTACAACGATAAACGCATTCGGGTCCTCTTCTTTCGTTACGTCCTCTAACTTATATCTTTCGTTATTTCTGAGTGCGCAAACTATAACTCCAACGTCCTCGGAGCTATATCCGCCCTCGGCTTTAACTATGGTGCAACCGCGGTCGCAGTCAGTAAGTATCCTTTTTGCAACCTCTTTCTGCTTCTTTGTTATAACAAACACAAAAGAACCTTCCGAAACACCGTTAACGATGCGGTCTATCATTATTGACAGAACATACATCGAAACGATAGCATAAAGCGCCGATTCGATCTCCTTGAAAACAAAGGTCGAGAAAACAACTATAACAAAGTCGATCGCGAGTGATATCATACCGATTCTAATAAAAGGAAATCTTCTTTTAATAAGTCGGCAGACAATATCGGTGCCGCCCGAGGAGCCGCCTCTGGCATATAAAAGACCTATTCCCGCTCCTATCAAAACGCCGCCGAATAATGATGCGAGCATTCTGTCCCCGTGATACTGCGGAATCATTAAGACGGGATAGATATAATCAAGCGCAACGCTCGAAAGAATTGTTGCATAAATCGATTTGATTATAAAGCCCTTGCCGATAATAAAGAAACCTGCCGTGAGCAGAGGAATGTTTATAAGAATGGTTCCGAGGCCTATCGGAAATCCCGTCAGATAATTGATCGCGGTAAAAAGACCCGAAACACCGCCGGGCGCTATCTGAGCGGGAACTGTAAAGGAATAAAGTCCCAAAGCATAGATAAACGACGCCACGGTTATAACAATGTAGTTTAAAAACTCCTTAAATATCGGATGTTTTCTCATATTTTTTCAATTTCCTCTCTGAGAATTTCAAAAGAACGGTCTAAAACGGAGAGAAGCCTTTCCTCCTGCCCCGATAGCTTTAAATATCCGAAAAGGGTCTCCATTCCCGTCGCCTTGCGGTAGTTGTTGGGTGTGGAGTGCTTCGGGACTCTGGCTGTTTTCGCATTTCTTCCGCGCTTTAAAATATCCACCTCGTCGTCACTCAGTTCCTCGATAAGTCTGTCAAAAAGGAGCGCCTGAGCAGACGCGCAAACGTATTTGATAGCCTCTTTGTGAAGCGTGTCTGCCTGACGGGAGCCGTCAGAGGTGAGCCGTTCTCTTATGTAAAGCTCGTAAACAGCGTCCCCTAAAAACGCAAGTGTTGCGGGGTTAGACTGTTTCGCCGCCTTAATCTTTTCTGCGTCCATACATTTACCTCACGTATTCGAACTCAAAGTCGTAAATATTGCAGGTATCTCCGTCCTCAACGCCCTGTTTTTCAAGCTCGTCGATAATTCCGCTGCTTCTCAGCACCCTCTGGAAATAGTGGAGCGACTCATAGTCGTCGGGGTTAACGCTTGAAAGAATGTTAAGAAGCCATTCGCCCTCAATATAGAAAACCCCGTCTTCTTTTGTCACCTTGAAGTCTCTGAAGCCGACCTCAACCGTTTCGGGTAACTCTTCGGGCTCGTATCTCTCAATAGGCGGGAGTGTTTTCAAAAGTTCGGAAGCGCAGAATATGACCTCACGCGTTCCCGAAACAGTAGCCGCGCTCATCGGGAAGAATTTATAACCCTTCTCCTCAACGAATTTTTTAAACTCCACGACCTGCTCATCGGTTGCAATATCGCATTTATTTCCAACAACTATCTGCGGACGGGATGCGAGTTCTTCGGAATAGACCGCGAGTTCCTTGTTTATTGCAAGAAAATCTTCCTTCGGGTCTCTTCCCTCGCTGCCCGAAACGTCAACAACGTGAATGATAAGACGGCATCTGTCAACGTGTCTTAAAAACTCGTGACCAAGTCCTATTCCCTCTCCCGCGCCCTCTATAAGACCGGGGATATCCGCCATAACGAAACTTTCCTCGTCAGAGGTTCTGACAACGCCTAAAACGGGGGTCAAGGTGGTAAAATGGTAGTTTGCGATCTTGGGTTTAGCCCCGCTAACGACCGATATGAAGGTCGATTTTCCAACGTTAGGAAAACCAACCAGTCCCACGTCTGCAAGAAGCTTGAGTTCAAGCGTTACCTCAAAGCTTTCTCCCATCTTTCCGAGTTTTGAAAATCTCGGTATCTGACGGGTCGAGGTTGCAAAATGCTGATTTCCTGCTCCGCCTTTTCCGCCTTTCGCCAGAAGAACGGGTTCATCTGAGGACATATCTGCCATTAGTCTGCCCGTCTCGGCATCTCTTATTAAGGTTCCCTCGGGAACCTTGATATATATGCTCTCACCCGAACGGCCCGTGCAGTTCTTGTTCCCGCCGTTCTGTCCGTCGTCCGCCTTGAACTTTTTCTTATATCTGAAACTTTCAAGGGTCGAGAGGTTCTTATCGGTAACGAAATAAACGTCGCCGCCTTTGCCGCCGTCGCCACCGTCGGGGCCGCCTGCCGCAACGTATTTTTCGCGGTGGAAGGAAACGGCACCGTCGCCGCCCTTTCCCGCCGAGAACCTTATTTTTGCCTTATCTATAAACATAAACTTCACCTACCCTTTCAAAACACCGCGCACCGAGAACGCCTGAGCCTCGGTCACGCAAACCTCGGCAAAACTTCCTATTAACTCCTTCGGTGCAGGGAACTCAACTATTATGTTCTGCTCGTCTCTTCCCGAAACAAAGCCTTCCGTTTTACCCTCGGAATCGACAAGAACACGAACGGTCTTTCCGATCCTTTTCTTGTTGTTTTCTTCCGAAATAAGCGCCTGAATTTCTATAAGTTCACGAAGCCGTTCGCTCTTTTCCTTATCGGTTACAGCGTCCTCCATCTCTGCCGCACGGGTCCCGCTTCTCTTGGAATAAATAAAGGTGAAAAGCATATCGTATCCCACCTCTTTAACGAGAGAAACGGTCTTGTCGAAATCCTCGCGGAATTCATTCGGAAAGCCAACGATTATATCGCTTGAAAAAGAAATATCGGGTATCTCTTTTTTCGCGTATTCAATCAGTGAAAGATAGTCGTCCTTGGTGTAACGCCTGTTCATCTCACGAAGAATTCTGTCCGACCCGCTCTGAACGGGCAGATGCAATTGGTTGCAGACCTTCTCTGAGTCTCTTATCGTGTCGATAAGTTCTCTCGTTGCGTCCTTCGGGTGACTCGTCATAAACCTTATTCTGAAATCCCCCGGTATAGCGTTTATCTTTCTTAAAAGCTCAGAGAAATTGATATCTTCCTCTAAGTTTTTACCGTAGGAATTAACGTTCTGACCGAGCAGCATGATCTCCTTGCAACCGCCTTCGATAAGCTCTCGGCACTCGCGGACTATCTCTTCACTTTTTCGGCTTCTCTCCCTGCCTCTTACGTAGGGAACGATGCAGTAAGAACAGAAGTTATCGCAGCCGGACATAACCGAAACAAAGGCACGGATTTTGTTATCCCTTATAGTTTTGATGCCCTCGGTTATCTCACCCGACGCCTCTCTGATATCGAAAACTCGCTTGTTTCTCTCGAGATACTCCAAAAGAATAGAAGCAAGGCGCGGGAGCATATGGGGACCGAAAGCAATATCTACAAAAGGATAACTTCTCTTTATTCTTTCCTTAACCGCTTCCTGCTGAACCATACAACCGCATAACCCGATTATCATATCAGGTCTTTTTCTCTTTATGTGAACAAGCGCACCAACGTTACCGAAGACCCTCGCTTCAGCGTGTTCTCTGACAGCGCAGGTGTTAAAGATAACGATATCAGCGTCCTCGACCCTATCGCAAAAGGAGTAACCGCAGAGACTTAAAATACCCTTTATCTTCTCTCCGTCAGCAACGTTCTGTTGGCACCCGTAGGAGTGAACGAAGGCAAGGGGCACCCTGCCCTCATAGCGCTCTGTAAGTTTTTCCTTAACCGTTTTCGCCGTCTTTTCTTCAATTTCCCAGTTTATCTTAACCGCTTCGGTCATTTTCCACCATCCAAAACTTTCTTTAAATAAATACCCGTTAAAGAGTTTTCGTTTTCCGCTACCTCTTCGGGTGTCCCCACAGCAACTATCTCACCGCCGCCGTCGCCGCCCGAGGGGCCGAGGTCGATTATATGGTCGGCGCTTTTGATTACGTCTAAATTATGCTCAATAACGATAACCGTGTTACCGCCCGAAACCAAAAGTTTAAGCACCGAAATAAGCTTGTGAACGTCGGCAGAATGAAGTCCTGTCGTGGGCTCGTCGAGAATGTAAACCGTCTTGCCCGTTGCCCTCTTGGAAAGCTCGGTTGCAAGTTTCACCCTCTGCGCTTCACCGCCCGAAAGGCTCGTTGCCGACTGCCCGAGCGTTATATACCCGAGTCCTACGTCCTCTAAGGTCTTTAGTTTTCTCAGTATCTTCGGTTGATTTTCAAAGAACTTCAATGCGGAAGACACCGTCATCGAAAGAACGTCATATATATTCTTCTCACGGTATTTAACCTCAAGGGTCTCTCTGTTATATCTCATTCCCTTGCAAACGTCGCAGGGAACGTAAACGTCGGGTAAAAAGTGCATCTCAATCTTAAGAATACCGTCACCCTCGCAGGCCTCGCATCTTCCGCCCTTTACGTTAAAGGAAAATCTTCCCGCATTGTATCCTCGCGCCTTGGCGTCGGTGGTTTTTGCGAAAAGCTCTCTTATGTCACCGAAAACACCCGTGTAGGTCGCGGGGTTGGAGCGGGGTGTTCTTCCGATCGGCGACTGATCAATATCAATAACCTTATCGAGAAACTCCAGTCCCCTTATCTCCTTGAATTTTCCGGGGTGGACCCTTGCTCTGTTGAGTTCTCCGGCAAGTTTTTTATAAAGTATTTCGTTAACGAGCGAGGATTTGCCCGAACCCGAAACACCCGTTACTGCCGTAAAGCAACCGAGGGGAAATTTAACGTTTATATTCTTAAGATTGTTTTCCGAAGCACCGATAACCTCTAAGAATTCGCCGTTACCGCCGCTTCTTTCCTTCGGCACCTCGATCTTTTTTCTTCCGCTCAAATAGTCGCCCGTTATAGATTTTTTGCAGTTCACTATTTCCTTCGGAGTTCCCGCAAAGATTATCTCTCCGCCGTGCTCTCCCGCTCCGGGTCCTATGTCAACAACAAAGTCGGAGCTTCTTATCGTGTCCTCATCGTGCTCAACAACTATAACGGTATTACCCGCGTCGCGAAGTCTTTTCATCGTTGCAATAAGCTTATCGTTATCACTCTGATGGAGTCCGATACTCGGCTCATCGAGGATATAAAGAACCCCCATAAGCGAAGGGCCTATCTGAGAAGCAAGTCTTATTCTCTGAC
>JAZNVP010000066.1:0-29346 GCA_045592865.1 Oscillospiraceae bacterium
AAAGAAACAGATACTAAAGATATCGATATATCAGAATTGGTTGACATACGTGATGTAAAAATTGATAAAAATAAACCTTATCCTATAAGGATTATAAGTTATATAAATCAAATTAAACATCCGTATTGTTTTCGTGTTGGAGATGTAAAGGTGCGAGTATCTTACGCCGGAAAGGATGACTCGTTGAATGATTCTTTCACGGCATTGATTTCTTCAATGTAATGGAAGAAAAGCAAGTGAGGGAGGTGACAGACTCATCGCCTTTTAGTTTGATTAAGTTATTATACTCATGCATCTAAATACATAATAATACTGCTCTCCTTTTCTTAAAATAATTGAAAAATTTGTGGAAAACAGACTCATAATTTCCATAAAAAGAGTGATACTAATACCAAGCAAAAACGACGAGTCTTCCCAAATCAGGGGATTTGGGGCGTGTGGTTGCTCTAAACCCGCATAAACACTGCGTTTTTTACTTTTTTAGAGAATTTTTGGTGAATACTTGACACGAGGTGTATCGCTAAAATTTTAAGAAAATCACACTCGTTTTTAGCAAAGTTAAAAACGTCGAAAACCCGCATAAATACTGGGTTTTTGGCACATTTTAGAGTAGAGAAAAGGAGTAAAATATATGAAAGCAACTGGAATAGTTCGTAGAATAGACGACCTCGGACGAGTCGTTATTCCCAAAGAAATTCGCCGCACGATGCGCATTCGTGAGGGAGATCCGCTTGAGATCTACACAAATAACGACGGCGAAGTCATCTTTAAAAAATACTCGCCTATTGGCGAGCTTGCCGAGTCGGCATTAAGCCTTTGCGAGATACTCTGGAAGACTACCGGCACACCTGCCGTTATCACCGACCGCGATCACATAGTTGCCGTTTCGGGCGCATCAAAAAAAGAACTTATCGACCGCAAAATAACTAAAGAACTCGAGGACCTCTTAGAGAACCGCCAGAGCTACACCGCCGATGACTCGGGCGCCGTTTTACTTGTAGACTCCCCCGAAAAGCGTGTGCTCACGATGTCCCCCATTATCTCCGCGGGAGACATTCTCGGCTCGGTTATCTTCCTCTTCGACGAAAACAAAAAGAAGGCGACCGAAATCGAAATCAAATCGGCACAGATATCCGCCCTATTCCTTTCCAAACAGATGGAAGAATAACAGGGAATGTAAAAAGGACCGCAGAACTATTATTCTGCGGTCCTTCTTTTTAGAAATTAAAATATCTTTTTGCGTTCTCGTAACAAATTCCTCTGATTATCTCGTCGAGATAACGGTAATCTGCGGGGTATTCGCCGTTTTCTACCCAGTCTCCTATCAAATTACAAAGAATTCTTCTGAAATATTCGTGTCTCGGATAGGAAACGAAACTGCGGCTATCAGTCAGCATTCCAACAAAGTTCGCAATCATACCAAGATTAGAAAGCGCCTTCATCTGCTCCACCATCCCGTCGCGCTGGTCGTTAAACCACCAAGCCGAGCCGAACTGGATCTTACCCTTAACTTCGCTGCCCTGGAAGTTTCCGAGCATAGTTCCAAGAACGTAATTGTCCTTGGGGTTAAGGGTGTAGAGAATAGTTTTCGGGAGTATATCATTCCTATGAAGAAGATTTAAAAACGCCGAAAGCTTCTCTGCAATGCATAGATCGTTTATCGAATCGAAGCCGGTATCGGCGCCGAGCTTCTCGAACATCTTGGAGTTGTTATTTCTGAGCGCTCCGATATGAAGCTGCATAGCCCAACCGCGCTTTGAATATTCCTCTGCGCAAACCTTTAAAACTGCGGTCTTATAAATATCAACTTCCCCGGCTGTTATCTCTTCCCCACGCATTTTCTTTTCGAACACCGCCTCTGCGTCCCCCTCGCCGAAAGGAACGTATTCGAGCGCATGGTCGGAAAGACGGCAACCGTAGCTATCAAAGAAAGCAATTCTTGACTTTAACCATTCTATAAGTTCTGAATAACTCTTAACTCCGGTCTTAGCGATATATTCCTCAAAACCTTCTTTACCTATCTCAACCGCTTTATCGGGGCGGAATGTGGGAAGCACCTTGGTTTCGAAACCTTTTAACTGCTCGTGATATTCCAAGCTGTCAATAGGATCGTCGGTCGTGCAGATAACCTCAACGTTTGAGCGCCTTATCAGAGCCTTTGCTCTGAAATCTTCTCGCGCGAGCATCTCGTTACATTTATCCCAGATCTCCTTGCAGCTTTCTCCAGAAAGCATCTTATCTATTCCGAAATACCTCTTGAGCTCAAGATGGGTCCAATGGAAGATAGGGTTTCCGATAAGATAAGGCATTGTCTCGGCGAAAGCCTGGAACTTCTCATATTCATCGGCATCCCCCGTTATATATTTCTCGTCGATACCGTTCGACCTCATCTGACGCCACTTATAATGGTCGCCCCCTAAAAAGAGATCGTAAGCATTTCTGAACTGATAATTCTCCGCGATCATCTTAGGAGAAAGATGGCAGTGGTAATCAATAATGGGCATCTTTTCTGCGGTCGCATAAAGACGCTTTGCGGTTTTGGTTCTTAACATAAAATCTTTATTAATAAATCCCATAACGCACCTCACTAACTGTTTGCTTTAATTCTACCACGAAATTTTGTCAATGTAAATAGTAACTGTTGCTATAAACAATGCAAAAAACGGCAGATTAATCTGCCGTTTTTCTAAATATTTATTATTTTTTCAATACCTAAAAGCCCTGCTTCATTAGCGTCGTGGGTTATCAGAAGAATAAGTCTGTCTTCCCCCTCAGTTTTTATCACCTCGGCGCAAACTTTTTTGGTCTCCTCGTCAAGACCCGAGAAAACCTCGTCGAGCACTAAGACGTTGCCGCCGAACAAAAGCGCTCTGGCAAGAGCCACCCGCCTTTTCATTCCGCCCGAAAACTCAGAAACAGGCTTTTCCAGTTCCTCCTCCGAGATAAGCAGCTTTAGAAGAAGATTTTTTGCCCTTTCTCTCTCCTTCGGCGCCACCGCCAAAAGATTATCGAGCGCAGAAAAATCTTCAAAAAGTCTGTTATCCTGAAACACCGCCGAGAACTTCGGAGTTTTCTCAAAGGATATATCTCCCTCGAACTCCAAAAGCCCTAAAACTGCCGACAGTAAAGTCGTCTTGCCCGACCCCGAAGGCCCCATGATCGCAGTATTTTCACCTATCTCTACCGAATAGTTTTCGAAAACCGTCTTGTCGGTAAAGCTCACCGAAAGATCTTTTATAAATATTTTATTTTTCATACCCTGCCCCCTTTACTGAAAAGAAGACCGAGTGCCTTTTCAATGCTCACCGAAATTATAACGATAACCACCGTGTAAGAAAGCATCTCGGGCATATCAAATGCCACCTTGGAAAGATACATCGCCTCTCCAACGCTTCCTTTGGGAAAGCCAATTACCTCTGCCGCAACGCCGCTCTTGAAGGCAAGACCGCATCCGACCGACAACGCGCTCGACAAAAAAGGCTTAAGCGTCGGCAGATAAATAAACCTGAGCCTTCTCAAAAAACTCATTTTGAAAATCTTTGCCGTTTCGAGAAGTTTTTCATCGGCAGAATCCGTGCCGCCCGAAAGGGTTGAATAAATAACGGGAAAGGCCATCAAAAAGGAAATTATGAGAGAAACGTTGCGCGAAGAAAACATAACGAGCACCAAAATTATGAAACTCGCAACCGGCACCGCCCTCAAACTCACGCAAAACGGGTCGAAAAGGGTTCTGATAAACCTAAATTTTATCCCCGCAACCGAGAGAATAAAACCTAAAACCGAAGCCAACGAAAAACCGCAGAGTATTTTAGCCGTGCTCCACAAGACCGCCGCCCAAAACGAAGCGTCAGTTATGTTCTGGGTGAGCGCTTTAAGGGTTGTTACAGGCGACGGCAGAACAAAATCCATCTTATAAATATGCGCCACTATCGCCCAGACGCCAACCCAGAAAACACCTGCAATTATTCCTTTCACCCATCTTTTTGATAAAGCCGATCTCATAAAAAATCCTTACTCGGCGATGTAATAAAGCGCGTCAGTAGGCTCTTCTCCGCCAACCGATTTGGGATTAGACTCATAAAGAACCTTTAAATATCCCGAAACTGTCGCTTTCATTTCCTCGCCGTCGATATACTTAATGTTGCAAAGCGGAATAGCCTTCTCAGCAACCGCTTCATTTGTTATTCCTGCGATTTTAAGTTCGGTAACGTAAGAAGCCACCGTCTTAACGTCGTCATTTGCCTTTTCGCACGAAGCCTTGTAGTCCTTAAGGAGAGCCTTAACTGCATCGGGGTTTGACTCTGCCCAAGCGCTGTTAACTACCAAAACACCCGTTACGAGAGAAGAAGTCTTATCGACCTTTTCCCATTCTTCCGTGAGGTTGAGCGCAGTTCTTAAGCCCTCTACCGCACCAAGCGCATTGGTAGCCGCAGGCTGAGGAAGCATCGCAATGGAAGCATTTCCTTTTTTGAGAGCCGCGAGAACCTCTGTGGGTTCGCTCTTGTATTCAACGGTTACGTCCTTTCCTACCTCAAGCCCGTTCTTTTTAAGAACGTATTCAAGGGAGTATTGAGGGGTCGTTCCCGCACCGGTCGAAACAATGGTCTTGCCGCGAAGATCCTCAACCGACTTAACGGTTTCGCCCTTCTCAAGAATATAAAGCACACCGAGGTTGTTAACCGCCGCGATCTTTATCTTGCCACCGCTGTTTTTGTGAAGAGTTGCCGCCGCATTGCAGGGGATGATAGCCGCGTTTATCTCATTTTTAAGTAGACTCGGCGCAAAAGCGTCTGCCGAAGCATAGATCTGATCGTATTTATAGGTGTTGACCGTGTCCTCTGATTTAAGCATCGAAACAACGCCTATCGTTGTGGGTCCGTTAAGTGTTGCGATCTTAACCTCTGCACCCTCAAACGTTTCAGACTGAGCCGAAGAACTGCCGTTTTCGTCAACCGACGAATTGTCGGTCACCGCACCGCCTGTGCAGGACGAAAGCATAACCGCGCAAACGAACGCCGATAATAAAACTAATAATCTGTTTTTCATTTTTTACTCCTCCGTAATTTCTTTTTTGGAATAGGAAGCCTTAACGCTAACCCCCTTAACACGCCCAAGCGCACCCGAAAGAGCGCTTATCTTACCGTCGTCACCCACAACGCAAAGCGTTATAACGGCAACGCCATACTGTTTAAGGGGAAGCCCCATTCTTCCCTCAATGATATCCGCAAACCCGTGTAAAATCTTATTTACCTCGCTTGTTGACTCTGCTTCTTCAACTATTATGCTTACACTTGCTATTCTTTTCATTTTCTTTTCCCCCTAAAAAATAAAACGGCAGTTCCCTGCCGTTTCCGAAAACACAAATTAAGCACTGAGCAGGTTCGACGCAGAAACATCGGCGCTTTACGAGCTTTACAGTTGTTTGTTTTTGACAGAACCGACCGCTCGGAAAATACCTTGCGGCAGGGATTATCATAATTATAATACCAAATATGCTTCATTATGTCAATAAAAAAGAGGGCATTCGCCCTCTTTTTTAATACGAATATTGAGGATTAAAGCCGTTACCGAATTCCAAGTTTATGTCGGTTTCCTCAGAATAGATCTTTAGCATATCCTCTATCTCTTCATTATACTCTGCAGGAATGCCAATTTTAAGGAGACCTTCAGCGGACTCGCCCACCATAGAATAATTGCCGTTAATGTTTACTAAGGAAAAAGCGTTCTGGCAGAACAAACGGTCCTCGCTTGTCAGCATTACGTCAAACAAATAGTTGTAATTTATCTCCATCATAGCTTCAACCTTACCGTTGGCTAAAAGATAATCAAATTCAGCCGATAACTCATCCGAAAACGGAAGCCATTTATTCTCAAAATCTTCAGTTTCATCATCATAGCTGGTGTAATAAACAGCATATTCGGTTAATTCTTCGAGATTTTTTATTCGCCCGTTTATCTCTTCAAATTTATCTGCTCGGCAAAAAACTTCATATGAGCCATAATTCTCGGCGATGAAGACCTCATCCTCACTCACTAAAAACTTATCGCCTAAGAAAGCACTCAATAAAACAGGCACGTCTTTTTTTGTTATGAAAATTAAATCATTTTCATACTCAGGAAAAAGGGTATCGCACCTATCAAGCATTTTATAGACGTTTCCCTTATAGGATATATTCCACATCGACTCGCCGTAATATCCTTGTTTTTCCCTTGCTTCATCCAAAGCATCACAACCCGAAAAACAGAAAAGCATTATAAAAACACTTAAAAAAATCAATATTTTTCTAAAAATTTTCATATCCTGCCCCCTTATTCAAGATTAAGTTTGTTCTTAATGATAGCGCGGCAAATAAGGAAATAAACCGCCGAACCCAAGAGATATAAAAGCGCGGCCGAACCTAATATCCAGTGAGCGCTCTGTAAAGGTCTTTCTGCTATCATAGTAAACAACGCTTCTATTCCAAGCTGCTCTCCAAATATAGATAGAATTATCATACCGACCGTGTAGATAGCCTGAGAGAGCATATACAGTCCGAAATACACGCCAACCGCTGCAAGAACGCGGTTCTTTCTGGCAAGTTGACCTAAAGTTATGCAAAAATAGAACATCATAATGGAAGTAAAACTTGTAACCAGCATAAGAACAAGAACCTCTGCTATATAGAACGGCAAATGTCCTTTAAGGTAGTATTCAGCCTCGTTATATAAATATCCTATCGACTTAAATATCTCGGTTAAAACGTCTCCCGAGGTTATAATCGCAACCGAGCCTAAAATCACAAGCAAAGTTACAAACTCAACCGCAAGAACGGTTACAGACTTCACCCATAAATGCTGAGTGGGTGTTACAGGGAGCGTAAACGAGAGATACCCTTCCCCTGTGAAAAGGTTCTTATAATACCTCGTTATCGCGTTTATGTAGGTAAGCACCAAGGCTAAAACTATCGAAACAACGTAAGCGATTATTGAGGATACAAACGCAATCCCGTAAACCACGCCGTCCTGCTCGAAAAGCTGAATTAAACGGTTAAGTCCCGAAACACCGATCAGAACGGCATAGATCGGAAGCATTATTCTGGCATATGATAAAAACTCGTGTTTAAAAAGTTTCCTTACCATTTGAACACCTCCCTGAAAAGCTCGTCAACACTCTTATCGTGTTCTTCCCTTATCTCGTCAACGGTCTTGTGAAGCACCATAACGCCGTTGCGAATAAATACCGCCTCGTCAAGCACCTGTTCAATATCGCTTATAAGATGGGTTGATATAAGAACGGTTGCATCGGGGTTATAGTTGTTGATAATGGTTGAGATAACGTAATCTCTCGCCGCAGGATCAACCCCTGCAATCGGCTCATCGAGAACGTAAAGCTTTGCGTTTCTGCTCATAACAAGAATAAGACAAACCTTTTCCTTGTTACCTTTTGAAAGAGTCTTCAGCTTCTTATTGGGAGCAATTCCCAATCTGGATAACATCTCATAAGCAAGATCTGCTCTGAAATCTTCATAGAAGTCTTTGAAATACTCAACTATCTGCAACACCGTCATCCATGAATTAAGATAGATGTTATCGGGTAGATATGCGACCTTTTTCTTGGTTGAAACACCGGGCGCCTCTCCCTCAATGTAAACGCTTCCCTTTGTGGGTGTTAAAAGACCGTTAATTATCTTGATAAGCGTCGTCTTACCTGACCCGTTAGGACCCAGTAACCCCACGATCTTTCCGCTTTCAAGCGTCAGATTAAAATCAATAAGCGCGGTCTCTCTGCCATAATTCTTAGATAGGTTCTCGCATCTTAATATCTCACTCATTCTCCCACTCCTTTACCGTTGTTTTGATCTCATCAGTCGTTAAACCGAAAGAAGCCATATCCGAAAAGAACTCGCTTGTCCTTTTCTCAACAATACCTTTTAAAATTTCAACCGCCACCGACGTGTCGGGAGAAACAAACCAACCGCTCGAACGGACCGAATATAGAATACCGTCGCGCTCAAGCATTTCGAATGACCGCTGAACTGTGTTTGGGTTGACCCCCGCCTTCGTTGCCGCCTCCCTTACCGAGAAAAGCTTTTCATCGGGAGATAAATTTCCGAGCGCTATCTGAACGCATATCTGCTCATATATCTGCGGACATATCGCTCGGCTTTTATCTAATTTCCATTCCATCGGATCCCTCCTTTAAATTATTGTATTACCTTACTAATACAATAATACATCTTTCCCCTTAATTTGTCAACAAAAAAATAAACGCTCTGAGTTTCACAGAGCGTTTATTCAATTATTTAACCGCGATGCACTCTATCTCTACCTTAGCACCCTTTGGAATAGCCGCAACCTCAACGCAGCTTCTTGCGGGGAAAGGATCCGAGAAAAAGCTCTCGTAAACCTTGTTCATAGCAGCAAAATCGGAAAGATCCTTTAGAAAAACGGTAGTCTTAATAACGTTTTCCATCGTAAGTCCCTTTTCCGCAAGAATATTCTTAACGTTACTAAGCGACTGACAGGTCTGCTCTTCTATTGTGTCCGCCATCAAAGAGGTGGCAGGATCGACGGGAATCTGACCCGAAACGAAAACCATATTGCCAATATCTATACCCTGCGAATAAGGTCCTATCGCCGCGGGTGCCTTGTTTGTTGAAATCTTTTCCATAAAGAACACTCCTTATTCTATAATCTGAAAGCCCGCTTCTTTAAGCGAAAGCTTTATCTCTTCGATCTGTTTAAAATCTCTTGTTTCCATACCTATCTTAAGGAAACAACTCGAAATCGCCATATTGGCATCGCTTCTCTCGTGGTAAACGCTGACAACGTTACCGCCGCAAGCCGAAATAATCGAGCTAACACCAACAAGCTGACCCGGCTTATCTTCAAGCGCAATGAGAAGATTTGTCTTTCTTCCGGTTGAAACAAGACCTCTCGTTATAACTCGGGAGAGAATGTTAACGTCGATGTTACCGCCCGAAACTAAACAAACCGTCTTTTTATTCTTAATAGGAAGCTTACCGAACATAGCCGCCGCAACCGCAACCGCACCTGCGCCCTCGGAAATAAGCTTCTGCTTCTCAATAAGCGCCAGAATTGCGGTAGCGATCTCGTCTTCCGTAACAGTTACAACCTCGTCAACGTAACGGCTTATCATATCGAAAGTGATGTCACCCGGATGTTTTACCGCAATACCGTCGGCAAAGGTTGAAACACTGTCAAGCGTTATGGGACTGCCGTTTTCAAGGCTCTTAGCCATTCCTGCCGCCTTTTCCGCCTGAACACCGTAAACCTTAACGTCGGGGCGAAGCTGCTTAATAGCATAAGCAACGCCCGAAATAAGTCCGCCGCCGCCGATCGGAACAACAACCGCCTCAACGTCCGAGAGCTGATCTAAAATTTCAAGTCCTATCGTTCCCTGACCCGAAATAACCTCTTCGTCATCAAAAGGATGAATAAGGGTGGCCCCCGTCTCCTCGCAGAGTCTTAATGCTTCGCGGGAAGCATCATCATAAGCGCCCTTAACGAGCCGAACCTCTGCGCCCAGCGCCTTGGTCGCCTCTATTTTACTGATCGGCGCACCGTCGGGCATACAAACGATGCTCTTAATTCCCATCTTGGTTGCCGCCAAAGCAACGCCTTGCGCGTGGTTTCCCGCACTGCAGGCAACAATACCTGCCTTCTTTTCAGTATCTGAAAGTTGGCTTATCTTATAATAAGCACCTCTCAGTTTAAAGCTACCCGTTACCTGAAGATTTTCTGTTTTAAGATATAACTCTAAGTCGGGTGCCAGATTTTTAGCATAAATTAAATCGGTCTTTCTCGCAACATCCTTTAAAACAAATGCCGCCTGATAAACCTTATCAAGTGTTACCATTTCTTCCCCTCCGTTTTACTGTTTTCCCGCAAGATAATCGATAAACTGTCTTGCCGTTCTGCCCGAAACTCCCGAATGATGCATCTCCCACTTGTTTGCTTCAAGGAAAAGCTCTTCCTCGGGAATAGAGATGTTTTCTCTCTCAGCGAGTGTTTTGACTATGTTCAAAAACTCTTGCTTACTTGGTGCCGAATAGTTTATAAGCACACCGAATCTCGCCGAAAGCGAAAGCTTTTCCTCAACAGTATCCGAACGGTGAACCTCACCGCTGAACTCCATATCGTTTCTGTCGTTCCAGGTCTCTTTTATAAGATGTCTGCGGTTAGATGTTGCATAAATCAAAATATTATCGGGACGGGTCTCAACGCCGCCCTCAATAACCGCCTTCAAGAACTTGTATTCGGTCTCATTATCCTCAAAGGATAGGTCGTCGATATAGATTATAAATCTGTAATTTCGGTTTTTAATATCCCTTATAACAAAGGAAAGGTCCTTAAACTGATGGCGGTAGATCTCGATCATACGAAGTCCCTTCGGGAAGTATTCATTGAGAACCGCCTTAATGCTCGTTGACTTTCCCGTTCCGCTGTCGCCATAGAGAAGCGCGTTGTTGGCTTTCTTGCCGTTCACGAAGGTCTCGGTATTGTCCACAAGGAGCTTCTTCTGATATTCATAACCCACAAGATCGGAAAGACGGACCGAGTCGGCGTTGTTTATGGGGAGATACTTTATATTCTCCCCCGAGCCCTCAATTCTGAAGGCACGGTTAAGCCCAAAAAGCCCAACACCGTATTTTTCATAGTGCTCGGTTATAATTTCGAACACTTCTTTTTCGTCTGCCGCCTTATCTATTTTAAGGCTCAGTTCTTTAACCTTTTCGCTCACCGAGCGGTTGTAAACACATTCTCTCTTCGGAATGGCGGTGTAGTTAGTGATAAGTGAAAAACAGTTTATATCCAAAGCCTTTTCCACCCACGAAAAGTCATAGTGGAAAAGTTTTTTAAATACCTTGAAATCGTTTTTCACAAGCTCGTTAACCGTTCCGTTTTCCGAAACAGATGCCCTCTCGGCAGTCAGAGAAAAGGAGTTTTCATTGGTAATCATTATAAAGGTGAGGTAGTTCTGCCAAAGATTTCGGTCAAAACCGTAAGAGGTCGCAAGGTCTAAAAGCCTTTTGATCTCGCGGTATATTCCCTTAACTAACGTTGCCTTGTCTGAAGCACTGTTCTCCGCTTCATTTAAAAGCCTCGCCAGATTCTCAAGAATACTGTTTTCTCCGTTATCTCCGTAAATGAGAAGCTTCGATATCTCTTTTAACAAAAACCTCACCCCTTAAAATTAAACTCTGACTCTCCAAGAGAATTTATCCTCACCGGAACCTGTCTGAATAGAGGTTACGGTGTCGTAAAGCCTCTGGCTTAGAGGCCCTATATCCCCTGTTCCGATAGTCATAACGTCGTCTTTATAACGAAGCTTTCCAACGGGAGAAATAACCGCCGCCGTTCCCGTTCCGAAAACCTCTTCGAGTGCGCCCGACTTCTGCGCCTCAATAAGCTCGTCAACCGAGATAAGTCTTTCCTCGGTCTCATATCCCCAGTCTCTGCAAAGGGTCAGAACCGAATCTCTTGTAATACCCGGAAGAATGCTTCCGTTAAGCTTCGGTGTTACAACCTTGCCGTCAATCTTGAAGAAGATGTTCATAGCGCCAACCTCTTCAATGTATTTTCTCTCAACGCCGTCAAGCCAGAGAACCTGAGAATAGCCCTCATCGTGAGCCTTGACCTGCGCCGCAAGAGAAGCCGCGTAGTTGCCGCCTGTTTTAGCAAAGCCCATTCCGCCGCGAACCGCTCTGACGTAGTCGTCCTCGATCCATATTCCAACGGGCGAAAGTCCGCTCGAATAATATGCTCCCGAGGGAGAAAGAATGATTATAAACATATATGTTTTCGAGGGAGAAACCCCAAGAAAAGCATCGGTAGAAATAATAAAGGGACGAACGTAAAGACTTGTTCCCTCTTCGGTAGGGATCCAGTCCTTATCAACCTCAACGATAGCCTTTACTGCATCAACAAAATCTTCTTCGGGAAGATAAGGAATGCAAAGTCTCTCGTTTGTCTTGTTGGTCCTCTTGGCGTTCATATCGGGGCGGAAAAGATAAGCGTTTCCGTCCTTGCCTTTATATGCTTTTAGTCCCTCAAACATCTCCTGACCGTAATGGAACACCATAGTAGCAGGAGAAAAACTTAAATCCCCGTAAGGCACGATTCTCGCATCATGCCAACCCTTTCCTTCGGTGTAGTCCATAATAAACATATGGTCTGTAAAAATTTTACCAAAGCCTAAAGCACCCTCGGGTTTTGCCTTGGGGCTTTCGGTTTTCGTGATCTTAATATCAAGCACTGATAACACTTCCTTATAAACGATTAATTATCTCATCGGTAATAGCTCTGGTTCCTAAAACAACTTCGTCGGCAAGAGCAATATCGGCAGTTCTTATGCCTTCGTTAAGGCATCTGTTAACCGCCTCCTCAATGCAGTCGGCTTCTTCTGTTAAATCAAAAGAATACCTTAGCATCATTGCCGCCGAAAGAATTGTTGCGATGGGGTTCGCTTTGTCCTGACCTGCAATATCGGGAGCAGAGCCGTGTATAGGCTCATAAAGTCCGCACTTGGAGTCACCAAGCGACGCCGAAGCCAAAAGACCGATTGAACCCGTTATCTGACTTGCCTCGTCCGAAAGAATATCTCCGAACATATTAGAGGTCACGATAACGTCAAATCTCGAAGGTGCTCTGACTAACTGCATTGCCGCATTGTCAACGAGCATATCCTGAACACAGACGTCGGGATACTCTGACGCTACCCTGTGCACCGTTTCTCTCCAAAGCCTTGAGGTCTCCAGAACGTTAGCCTTATCAATGCTTATAACGTTCTTTCTTCTCTTCCTTGCGGTCTCGAAAGCAACCCTTGCTATTCTTTCAACCTCTAAAACCGAGTAAGCCTCGGTGTCGTATGCCTCTTCGCCGTATTTGCCGGTTCTTCTGCCCCTCTCGCCGAAATAAATTCCGCCCGTCAGTTCTCTGACGATAACAAGGTCAAAGCCTTCCTTAACAATGTCGGGACGAAGTGTGCAGGCGCTCATAAGCGCAGGATATATCTTCGCAGGACGAAGGTTCGTGTAGAGTCCTAAAGCCGAGCGAAGCCCCAAAAGAGCCTTCTCGGGTCTTATGTTTCCGGGGAGAGTATCCCACTTAGGTCCGCCAACCGCACCTAAGAGCACACTGTCGCTCTTTTTGCAGCCCTCGACCGTTTCTTCGGGAAGCGGGATGCCGAATGCATCGATAGCGGCGCCACCTGCAAGATATTCGGTAAAACAAAAATCGTGGCCGAACTTTTCGCCTATTTTTTCGAGCACCCTGACCGCACTGTCAACTATCTCGGGGCCAATTCCGTCGCCCTTAACAAGCGCTATATCAAATTTCATTATTTTTCCTCCGAAGCCTTTTTTGCTTTAACGTATTCAAGTAGTCCACCCGCTTCAATAATTCCGCTGACAAACTCGGGAAAAGCCGAAGCCTTATAGGTCTCCCCCGTTGTTTCATTGGTAATTATTCCGCTTTCAACGTCAACCGAAACGGTGTCCCCCATCTTGATCTTTTCTGCCGCTTCGGGACATTCAAGAATAGGAAATCCTATGTTAATAGCGTTTCGGTAGAAAATTCTTGCAAAGCTTTTTGCAATAACGCAGGAAATTCCACTTGCTCTTATCGAAATAGGGGCGTGTTCACGGGATGATCCGCAACCGAAATTATCTTCAGCAACCATTATATCGCCCTTTTTAACCTTATTTACAAAATCTGCATCAATATCCTCCATGCAGTGCTTTGCGAGTTCTTCCTCGCTCGGAGCGTTAAGGTATCTCGCAGGAATTATAACGTCGGTGTCAACGTTGTTTCCGTATTTAAAAACAGTTCCTCTGAACATACTCTCTTCCTCCTACATAACTTCTTCGGGTGACGCGAGTGCACCCATAACCGCACTTGCCGCCGCAACCGCGGGAGAAGCAAGAATTACCTCGCTCTTTACGTGTCCCATTCGGCCAACAAAGTTTCTGTTGGTGGTTGCAACCGCCCTCTCGCCTTCGCTCATAACACCCATGTGTCCGCCAAGGCAGGGTCCGCAGGTTGGTGTTGAAACCGCGCAACCCGCTTCTATAAATATCTCGGTAAGTCCCTCTTTAATGCTCTGCATATAAATCTCCTGAGTTGCAGGAATAACTATGCATCTGACTCCCTCGGCTACCTTTCTGCCTTTTAAAATCTCGGCAGCGGCGCGAAGGTCGGAAATTCTTCCGTTGGTGCAGGAACCGATAACCACCTGATCTATTTTAAGCCCCGAAACCTCGGAAACAAGCTTGGTGTTTGAAGGAAGATGTGGGAGCGAAACAGTGGGCTCTAACTTTGAAAGGTCAATATCAACGACCCTTTCGTATTCTGCGTCCTCGTCTGCCTCGAAAACTAAAACAGGACGTGTAAATCTGCCCTCAATGTATTCCATCGTCTTTTCGTCAACGGGGAAAATTCCGTTCTTTCCACCCGCCTCGATCGCCATATTTGCAATGGTGAAACGGTCGTCCATCGAAAGACTCTTAACGCCCTCACCCGTAAATTCAAGCGATTTATATAAAGCGCCGTCAACTCCGATAAGACCGATAAGATGCAGTATAACGTCCTTTCCGCTGACGTATTTATCAAGCTTTCCCGTTAAATTAACCTTTATCGCGCTCGGAACCTTAAACCAGTTCTCGCCCGAAGCCATTCCTGCCGCCATATCGGTAGAACCGACTCCCGTTGAGAAAGCTCCGAGAGCACCGTAGGTGCAGGTGTGAGAATCGGCACCGATTATAAGGTCGCCGGGGCCAACAATTCCCTTTTCGGGAAGAAGCGCGTGTTCTATTCCAACCGCGCCAACGTCATAAAAATGCTTGATGTTAAAGCGACGCGCAAACTCCCTTGCGGTCTTGCAAAGGTCTGCCGACTTTATATCCTTGCAGGGTGTATAGTGATCAAGCACTATTGCGATCTTTTCATTATCAAAAACGCTTGTGAACCCCGCCTTGTCGAAAACCTTAACGGCAACAGGCGTTGTAACGTCGTTTCCTAAAACTATATCGAGCTTTGCTTCAATAAGATCTCCCGCCTTAACGTTTTCGAGTCCTGCGTGGTGAGCGAGTATCTTCTGAGTCATCGTCATTCCCATAAGTTTTTCTCCTATTCTTCTGCTTTCATCTTGTTAACCGCCGTTATGTAGGCAAGAATTGCCGCCTCGATAATATCGGTGGAAAGTCCTCTTCCAACGTAGTTTCTGCCGTTAGCAGTAAGCTTTACCTTAACGTCACCGAGCGTGTCCTTACCCTCTGAAACCGAGTTGACCGTGAATATATCAAAGGTGTGAGGAACGGGGTTAACTATGCTGTCGATCGCCTTAAAGGAAGCATCAATAGGTCCGTCACCGAGCGAAACTCCCTCGAATTTTTCTCCGTTTTTCTTAAGGCTAACAGTGCTTGTTGCGGTGGTAAAGTTCGAAGAGTGAACCGCAAACCAATCGAGTGTGTAGCCCGATTCGGTCGCAGTCATCTCACTTGTTGCCTCATGCATAACGATAGCCTCAATATCGGCGTCACTAATATTCTTTTTCTTATCGCAAAGAATCTTAAACTCCTCAAAACAGCGAAGAAGCTCTTCAGGTGTCAGATTATGACCCATCTTTTTGAGGTGATCCTCAAATGCGTGTTTTCCCGAATGTTTACCCAGAACAATGTTGTTCACGTGAATACCAACCGATTCGGGAGTCAATATCTCATAGGTCTGCTTGTTGGCAAGAACACCATGCTGATGAATACCCGATTCGTGAGCAAACGCATTTTTTCCAACGATCGGCTTATTAAGAGGCGCCGTCTGACCTATTATCTTATAAACAGTTTTACTTGTTCTGTATATCTGCGTGGTCTCAATACCCGTTGTAACGTTATAAACGTCGGGACGGGTCTTCATAGCCATAACAACCTCTTCAAGCGAAGTGTTACCTGCCCTCTCGCCGAGTCCGTTAATGGTGCACTCTATCTGACGCGCACCGCCCTGAACACCTGCGAGTGAGTTGGCAACCGCCATACCGAGATCGTTGTGGCAGTGCACCGAGAAGATAGCCTTATCCGAGTTTTCAACCTTTTCAATAAGGTATTCAATAAGAGCGCGCATCTCGGCGGGAGTTGTGTATCCAACGGTGTCGGGGATGTTAACGACCGAAGCACCGTTTCTTATCGCCGCCTCAACAACCTTTGCCAAAAACTCGGGATCGCTTCTCGTTGCGTCCTCTGCAGAAAACTCTATGTTACTGCAGTATTTAGCGGCGTATTTAACCATTTCTTCAGTTTTGGAAAGCACCTCTTCGGGTGTCATTCTGAGCTTGTATTCCATATGTAACGGAGAGGTGGCAATAAAGAGATGTATTCTCGGGTCGGCGGCAACCTTAACCGCCTCCCAAGCCGTATCTATATCCTTATATGCCGCTCTTGCCAACGACGCAACCGAGCAGTCCTTAACGGTTTTCGCAATGGTGTTGACCGATTCAAAATCTCCGGGAGAACTGATAGCAAAACCCGCCTCGATAACGTCAACCTTTAACTTCTCAAGGCACTTTGCAACCTCAATCTTCTCCTTTAAGTTCATACTGCACCCGGGAGACTGTTCACCGTCTCTGAGGGTGGTATCAAATATTTTAACCTGATCCATAAATTTCTCCTTAAATTAAACCGTTAAAACCGCGCCCTTGTCGGCAGAGGTAACAAGCTTTGCATATCTTGCAATATATCCCGTTTTAACCTTAGGTTCGGGACAAACCCATTCTTTTCTTCTCTTTTCGAGTTCTTCGTCGGAAACCTTAACCTCTATCTTACAGTTTTTAATGTCGATAGAAATTATATCGCCCTCTTTTATAAGAGCAATATTTCCGCCTGCGGCAGCCTCGGGACTTACGTGTCCGATAGCGGCGCCCCTTGTAGCACCCGAAAATCTTCCGTCGGTGATAAGCGCAACGCTCTCACCGAGCCCCATTCCGCAGATAGCAGAGGTGGGGTTGAGCATCTCTCTCATTCCGGGGCCGCCCTTGGGGCCCTCGTATCTTATAACAACAACGTCGCCGGGGTTGATCTTTTTAGCATAGATAGCCGTTATCGCTTCCTCTTCGGAGTCAAAAACCCTCGCAGGACCCGAATGAGCCATCATCTCTTCGGCAACCGCCGATTTCTTAACAACGCATCCGTCGGGTGCAACGTTTCCTTTAAGAACGGCAATTCCGCCCGTTTCAGAATATGGATTTTCAATAGGTCTTATAACCTCGGGGTTTGTGTTAACGACCGATGCTAAATTCTCGCCCATAGTTTTTCCCGTAACGGTTATCGTGTCAAGCGATAAAAGGTTCTTTTTCGTGAGTTCCTTCATAACCGCATAAACGCCACCCGCTCTGTCAAGGTCTTCCATAAATGTGTCCCCCGCAGGAGCAAGATGACAAAGATTAGGCGTGTTCTCGCTTATTGAGTTCGACATATCAAGGCTTATCTCAAGCCCTGCTTCGTGAGCAATAGCGGGAAGATGAAGCATAGTGTTGGTGGAACAACCGAGCGCCATATCAACCGTTTCGGCATTGTGGAACGCCCTCTCGTTCATAATATCGCGGGGCTTTATATCCTTCTCGATAAGCTCCATAATCTTCATTCCCGACATTTTTGCAAACCTTATCCTTTTGGATAAAGGCGCAGGAATAGTTCCGTTTCCGGGGAGTGCCATACCGATAGCCTCGCAAAGACAGTTCATCGAGTTCGCGGTATACATTCCCGAGCAGGAGCCACACGAAGGACAGGCATTTTCGGTGTAATCAGAAACACCCTCCTCGTCCATAGTTCCTGCGTGGTAAGCACCAACCGCCTCAAACATATGGCTAAGACAGGTTCTTCTTCCGTCAGAAAGATGCCCCGCAAGCATAGGTCCGCCCGAACAGAAAATGGTGGGGATATTAAGTCTTGCCGCCGCCATCAGAAGACCGGGAACGTTCTTGTCGCAGTTGGGAACCATAACCATTCCGTCGAACTGGTGAGCCAGTGCCATAGCCTCGGTGGAATCTGCAATAAGGTCTCGGGTAACAAGTGAATATTTCATTCCGATATGTCCCATCGCAATACCGTCGCAAACCGCGATCGCCGGGAAAACAATAGGGGTTCCCCCCGCAATGCGAACACCTGCGCAAACCGCATCTGCTATTTTATCAAGATGCATATGACCCGGAACTATCTGGTTATAGGAACTAACGACCGCAACTAACGGGCGGCTAAGTTCCTCATCGGTAAGTCCCAGAGCATACAGAAGGCTTCTGTTTGGAGTCCTCTCAACACCTTTTTTTACGTTATCAGATCTCATATTCATAAAAGTTACCATACCTTTCAAGCGTTTAAATAAGGGATATAAGCGGATAGCAAAAACTATCCGCTTAAGTTTTAATTAGTTGGAAGCCGAGTCGAGATCGGAGTCATTCTTCCAGAGCATCTGCTCACGAAGGCGTTTTCCAACAACCTCCATAGGATGCTTAGCAAGAGCCTCTCTCTTGGAGTTAAAGAAGCAGCGTCCGTTTTTATTCTCTGCGATCCATTTACCTGCAAAGGTTCCGTCCTGAATGTCCGAAAGAACCGCCTTCATATTAGCCTTGGTCTGTTCGTAAGGAAGAACTCTGGGGCCCGAAACGTATTCGCCGAACTCTGCAGTATCAGAGATGGAGTAGTTCATAGCCGCAACACCGCCCTTGTTGATAAGGTCGATGATAAGTTTCATTTCGTGAATACACTCAAAGTAAGCATTCTCAGGCTCATAACCTGCTTCAACGAGGGTCTCGAAGCCGCATCTCATAAGGTCAACAACGCCGCCGCAAAGAACTGCCTGCTCACCGAAGAGGTCGGTCTCGGTCTCATCGTGCATAGTGGTCTCCATAATACCTGCTCTTGCTCCGCCGATACCTGCTATGTAAGCGAGTGCTATATCATAAGCCTTGCCGGTAGCATTCTGCTCAACAGCAACGAGGCAAGGAACGCCCTTACCTGCAACATACTGTCCTCTGACGGTGTGTCCGGGGCCCTTAGGAGCCGCCATAAACACGTCAACGTCAGCAGGAGGAACGATCTGCTTGTATCTGATGTTAAAGCCGTGCGCAAATGCGATAGCCTTTCCTGCAGTAAGGTTGGGAGCTATGTCCTTCTTATACATATCTGCCTGAGCCTCATCGTTGATAAGGATCATAATAATGTCTGCTTTCACTGTTGCCTCTGCAACGGTCATAACGGTAAAACCGTCCTTCTCTGCAACAGGCCAGGATTTTCCGCCCTTGCGAAGACCGATAATAACGTTGCAACCCGAATCACGAAGGTTTAAAGCGTGTGCGTGGCCCTGGGAACCGTAACCGATAACTGCGATAGTTTTGTCTGCGATCTTGTTTAAATCACAATCTTTCTCATAATACATTTTTGCCATAGTTAAATTCTCCTTTTTCTTTTGTATCTTCATAAATTGTTTTCTGTCCGCGTTCGAGGGCAACAACACCGGTTCTTGCAACCTCTAAAATCTCAAACTCAGCCAGAATATTTTCCATAGCCTCAGTTTTTCCCTCATCACCTATAATCGCAAGGGTCAGAGAGCCGATAGAAACGTCAAGGATATTAGCCCTGAATATGTTTGCTATCTGAATGATCTCGTTTCTTTCCGCACTCGTCGGAGCCTTCACTTTAAAGAGAACAAGTTCCCTTCTTATCGATTTTTCTTTGGTTAAAATTTTAACCGAAAGAACGGGGAAAAGCTTTCTTAACTGATTAGCAAGAAGCTTTATCTGATCGTCATCCGCCATAACCTCAATGGTAATACGGGAGGTTTCGGGATTTTCGGTAGTTCCGACCGCAACCGTTTCGATGTTGTAGCCCTTTCGGGAGAAAAGCCTTGAAACCTGCGATAGAACACCCGATTCATTTTCAACTAAAACTGCAAGTGTCTGTCTTTTAAGTTTACCCATATCTTCCCCCTCCTTACTTAACTATAAACTCGGTTATGTGAGCGCCGCCGCTAACCATCGGGCGAACCATCTCATCGGTGTCGATCGCGCAGTCGATAACGTAGCCTTTTCCGCTTTCTATCGCCTCTTTTATCGCCGCTTCAAGTTCTGAAACCGTTGAGACCCTCTTGCCGCCAAGCCCGTAAGCCTCGGCGAGTTTAACAAAATCGGGACCTCTTAACAGGTCGGTTTCGGAAAAATGCTTGTCGTAAATTAAATTTTGCCACTGACGAACCATTCCGAGTGTCTTATTATTGAAAACAAAGGTGATAACGGGAGAATTATAGTGTTCTTCGGTCGCAAGTTCATTGCAGTTCATTCTGAAACTTCCGTCTCCCGTGATATGTATAACGCATTTGTCGGGGTTACCGACCTTTGCGCCGATCGCCGCGCCAAGTCCGAATCCCATCGTTCCAAATCCGCCCGAAGTTAAAAGCTGACCCGGATAATCAAACTTAAAGTGCTGAATAGACCACATCTGATGCTGACCAACGTCGGTCGCAACGATCGTGTCCTGGGGCATTATTTTCGCAATCGCACTTAAGATCTGCTTCGGAGTCAGGGTGTTTCCACCCTCGTCGTATTCGGTCTCGGTCTTGAAGGAGAAAACGTATTTCTTCCATTCCTCGTGTGAGGTTTTCTTAAGTTTTTCGTTAAGCATCTTAAGAACCGTCTTAGCGTCGCCAACAATATGGTGATCGGTCTTAACGTTCTTGTTTATCTCTGCCCTGTCGATATCTATCTGAACGATCTTTGCGTTTCTTGCAAAACTCGAAGGGTTAAGCGCCACTCGGTCGGAAAATCTGCAACCAACGGCAATCAAAAGATCGCATCCGTCACAAGCCATATTAGAAGCCTGAGTTCCGTGCATACCGATCATTCCCGTGGTTAGCGCGTTTCTTCCTCTGAAACCACCCGCACCCATAAGGGTTATCGCAACGGGTGAATCTATCTTCTCTGCAAACTCTGTAAACTCCTTGTCCGCCCTTCCCCTGACAACTCCGCCGCCGCAGATAACAAGCGGCTTCTCGGAAGCATTTATCATATCAACAAGAACGTCAATGTCCTTCTCATTCGGCTTTGCAGGTTTAAAGTTCTGGGAAGCCCGTTCCATAAGTGTTGCCAGTTTTCCGTTCTGGGAGTGCTTAGTAACGGGGAGTGCCTCGAATTCAGCCTTCTCCGCCGTAACGTTTTTAAGTATATCTATAAGAACAGGACCGGGTCTTCCGCTACGAGCAATAGCAAAGGCCTCTCTTATAACGTCGGCAAGTTTACCGACGTCTCTAACCAAGAAATTACACTTGGTAATAGGCATCGTTATTCCCGTTATATCAACCTCTTGAAATGAATCCTTTCCCATAAGAGGCTCGTTAACGTTACAGGATATGAACACAACGGGCGAAGAATCCATATAAGCAGTTGCAATACCCGTCGTCAAATTAGTAGCACCGGGTCCGCTGGTTGCAAAGCAAACGCCAACCTTTCCTGTGCTGCGGGCATATCCGTCTGCCGCGTGGGAAGCACCCTGCTCATGCGAAGTTAAAATATGCTTTATCTTCCCGTTATATTTATAAAGCTCGTCATAAACGTTCAGAATGGTTCCTCCGGGATATCCAAAGACGGTGTCAACACCCTGCTCGATAAGACATTCCATTAAGATCTTTGCACCGGTAATTTTCATTTGTTTTCCTCCCTCTTCAAAAATTAAAGCCTTACGGGCTAAAAGTTAGACCGTAAGGCTGCAAATCTTCGGTTTTTTATTTATGCAGTTATTAAAAATCTTGCATAAATTAAAACTTTTCTGTTTTGCAATTCAGGACATAACTTTTAGCATCATCCATAGTCTTAAGCACGACTATTAGGATAACGCTTAGAATTATCACGTTAATTATTGCAAAACCAAAAAACATAATAATCTTCTACCTCTTCTAAACCTTAGAATATATGCATTATTATATCACCGCGTTAAATCGTTGTCAATAATTTAGCACGTATTTTTTGTTAAAAACAATAAAAAAGTTCCCCATTTTTTCAAAACAGAGAACTTTTTTAAATCTTAGAATAATCCGCTTATAACACCGTCTGCGCTAACGTCAATTCTCTCAGCCGCAGGAACCTTCGGAAGACCGGGCATTGTCATAATATCACCCGTGAGCACTACGATAAATCCTGCACCCGCCGAAACCTTAACCTTTTTAACGGTTATCTTAAAGTTTTCGGGAGCCCCGAGAAGAGTCGGGTCGTCGGAGAAACTGTATTGCGTCTTGGCAACGCAGATAGGAAGCTTTGAGAAACCGTCCTCGTTAAGCTTTTTGATCTCCTTTTCAGCCGCGGGGGTGAAGATAACGCCGTCGCCGCCGTAAACCTTCTTGGTTACCGCCTCGATCTTTTCTTTGATAGAAGCATCGAGCTCATAACTGAAGGTGAAATCATTCTTCTCTTCGCAAAGACGAATAACTTCATGCGCAAGTTCAATTCCGCCATCTCCGCCCTCAGCCCAAACGTTTGAAAGACAAACGTTAACGCCGAGTTTTTTACACTCATCAATTATTATCTCAACCTCTTTGTCGGTATCGGTCGGGAAACGGTTGATAGCAACAACCGAAGGAAGCTTATAAACGTTCTTGATGTTGGAAACGTGGCGAAGAAGATTAGGAATACCCTTCTTTAACGCCTCGATGTTTTCTGAACCGAGTTCGGTTTTACTGAGTCCGCCGTGCATCTTAAGCGCCCTGATGGTCGCAACGATAACGACCGCATCGGGATTAAGACCGGCATATCTGCACTTGATATCCAAAAACTTCTCGGCACCGAGATCTGCACCGAAACCTGCCTCGGTAACGGTGTAGTCCGCAAGTTTTAAGGACATCTTGGTCGCCGTAACCGAGTTGCAGCCGTGAGCAATGTTTGCAAAAGGACCGCCGTGAACAAGCGCAGGAGTTCCCTCCAGGGTCTGAACTAAGTTAGGCTTTATAGCATCCTTCAAAAGTGCCGTCATAGCACCTGCGGCACCGATCTCTCCCGCCGTAACGGGTTTTTCGTCGTAGGTGTATCCAACAACTATTCTCGAAAGTCTCTCTTTTAGATCGGTAATCGAATTTGAAAGGCAGAGCACCGCCATGATCTCGGAAGCAACCGTAATGTCAAAGCCGTCCTCACGCGGAACGCCGTTGACCCTTCCGCCGAGTCCGTCGGTAACAAATCTTAACTGACGGTCGTTCATATCAACGCATCTCTTCCAGGTTATCCTTCTCGGATCAATTCCGAGTCGGTTGCCCTGATAAATGTGGTTGTCAAGCATAGCCGCAAGAAGATTGTTTGCCGCGCCGATAGCGTGGAAATCTCCCGTAAAATGAAGATTGATATCCTCCATCGGAACGACCTGAGCATATCCGCCGCCTGCCGCTCCGCCCTTAACTCCGAAAACGGGGCCCAGGGAAGGCTCTCTCAATGCAACGCAAACGTCGGCGCCGATCTTCTTCATTCCGTCGGCAAGGCCTATAGTTGTGGTGGTTTTACCCTCTCCCGCAGGGGTGGGGGTGATAGCAGTAACAAGAATGAGTTTGCCCTTTTTAGCGCTCTTTTTCTCTAAAAGACTAAGATCGATCTTTGCTTTATATTTGCCGTATTGCTCAAGATAATCGCCCTCTATTCCGAGAATGTCTGCAATCTCGGTAATAGGCTTCATTTTGACCGACTGCGCTATTTCAATATCGCTTTTCATTCCTAATCTCTCCTATTTAAAGTATTTAACAGCAGAACGGAAGATGCCCATATCAAACGAGCCTCCAACGTTCTTATAAAGACCGTCGCTGATTCTCTCGGAATGACCCATCTTACCAAGAACTCTTCCGTCGGGCGAGGTAATACCCTCAACCGCGAAGAAGCTTCCGTTGGGATTAACCGAGATATCCGAAGAAACGTTACCCGAAAGGTCGCAGTATTGGGTTGCAATCTGACCGTTCTCAATAAGCTTCTTCATAACCTCATCACTGGCAATAAATCTTCCCTCACCGTGAGAGATCGGAACGGTGTAAATATCCCCTACCTCAGTCTCATAAAGCCAGGGCGACTTATTGGAAGCAATTCGTGTTCTCACAAGCATCGACTGATGTCTGCCGATCTCATTATATGTAAGGGTCGGGCTGTTCTCATCCGTTTCGGTAATCTCGCCGTAAGGAACGAGACCGAGTTTAATAAGCGCCTGGAAACCGTTACAAATACCGCACATAAGTCCGTCGCGGTTTTTAAGAAGCTCGTTAACCGACTCCCGAACTGCCTCGTTTCTGAAGAACGCAGTTATGAATTTACCCGAACCGTCGGGCTCGTCGCCGCCTGAGAAACCGCCGGGAATAACTATCATCTGCGCCGATTTAACCTTATCTGCAAAAACCTTGACCGACTCTTCAATAGCGCTTGAAGAAAGATTCTTTATAACAAAAATCTCGGGATCTGCACCCGCTCTTCTTGCAGCTGCCGCAGTGTCGTATTCGCAGTTAGTTCCGGGGAAAACGGGAATAAGAAGCTTAGGTTTAGCCACCTTAATTGATGCCGATCTGTTCTCCGTTCTCTCAAAAGAGATCACCGGAATATCCTGCTTTTCTGCATCTATGTTGCAGGGGAAAACGTTCTCAAGTCTGTTTTCATAGCCTTCGAGAAGAAGCGAAAGCTCGAGTGTGTCCTCGCCCTTCTTAATAACCTCTTCCGAAACGGTCTTACCGAGAAGTGTTGCACCCTCGGGAACCTCTCCCTCTATTTCGACAATGAAGGAACCGTATCTCGTTCCGAAAATAACGTCGTTAGAAACGTCCGCATATTCAAAGCCAACCGAGTTTCCGATAGCCATCTTGAACACTGCCTCTGCGGCACCGCCAAAGCCTAAAGTGTAAACCGATTTAGCCTTACCGCTTCTTTGGAGTTCTGTTACCTTATCGTAAACCTTAATAAGCGACTTTGTTTCGGGGATGTTATTTTCGTCATAATCGGGCGAAAGAAGAATAACGTTATGTCCTGCCGCCTTGAAGTCGTTTGTTATAACGTCGGAAAGTTTGCCCATCGTAACCGCAAAGGAAACGAGTGTGGGCGGAACGTCGAGCTTTTCAAAGGTTCCGCTCATCGAGTCCTTACCGCCGATAGACGCCATTTCGAGTTCCATCTGCGCCTTAAACGCACCTAAAAGTGCGGCGCAGGGTTTACCGTAACGCTCGGGGTTTTTCTGAGGCTTCTCAAAGTATTCCTGGAATGTGAGATAAACTTCTTTTCTGTCAGCACCCGAAGCAATAAGCTTGGAAACCGATTCAACAACGGCATTGTAAGCACCAATGTAGGGGCTCTTTTCGCTCATATAGGGGTTATATCCCCAAGCCATAAAGGAACAAGTGTCGGTCTCGCCTTTCTCGACAGATACCTTATTGACCATAGCCTGAGAAGGTGTTAACTGATTTTTTCCGCCGAAAGGCATAATAACCGTTCCCGCTCCGATGGTGGAGTCAAAACGCTCCGAAAGACCTCTCTTGGAGCAAACGTTAAGATCCTTCGTGAGTTCAATATAGTTCTCTGCAAAGTTATCTGAATATGCCTTTTCATATTTCTCTGATTTAAGAACAGAAACGTCGGTATGTTTCTCTGCACCGTTGGAATTCAAGAACTCTCTTGAGAGATTAACTATCTCGGTGCCGTTCCAAACCATAACGAGTCTCGGCTCAACCGTTACCTCAGCAATAAGTGTTGCCTCAAGGTTCTCGCTGTCCGCAATCTCGCAAAATCTCTTAAGATCCTTCTCTTCAACAACAACCGCCATTCTCTCCTGAGACTCCGAAATAGCAAGTTCGGTGCCGTCAAGGCCCTCATATTTCTTTGGAACTGCATTAAGATTAATTCTGAGTCCGTCGGCAAGTTCACCAACCGCAACCGAAACACCGCCGGGGCCGAAGTCATTGCAACGCTTTATAAGACGGGAAGCCTCTTTGTTTCTGAAAAGTCTCTGAAGTTTTCTCTCTTCAGGTGCATTACCCTTCTGAACCTCTGCTCCGCAACTGGTAAGCGAAGAAGAATCGTGGGATTTAGAGGAACCGGTAGCACCGCCGCAACCGTCGCGGCCCGTTCTGCCGCCGAGAAGAATAACCTTGTCACCGGCCTCGGGACGTTCACGGCGAACGTTTTCTGCAGGAGCCGCACCGATAACCGCGCCGATCTCCATTCTCTTTGCAGCATAGCCGGGGTGATAAAGTTCATCAACCTGACCCGTCGCAAGACCGATCTGGTTACCGTATGAAGAATAACCTGCCGCAGCAGTCGTAACGATCTTTCTCTGGGGCAGTTTTCCCTTTAAGGTCTCATTCACAGGAACGGTAGGATCTGCTGCACCCGTAACCCTCATCGCCGAGTAAACGTAAGCCCTTCCTGAAAGCGGGTCTCTTATAGCACCGCCGATGCAGGTAGCCGCGCCGCCGAAGGGTTCGATCTCGGTGGGGTGGTTGTGGGTCTCGTTTTTAAATAAAAGGAGCCAGTCCTCGTCAACACCGTCAACCGTTACCTTAACCTTAACGGTGCAGGCATTGATCTCTTCCGATTCATCAAGCTTTTCGAGTTTTCCGACACTTCTTAAATATTTTGCGGCAATGGTTCCAATATCCATCATAGTGATAGGCTTAGTCCTCTGGAGCTTCTCTCTGACCGCAAGATATTCTTTATAGGTCTCTTCAATAAATTCGTCCTCAAACTCAACCTTATCAATGTTGGTTAAAAAGGTGGTGTGACGGCAGTGATCCGACCAGTAGGTGTCGATCATTCTGATCTCGGTAATGGTAGGATTTCTGTTCTCGCTCTTGAAATACTCTCTGCAGAAACGAAGATCGTCCGCATCCATCGCAAGAGAATATTTGTTAACGATGTTCTCAATATCCTCGTCGGTGCTCTCAATAAAACCGTCCATAACGGCAACCGACTCAGGAATATCATATACTGTTTTGAGACTCTCGGGCTTTTCTATCGAAGCCTCTCTGCTCTCAACGGGGTTGATAACGAAGTTTTTAATAACCTCTTTGTCGTTTTCGGTAATCTCGCCGTAAACTGCATAAACCTTTGCAGTCTTAACAACAGGCTTATCCCCTGCCGAAATTATCTGAATACACTGAGCCGCAGAATCTGCCCTCTGATCGAACTGACCGGGAAGATATTCAACGGCAAAAACAAAATCTGCGTCCGAAAAGGTGGTTTCTTCCGAAACGTTGTCGAGCTGAGGCTCGGAGAAAACGTTTTTCTTTGCAGTTTCAAAAAGTTCCTCTGAAATATCCTCGGCATCGTATCTGTTTATAACGCGAACCTTTTCAATTCCTTTAACCGAATAGAGATTTTTGAGTTCCTCTCTTAAAGAAGAGGCCTCGTGAGCAAATCTATCCTTCTTTTCAACATAAACTCTGTAAACCACTTTGTTCCCCCTATCTTAAAGCCTCAAGCGCTTTTTTGCCAATGTCTTTTCTGTAAAACTGATTGTCAAACGAAATCTTTTGAACCGACTCGTAAGCCTTGTCTAAAGCCTCTTTTAAGGTGTCCGCCGTCTCGGTAACGCCGAGAACCCTTCCACCTGCGGTTAAAAGTTTTCCGTCAGAGAGCTTTGCTCCTGCTATGTAAACCTTTTCCGCTCCACTATTCTTAATCTCGAAACCGGTCTCATATTTCTGCGGATAACCCTTCGACGCCATAATAACGCAGGCCGCCGCACCGGAAGAGAATTCGGTGGGAACCTGGGAAAGTCTTTCTTCCGAAACCGCCATCATAATATCAAAAAGGTCGCTCTCAAGAAGCGGAAGCACAACCTGAGTCTCGGGATCTCCGAAACGGCAGTTATATTCAATAACCTTAGGTCCGTCTTTTGTGAGCATAAGTCCGAAATAAAGACAACCCTTAAAGGGTCTTCCCTCACTGTTCATAGCGTTAACGGTGGGAATGAATATCTTTTCCATGCACTCATTAGCTACCGCTTCTGTGTAGTAAGGGTTGGGAGCTACCGTTCCCATACCGCCCGTATTAAGTCCTTCGTCATTATCAAGTGCTCTCTTATGGTCCATTGAGGACACCATCGGCCTTATCGTCTTGGAATCGGTAAAGCAAAGCACCGAAACCTCGGGGCCCGTCAGAAATTCTTCAATAACAATTCTCGAACCGCTCTCTCCGAAAATCTTGTCTTCCATCATGGAGCGAACTGCCACCTTAGCCTCGTCTATAGTATTCGCTATAACAACACCCTTGCCGAGCGCTAAGCCGTCCGCCTTAATAACAACGGGAACGGGCGATGTCTCTAAATACTTTAGCGCATCTTCTTCCGTTTCAAAGGTCTCATAAGCGGCGGTAGGAATAGAATATTTTTTCATAAGATTTTTTGAGAAGATCTTGCTTCCCTCTATTATAGCCGCATTCTTTCTGGGGCCAAAGCACTTAAACCCTTCCGCCTCTAATGCGTCAACCGCGCCAAGCACCAACGGGTCGTCAGGCGCAACAACAACAAAATCTGCCGAAACCGACTTTGCCGCTGCGGTAATAGCGTCAATATCCTTAACGTTTCCCGCCAAACAAACAGCGTCTGCCGCAATACCTCCGTTTCCGGGGAATGCATAGAGCTCTGTTACCTTTTTGCTCTCTTTAAGCTTTTTAATTATGGCGTGCTCGCGTCCACCCGAGCCAACAACCAAAACCTTCATATCTAAGTCCTCCGAATATTAATGGTGGAAAAGTCTCATACCGGTAAAGCACATCGACATTCCGTATTTATCGCAGGTCTCTATAACCTGATCGTCGCGGATAGATCCGCCGGGCTCCGCAATATAAGAAACACCGCTTCTCTTTGCCCTCTCAATGTTATCACCGAAGGGGAAGAAAGCGTCAGAACCTAACGATACTCCGCTGATAGAATCGAGATAAGCCCTCTTTTCTTCCTCGGTTAAGGGAGTGGGCTTTTCCGAGAAGAACTTCTCCCAGTTTCCGTCTGCCGTTACTTCCTCGTGATCGCTCGATAGGAAAACGTCAATGCAGTTATCTCTGTCGGGTCTGCCAACGGTTGAAAGGAAAGGAAGAGAAATAACAACGGGGTGCTGACGAAGATGCCAGAGATCTGCCTTGCTTCCTGCAAGTCTTGTGCAGAGTATTCTCGACTGCTGACCTGCGCCAACGCCTATTGCCTGACCCTCGTATGCAAAGCAAACCGAGTTAGACTGTGTGTATTTTAAGGTTATAAGCGAAATTATAAGGTCTCTTTTTGCCTCATCGGGAAGTTCCTTGTTAGCAGTAACAACGTTGGAAAGAAGTTCTTCGTTGATCTTAAAGTTGTTTCTTCCCTGCTGGAAGGT
>JAZNVP010000067.1:0-3510 GCA_045592865.1 Oscillospiraceae bacterium
TGTGAAAGTCAAGCTTCCTAGTGCAATAACGAGTATTGAAGAGGGCACCTTTGAAAAATGCTCTTCACTCTCCGTCATCAATCTTCCGAGCGGAGTTTTATATATTGGAAGCAAAGCATTTTCGTCTTGCTCTGCGTTATCAGACGTTGAACTTAATAACGGTTTGCAGGAAATTTCCACTCAAGCTTTCTCGGATTGTTCTTCGCTGGAAGAAATTGATCTCCCCAGCAGCCTCACAACTATCAGACAGAACGTTTTTTCAGGTTGCTCCAAACTCACCGGCATAGAAATTCCCACAGGGGTTAATCAAATATATCCGGCTACCTTCTTGGCCTGCTCGTCACTTAAGAGTGTTTCGCTCCCCGAGGGACTTTCTTACATTGGCGACTATGCGTTCCAATACTGCACGGTTCTTTCTGAAATAGAGATTCCGAGCACCGTTTCTTATATTGGACTGTATTCCTTCAGTTCATGCGAGGCAATAGATACGGTTGTTATTCCCGCAGGGGTTACCGTCCTTTCCGATTACGCTTTCTCGGGTTGCCGCGGTCTTACAGATCTTACTATATCTGAGGGCGTTGAAGAAATCAGTATTTACGCATTCTCGGGCTGCTCTGCACTCGAGACTTTAAATCTTCCTCTTTCCCTTAACAGAGTTGAAAGCTACGCCTTTAACGGCTGTTCTTCTCTTTCGGACGTATATTATGCGGGTTCGGAAAGCGACAAGACTTCTATCACCATAAATCCTGCGAACACTCCTTTAAATAATGCTACCTGGCACTATCCTGGTGTCGAGGAACACGAACACGTTTACGATTCGAATTCCGATATGGACTGCAACGAATGCTCAGAGATAAGAGAGTGCTTAAGTTACGTTATCAACGACGGTGAGGTTTGGATTTCGGATCTGGATACTTCTTTTGAAGGCGAACTCGTTATTCCTTCCTCTATTGAGGGATATCCCGTCACGACTATCGCGGGTAACGCATTTTACGGTTGCGAAAAACTTACCGCAGTTTATATCCCCGACGGAGTTAAAAAAATCGGACAGAGCGCCTTTAACGGTTGCATCGGTCTTTTAACCGTTCGCTTCCCCGAAACTCTTGAAACAATTGACCGCGATGCTTTTAACGGTTGTCAGAGTTTAAATTCCCCCGAGCTTCCCGCTTCGCTCAGCAGTATCGGAGAATACGCTTTCTTCGGGTGTGCTTCATTTGAGAGCCTTACCATTCCCGAGTCTGTAACGAGTATTGACGACTACTCGTTTGCTTGGTGCACTTCGCTTAAGTCGGTTGAAATTCACATTGGGGTTAGAACCGTTAACGAAAGCGCGTTTTATGGCTGTTCTGCCCTTTCGGACGTTTACTACGGCGGCACTACGGCGGACAAGGGATATATCACGATTTATCCGAACAATTCTTCTCTGACAGATGCCGAGTGGCACTGTGTTCCCTGCGAACACGTTTACGACAGTTCTGCCGATATGGACTGCAACGAATGCGGCGAAATAAAAGAGGTTCTTTCTTACGAAATCTCGAACGGAGAGGTTACGATAACGGGGTTTGACAGCTCCTTTGAGGGAGAGGTTATAATTCCTTCCTTTATTGAGGGATATCCTGTAACGAGTATTGGAGATCGGGCGTTCTACCTTTGCGACGGACTTATGGGCGTAAGCATTCCGGACTCGGTTACATACATAGGAATACGAGCATTTATAGATTGCAAGGCACTAGGATATGTAAATATCCCTAACGGTGTAACAGTCATAAATGAGCTAACTTTTGAAGATTGCTACAGCCTATCAAACGTTACTATTCCTGATAGCGTAACACGTATCGAATCTCAAGCATTTGATGAGTGCTTAAAATTTACCAGCGTAAATATTCCTGCCGGTGTATCTTATATTGGCGAAAATGCATTTGTTGGTTGCAACGGAATTACAGATGTTTACTATGCGGGAACCAGTAAAGATCGAGAAAATATTGTTATTGAAAGCGGAAACGATTATCTTCTGAACGCTACCTGGCACTGTGCGGGTGTCGAGGAACACGAACACGTTTACGACTCTGACGCCGATATGGACTGCAACGAATGCGGCGAAATAAAAGAGGTTCTTTCTTACGAAATCTCGAACGGAGAGGTTACTATCACGGGGCTTGACAGTTCCTTTGAGGGAGAGGTTATAATCCCCAATTCTATAGACGGAAAAACCGTTACGGCTATTGCGGCACACGCGTTTGAGGACTGCACATTACTAACCGCGATAGACCTTCCCAACTACCTTATAGAAATTGGCGAATACGCTTTCTCTGGTTGCACTTCTCTTGAATCGGTTGAAATCCCGAGTGACGTTGACGCTATTGCGGACGGCACGTTTAAGGACTGCGAATCACTCAAAAGCGTCGATATTCCCTATATTGTAAAAAGCATTGGAATGTATGCGTTTGACAGTTGCACATCCCTTGTAAATATTGAAATTCCCTCTTATGCTACGTATATTGGAGAGTGCGCGTTTTTTGGATGCGAGTCTCTCACCGACGTTCACTATGATAGATATAAAGAAGACAGAGAAAATATCGTAATTGGTGAAGGTAACGACGAGCTTATGAACGCTACCTGGCATTATTTCTGTTACCATCAACAAAGCGGCTGGTATATTGCCGTTCATCCCACATGGGAAACAACCGGACGAATGGAAAACCCCTGCATAAAGGGTTGTGGATACGTTGAAGCGGTTATGATTCCTATTCCTGAAATCAGTCATATTGAGCTTCGCGCTCCCGATTCGGTAACCTACATTAAGGACGCTGAAAAAGGCACTGTTCCCTTTAACACAGAAGGTATGGCAATAATCGTTCATTACGTTAACTACGACGTTCCCACCTACGTTACGGACTTCTCAGAGTATAATTTCTCTGATATTGATATCAGCGAGAACCGCGACGATCAGGAGATAACCTTTAGTTTCTTAGACGAAAACTTCACCATTTACGTTGACGTTATCTCTAAAGGAGATATTAACGGCGACGGTCAGTACTCTAAGGAAGACGCCAAGGTTATTACTGATAAGTTGCTTTCTGTTTCGGAAGAGGTTTCCCACGAAGCCGACATCAACGGCGACGGGGTTATTGACCTTAAAGACGCACTTCTGATTAAACAAAAGAGCGCAGGTTACGACGTTAAATATTTTAAATAACTTAAATGGAAAAAGGCCGTTTTTCGCGGTCTTTTTTCTTTTATTTATTGCAAAACGGAAAGTATTGTGATAGCATATCGGTGTGTTGATTTGACTGTTTAAGGAGAAAAGTTATGTCTATTGAAAAAGCCAAGGCTCATCTTGATTTGTTCGGTCTTTCAGACAGAATACAAGAATTCACCGTTTCTTCCGCCACTGTGGCACTCGCGGCAGAGGCGCTCGGCACCGAGGAAGAAAGGATCGCAAAGACTCTTTCGTTCGATCTCGACGGAAACGCTATTTTAATAGTTGCCGCAGGAAACAGGAAGGTTGAT
>JAZNVP010000068.1:0-9922 GCA_045592865.1 Oscillospiraceae bacterium
TTCGTGAAAAGGTTGGCGTTATGTATGGTAACCCCGAGGTAACCCCCGGAGGAAGAGCGCTTAAGTTCTATTCTTCTGTCCGTATCGAGATAAGACGTCAGGAGCAGATTAAGAACGGAAGCGATATTATCGGTAACAGAACGAGAGCAAAGGTTGTTAAAAACAAGGTTGCACCCCCCTTCAGAGAGGGTGAGTTCGATATTCTTTACGGTCAGGGAATTTCCCGTGAGGGTGAACTCGTTGACATTGCCGCAGAACTCGATATTATCCAGAAGAGCGGCGCTTGGTTCTCCTATAACGGTGAGAGACTCGGTCAGGGCAGAGATAACGTTCGCGCATTGTTCCGCGATAACCCTGCGCTTATGAAGGAGATCGAGGATCAGATATTAGAGCAGAAGGATAACATAGTTTTCGGCAAAAACGGAATGAAGATAGTTAAAAAAGTCGAGCCGAAGACCGAGGCTCCCAAGGTAAATATTGACATAGAAGTTGAAGAATAATGGTTATAACCGATATTAAGAAGAACAAAAACGCCGAGGGATACGCTGTTTTCGGCGACGGGGAGTTTTTGTTTTCGCTCGACGGTGAAACGGTGATTTTAAGAGGTCTTAAAAAAGGAGACGAAATTACCGAAGAGGAAGCAGCAGAGCTTTTATATGAGTCTTATTATCATAAAGCCAAGGAAAAGGCGCTCAGGCTTTTAGAACGCAGGGCGCATTCCGAGGCAGAGATAGTAAGAAAGCTTTCTGAAAACTATCCCAAAGAGGTATCAAAAGCGGTAGCGGAAAGGCTTTCGGAGATAGGGCTCATAAACGACCTCGAATTTTCACGCGTTTTTTCCAGGGAACTTTTTGAGAGAAAAAATTTCGGCGTTTCCCGAATTAAGACCGAACTTTTTAAAAGAGGAATAAAGAGGGATATTATCGACGAGGTCTTAGAGGAGTATTCCGAAGCCTCGGGGGTCGAAAAGATAGTTTCCCTTATTGAAAGAAGAAAACTTGATTTAACAGACGAAAAGGTCAGAAGACGTGCTTTCGCGAGATTTATGCGCGAGGGCTACTCTTCCGACGATATAAAATGCGCCTTTGAGGCAAATTTAAACGGGCAGGGATTTTATGACTGATAACAAGATTAAGGTTTCTATGGTGTCGCTCGGATGCTGTAAAAACCAGATAGACGGTGAAATAATGTTAGGGCACCTTGCGGATGCGGGATATGAAATAATCGCAGACGCGGGACTTTCGGACGTTGTTATAATCAACACCTGCGGATTTATTCAGTCGGCAAAGGAAGAGGCTATCGAGAATATCCTCGAGTTCTGCACCCTTAAGGAAGAGGGCAGAATTAAAAAGGTTATTATAACGGGTTGCCTTTCGGAGAGATATCGCGAAGAGGTAGCGGCGGAAATTCCCGAAGCCGATGCCGTTGTTGGAATTGGAAAAAACAAGGATATCTGCGAGATAGTTAAAAGGGTCCTCGAGGGCGAAAAGGTAACGGCGTTTGGTGAAAAGACCGACCTTTCTCTTTCGGGAAAGAGGGTGCTTACCAATATCCCCACCTATGCCTACGTTAAGATCGCGGAGGGCTGCAGCAACAACTGCACCTATTGCGCAATTCCCTCTATAAGAGGTCCTTTCCGTTCGAGATATATGGAGGACATTTATGCCGAGGTTAAAAGCCTTTGCGACGACGGTATCCCCGAGATAATAATCGTGGCGCAGGACACCACCCGTTACGGTGAGGACATCTATGGAGAACCGAAACTCGCTGAGCTTCTCAGAAAACTCTCAGAAATTGAGTCACTTAAATGGCTCCGAGTTTTATATGCTTACCCCGAGAGGATAACCGACGAACTTATCGATACTATCGCTAATGAAGAGAAGATCGTTAAATACCTCGATATTCCTCTCCAACACGCTTCCCGTGAGGTTCTCAGAAGAATGAACCGCAGGGGAAATAAAGAGACCTATCTCGGACTTATAAAGAAGCTTCGCGAGAAGGTTCCCGGCATTGCGCTCAGAACCTCCCTTATAGCAGGTTTCCCGGGGGAGACAGAGAAAGACTTTGAAGAACTCTGCGAGTTCGTTAAAGAGGCGAAATTCGAGCGCCTTGGCTGCTTCTCCTATTCTCAGGAGGAGGGAACTGCGGCGGCGGAATTTGAAGACCAGCTCGACGAAGAAATAAAGGAAAACCGCGCCGACGTTGTTATGACCGAGCAGCAGACCATTTTAACCGACCTTGCAGAAAAAGAGGTCGGGAAGGAGATCCTCGTCCTTGCGGAAGGCTTTGACCGTTACGCCGAGGTCTATTTCGGAAGAAGTTATAAAGACTCGCCCGATATCGACCCCAAGGTGTTCTTCTCGTCGGAGAAAAAGGATATCGAGGTAGGACGGTTTTACCGTGTTAAGATAACCGACACACTTATGTTCGACCTTATTGGAGAAAGGATAGACTAATGAATCTTCCTAACAAGCTTACGATTTTGAGAATAGTTTTAATTCCCGTTTTTGTGGCGCTTTTAATGGTTAAGGGTATTCCTCATAACTACTTGTTGGCGGCGCTTGTGTTCGTTATCGCTTCATTAACCGACCTTTTGGACGGCAAGATAGCGAGAAAGAACGGCATCGTTACCGATTTCGGAAAACTGATGGACCCACTCGCTGACAAAATGCTCGTGACCTCGGCGATAGTTGTTTTTCTTGCGCTGGGGATTACGGGACCCGTTGAGGTTATAATCATTCTGTCCCGCGACCTTCTTATAACTTCGATAAGGCTTCTCGCGGCATCAAAGGGCGAGGTTTTAGCGGCAGGAATGTTCGGTAAAGTGAAAACTGCAAGTCAGATGGCGGCTATAATCACCGTTATGGTGGTTAAAGAGGTCGAGTATTTAGGGGTAATTCCCTTTATCAGCGGTAACGCGAATACTATTTCTGTGGTATTAATGTGGATAACTTCAATATTAACACTTGCATCCGGCATAGATTATGTGGTAAAATATAAAAAGTATTTCAGTTGTAAATAACTGCATATAATATATAAAGCGATAATGAGGGAAAAGTAAGCGGAAACGAAACTCCCAGAGAGTAGACGCATTAGGCTGAGAACGTCTGCAGTTTTGCCCGACCGAAAATGCACCCTTTAGCTTTTCTCCTGAAATATAAGTAGGGAGAAACGTCTGCTTCGCGTTAAGAAGTTTCGAGGGAGATTTTTCTCCGAAGAAGAGTGGAACCGCGACTTAAAGTCGCCTCTTTATACGAGGCGACTTTTATTTTTTGGGAGGCATTATGTTTGAAAACATTAAATATGATATAAACGCGATAAAGGAACGCGACCCTGCCGCAAGAAGCAGCGCAGAGGTGTTCTTTCTTTATCCCGGTTTTAAGGCTGTGTTCTGGCACCGTCTGGCGCATAGACTTTATAAGAAAAAGCACTTTTTCCTTGCCAGATGGATATCGGGCTCGGTTAAGAGAAAAACGGGAATTGAAATTCACCCCGGTGCTACCATCGGAAGAGGGCTTCTTATCGACCACGGCGGCTCGGTGGTTATCGGCGAGACCGCAGAAATAGGGAACGACTGCACTATCTATCAGGGCGTTACGCTCGGAGGCACGGGTCTTCAGAAGGGAAAGCGCCACCCAACCCTTGGCAACGGAGTTTTAGTCGGTTGCGGCGCTAAGATATTAGGTCCCTTCACGGTGGGCGATAACGCAAAGATAGCGGCTAACGCGGTGGTTCTCGATGAGGTCCCCGCTAACTCGACCGCAGTCGGCGTTCCCGCAAGGATAGTTAAGGTCGGCGGCAAGAGGGTAACCGAAAAACTCGACCATATCCATATCCCCGACCCTGTTTCGCAGGAGTTCTGCAAAATGCAAAAGAAGATTGACGATCTTGAAAAGAAGCTGGAGGAATATAAAAATGAAAATCTATAACACCTTAACAAGAAAAAAAGAGGAGTTCGTTCCGATCAAAGAGGGAGAGGCGCGTATCTACGCCTGCGGCCCCACCGTTTACAACTTTATCCATATCGGTAACGCGCGTCCTGCCTGCACCTTCGATACCTTGAGAAGATATCTCGAATCGCGCGGAATGAAGGTTATTTTCGTTCAGAACTTCACCGACGTTGACGATAAGATAATAAAGAAAGCAAACGAAGAGGGGGTTGAGTCTTCAGAGATCTCCGAGAGATATATCGCGGAATATAAGACCGACGCTAAAGGCCTTAACATCAGGGAAGCGACCTATCACCCTCAGGTAACAACGAGCATGGACCTTATCAAAGACCTCGTCAGCACCCTCGTTGAAAAGGATTATGCCTATGAAATGAACGGCGACGTTTATTTTGAAACCAAGAAATTCAAAGATTACGGTAAACTTTCGGGTCAACCTCTTGAGGAACTCGAAGCGGGTGCGAGAATTGACGTTAGCGACATAAAGCGTGACCCGATGGACTTTGCGCTCTGGAAATCGGCAAAGCCCGGAGAGCCCTATTGGGAGTCGCCCTGGGGAAAGGGAAGACCCGGTTGGCATATCGAGTGCTCGGCGATGTCTAAAAAATTCCTCGGCGACACCATTGATATCCACTGCGGCGGTCAGGACCTTATCTTCCCCCACCACGAAAACGAGATAGCGCAGAGCGAGTGCGCAAACTCGGTGCCATATGCGCGTTATTGGATGCATAACGGTTACATTAACGTTGATAACAAAAAGATGTCCAAATCGCTCGGAAATTTCTTCACAGTGCGAGACGTTGCGAATATTTACGGCTACGAGCCAATAAGATATTTAATGATAAGCGCTCACTACAGAAGCCCCATTAACTACACCGAGGACGTTATAAAGTCCTGCGCGGCGGCTCTTGAGAGACTTTATAACTGCCGAAATAATATGGACTTTATGCTTCCTTCGCTCGAAAAGGGTGAGAAGACCGCAGAGTTTTCGGCTGTCTGCGATGAGAAGAGAAGCCGCTTTAACGACGCGATGGACGACGACCTTAACACCGCCGATGCAGTTTCGGTGCTCTTTGAGTTAGTTAAGGAGATCAACACCTATATTTCGTCGGGCAAGGCTACCTCGGGCGACGTTGAATACGCCGCAGAGAAGTTCGACGAAATGACCTATATTCTCGGAATTCTCTATAACCGCGAGAAGAATGAGGATGAAGAGGTTCTCGGACTTTTGGAGAAGAGGACCGAGGCGCGTCGCAATAAGGATTATAAACTTGCCGATATGCTGCGCGATGAGATTACCGCCCGCGGTTACAGTATTGAAGACACACCGAACGGACCCAAGCTTGTTAAAATATAATTAGGAGATTTTTGTATGAATGAGTTTGAGAGATTTTTAGGTAAGGCAAAGGATACCTTCGAGTTCGCACTATCCAAAACCGAAGAGGTTATCGATAAAGGTAAGGCAAAATTTAGCGTCAAACAGGCGGAATATGAAATAAAAAAGCTTTATGAAAAAATAGGAAAAAAGGTCTATGAAGAACTGAAAGACGGCACTTCCGTTTCGGAAGAGATAACGGGTCTTGTTTCGGAAATAAACGTATTAAAGGAAAAGATATCTAAAATCGAGAGCGAGAACCTTTAATTTTATTTTGGGAAGTGGGACATTTGTCAGATAGTAAAAGACATAGATTTCTGTCGGGCGCGGCTCTGCTCGTTGGCGCAATGGTGATAGTTAAAATAATCGGAATGGTGTTCAAACTCCCCCTCACCGCGCTTTTAGGCGGCGACGGAATGGGATACTTTTCCACGGCTTACAGTCTCTTTAACCCCATTGCCGCCGTTGCTATAACGGGGCTTCCCGTTGCGGTAGCAAAGGTGGTTGCCGAGAACAAGGCAAAGGGAAACTACCTTAACATTAAAAGGCTGTTTAAGGCAACCTTCCTTCTGTTTTTGGCGATAGGAGTCGTCGGAACGGCGCTTATTGCGCTTCTCAGCGGTTATTTCACAGATCTTGTGGAGAACCCCGCGGCAAGACTCTCGGTTATTGCTATTGCCCCTGCGATGCTCTTTTCTTGTTTAACCTCGGTTTATAGGGGTTACTATGAGGGCCTTTCGGATATGCGCCCCACCGCTTATTCTCAGATAGTGGAGGCGGTGTTCAAGCTTATCTGCGGCTATTTTCTCGCCGTTTTAGCGCTCCGTTACGGATTAGATCAGTTTGAAACAACGGGCGTTTTATACGGAATAGAGGCAAAAAGCTTAGTCGAGGCGAGGGCTATATGTCTGCCGGTGGCGGCGGCCGCGGCAATACTCGGTGTTTCGATCTCCACCGTTTTCGGTTTTCTGCTTCTTTTTTTAAGGCATAAAATAAAGGGGGACGGTATAGGAAAAGAAATGCTTGAGATGAGCATTAAGCCCGATAAATATTCCTCTCTTATAAAGAGCCTTATCGTAATAGGAGTGCCGATATCCCTCGGCGCCCTCGTAACAAACCTGACCACCCTTATCGACGTTTCCTCTCTTATGCAGAGGATATCCGAGGCGATAGAAACCGATGAGGGAGCCATCCTTAAAATGTATGAGGGAATGATACCCGACACGGTCGTTTACACTAAAAATATACCCAACTACCTCTATGGCGTTTATGCCTCGATGGCAATAACCATTTATAACCTCATACCCGCGCTGACGTCGGGGGTCGGAATAAGCGCACTTCCGCTTATAACCGAATCCTTTACCCGAAGGGATAAGAAAGGCACCGAAAAGAATATCGGCGCGGTGCTCAGAATAACCGCCCTCTTTTCAATTCCCGCAGGACTCGGTCTTTCGGCTCTGTCGGGGGATATTTTAAACGTGCTTTTCTATTCCAAACCGATGGAGGTCGCGGTGGCAACTCCGCTTCTTTCAATGATGGGGATAACGGCTATCTTCACCGCGCTCTGCGTTCCGATCTATAACGTTTTACAGGCGGTGGGGAAGGAAAGGGTGCCCGTTTTCTTAATGGTGATAGGCGGTGCTATCAAACTGAGCGTTAATTATATGTTGGCGTCGATTCCGTCAGTCAACATTATGGGTGCGCCCATCGGTTCACTCTGTTGCTACGGGTTTATCTTTTTAGCCTCGGTTATTATCTTAAAAAGGGCAACGGATATTAAACTTTCGGTGGCAAAAACCTTTATAAAACCGCTCCTTTGCGGACTCGTTTGCGGCGCTTCTGCCTTTATTTCGGCGGCTTTTCTCCGCTCGGTTTTACCCTCGGGCAGACTCTTCGGAGCGGTAAATTTACTGATTTCTATCGCCATTGCGGTTGTAATTTATGTAATTTTGCTATTTATTACCAAAAGTATTGATAAAAACGACATTTTTTTGTTGCCAAATGGTAAAAATATATTAAAAACACTTGAAAAGTTTAAAATTATTTGATATATTATACATATAAGCTGAAAGATAAATTTCAGCAAAAAACAGGAGGAATTTAAAAATGACAAAAGTTGAATTAGTAAATGCAGTTGCAGAGAAAGCAGGTCTTTCTAAGAAAGATGCAGAGAAGGCAATCGCTGCTACAGTTGCAGCAGTTACCGACGCTCTTAAGAAGGGTGACAAGGTTCAGTTAGTTGGCTTCGGAACATTCGAGACCAGAGCAAGAGCTGCAAGAACAGGTCTTAACCCCAGAACCGGCGAGACCATCAAAATCGCTGCTACAAAGGTTCCCGCTTTCAAGGCTGGTAAAGCTCTTAAAGACGCAGTTGCAAAATAAGATAGCTTTTAATTCAAACGGCGGCCTTTAACGGTCGCCGTTTTGATTTTCAGGAGAACTCTATGAGACTTGATAAATATTTAAAGGTAAGCCGTCTTATCAAAAGAAGAACGGTTGCAAACGAGATCTGCGATAGCGGAAAGGTTTCTGTTAACGGGAGGGTGGCAAGAGCGTCCTACGACGTTAAGGTCGGCGACAGAGTTGAGATAACCTTCGGCGAGAGAACCACCGCCTTCAAGGTGCTATTAGTTAAGGATAACGTCCGAGCAAACGAAGCAGAAACGATGTATGAAATAGTTTAGTATAAAAGCCCCTTCTTAAGCATATCTTTTATCAGATGTGTTTAAGGGGGATTTTTTATGGAAAACGGCTCGGTTTCTTTAAAGCTTAACGACCGTGAGTCTCTTTACGTTTCGGGAGTCCACGATATCTTGTCCTTCACCGAACAAAAGATATGCGTTCACACCTTCGACGGAGTCTTAACTGTTTTGGGAAAGGAACTGAAAATCAAGAAGTTCGGAACCGAGGACTCGGCGGAGATAACGGGAAGAATAAACTCTCTTTCATTTTCTGAGGGCGCTCCGACTGCCCGAAGCTTTCTTTCCAAGCTGGTGAAGTAGTATGCCGCAGGTTAAAACGCAAGAAGCGCTTCTCTTTCTTTTGTATGCTGTTTTGTCGGGTGTGTTTTTAGGGGTTGTATATGATGTCGAGAGAACCCTCAGAAGCCTCTTTAAAAGCAGGATTTCGGGTATTGTTATCGACGTTTTGTATTTTTTATTCGCAGGGGTCTTTTTCTTTCTGTTCTGCCTGGCGCTCGACTTCGGAAGACTGAGAGGCTTTTTTGTTTTCGGGTTTATAACGGGGTTTTTGATCTACCGAAAAACAGTTTCGAAATTTATCTATAAATTCTTTAAACTTTTGGTTTCTGTTATAGGGAAAATTCTTTCCGCTTTTTTCCTTCCCGTTAAAAAAGTTATAAAATTATCATTTAGTTTTATAAATCATAAAATTTTTTCAAAAATATATAAAAATGTTATTAAAAAACTATTGAAAAAATGTAAAGGTCTATTGTATAATAAAAAATATAATAAAGGAAAGGTGGGAAAAATAAGTGTCGGCAAAGAAGAAAACTCCCAAGCTGAAATCGAGAGGTATTTTAGCTAAATCGGTTCTTGTTCTCCTCGCGGGTTACTTTATTTTTTCCATTTTCTCAACAAGAATTGATATAGCAAACAAAAAAGCAGAGCTTCAGGGTCTTAAGGAAAAAACCGAAGCGTTAAGGCTTTCAAACGAAGAGTATAAAACCCTTCTCGAAACCTGCGGAACTGATAGCTATATCGAGAGAATAGCCCGTGAAAAACTTAACTACGTTTACCCGAACGAGAGGGTATATATAGATAGGTCGGGCAAGTAAAAAAGGAAAATTAAAGGGGAATTTTTAGTTTCATGGCTGCAGAAGAGGGACAGATTTTAACCGGTAAGGTTACCGGTGTAACTAAATTCGGAGCATTCGTTGACCTTCCGGACGGTGAGGTCGGAATGGTTCATATTTCCGAGGTTTCCGATACCTTCGTTAAGGAGATCGGCGATTTTGTTAAGGTCGGTCAAGAGGTTAAGGTTAAGGTTATTTCCATCGGCGAGGATAAGAAAATAAGCCTTTCAATGAAAAAGGCGGATCCCGATTATAAAAAGAAGGCGCCGAAGCCCGAAATGAAACCTCGCAGAAACGATGATTTCAAGCGAAACGAAGCGGCAAAATCGGTTCCGCCGCAGGACTACGTCTGGGCTCCTAAGAAGGATGATCTCTCCTTCGAGGAAATGATGAATAAGTTCAAACAGTCGAGCGAGGAAAAGATGTCGGATCTCAAAAGATCGATGGACACTCGCCGTCAAAACAGAAGAAGCAGATAGTTAAAAAGCGGTTTTTAAAAACCGCTTTTTTTGTATATTAGGTATTTTTGAGCGCAAAATATAAACGACCTTAAGCTAGGTTAATTTTTGAAAGGAAGGTCGTTTTATGACTATTTTGAAATGCACCGCCGAGAACTGCGCATATAACAAGGACGAGCATTGCATTAAGGATTCTATAGTTGTTGAAGGCGAACACGCCGATACCCCCTCTTCCACAAGCTGCAAAAGCTTTGAACTTAAGTGTGAATTCGGGTGTGAAATTACCCCTGAAGTTAGCCCTAAGTTAAGGGGTAATACCCGGGGGGAT
>JAZNVP010000069.1:0-51470 GCA_045592865.1 Oscillospiraceae bacterium
CGTTGGCGCTACTGATTGCGGTGATCTATTCAACCAAATCGGAGTTCATAACAGAAATAAAAAGAAGATTTCATATTAGATAAAATATCCTATATACAAATCAGAAAAAATGTGATAAAATATAAGAGTAAAACAGGTTAAAGAAAAGAGGATTTTTCGGTGAAATATAGATTTAATGAATGGGAAGGTTTTGAAAAAGGAACCTGGATGAAGGAGATAAACGTCAGAAGTTTTATTAAGCATAACTTCACTCCTTACGATGGCAACGAAGATTTTCTTTGTGAGCCCACCGCGGCAACAAAGGATCTTTGGAATCAGGTTTTAGAACTGAATAAAAAGGAACGAGAAGCGGGTGGCGTTCTCGATATGGACACGAAGGTTATTTCCTCTATCGTTTCTCATGCCCCCGGTTATATCGATAAAGAAAAAGAAACGATCGTCGGTCTGCAGACCGATAAGCCGTTAAAGAGAGCGCTTATGCCTTATGGCGGTATAAGAATGGCAGAGAAGGCTTGTTCTGAGAACGGATACGAGATCGACGAAACCGTAAAGGAATACTTCACAAAGCATAGAAAGACCCACAACGCAGGTGTTTTTGACGTTTACACGCCCGAAATGCGTGCCTGCCGTTCGAGTCACATTATAACGGGACTCCCCGATGCTTACGGAAGAGGCCGTATTATAGGTGACTATCGCCGCGTTGCGCTTTACGGTGTTGACAGACTCATTGAAGATAAAATGGCTCAGAAAGAGACTACCCGCTCAACGATGTTTGAGAACATCATAAGAGCGAGAGAGGAACTCTCGGAGCAGCTTCGTGCGCTCGAGGACCTCAAAACTATGGCGAAAAGCTACGGATTTGATATTTCCCGTCCCGCAAAGGATACAAAGGAAGCAATTCAGTGGACCTATTTCGGATATCTCGCAGCGGTTAAGGAGCAGAACGGTGCGGCAATGTCGCTCGGAAGAACCTCAACCTTCATAGATATCTATGCAGAGCGAGATCTCAAGAGGGGCGTTTATACCGAAGAAGAGCTGCAGGAGTTTGTTGACCACTTTATAATGAAACTCCGTCTTATAAAGTTCGCAAGAACCCCCGAGTATAACGCGCTTTTCTCGGGCGATCCCCAGTGGGTTACCGAGTCGATCGGCGGTGTTGCGGTCGATGGAAGACATATGGTTACTAAGATGTCTTACAGATACCTTCACACCCTTCATAATCTTGGTGCGGCTCCCGAGCCGAATCTGACGGTGCTCTGGTCGGTAAATCTTCCCGAAAACTTCAAAAGATTTTGCGCGAAGGTTTCTATCGAGACCTCGTCGGTTCAGTATGAGAACGACGATATTATGCGTTTCCACCACGGTGACGACTATGCTATTGCTTGTTGTGTTTCCTCAATGGTAATCGGAAAGGAAATGCAGTTCTTCGGCGCGAGAGCAAACCTTGCAAAGTGCCTCTTATACGCAATAAACGGCGGTGTTGACGAGATAACAATGAAGCAGGTGGGCCCCGAATACCGCCCGATAACAACGGAGTATCTCGACTATGACGACGTTATGAAGCGTTACGATGCTATGATGCAGTGGCTTACAGAGGTTTACGTTAACACTCTGAATATAATTCACTATATGCACGATAAATACTGCTACGAAAAAATTCAGATGGCGCTTCACGACAAGGACGTTACCCGTTGGTTTGCAACGGGAATTGCAGGTCTTTCGGTTGTTGCCGACTCGCTCTCTGCAATTAAATACGCCAAGGTAAAGCCCATCAGAAACGAGCAGGGCATTGCTGTTGATTATGAGGTAGAGGGCGATTTCCCCAAATACGGAAACGACGACGATAGGGTTGACGAGATTGCTTATAACATCGTTCACAGATTTATGGAGCATATCAGAAAGAACCACACCTATCGCGACAGTATTCCTACCACCTCGATCTTAACCATTACTTCAAACGTTGTTTACGGTAAAAACACCGGTGCAACACCCGACGGAAGAAAGCAGGGCGAGGCATTCGCACCCGGCGCCAACCCGATGCACAGGAGAGACACAAACGGTGCGGTTGCATCTCTCTCGTCGGTTGCAAAGCTTCCCTTTATCGATGCCAAGGACGGTATTTCGAACACCTTCTCGATAATCCCCGGCGCACTCGGAAAGGACAATAGAATTTTCGTTGGAGATATAGATATAGATCTGGACTGCACGTCGGGCGGATGTTCATCCCCCACACTTTTTGAAGGTCTGGACGATAATGCGAAAGGAGAAAACTAATGGCAGCAACAAACGAACAGATAGATAATCTGGTTTCGCTTCTTGACGGATACTGCGAAAAGGGCGGACACCATCTTAACGTTAACGTTTTCACCAAGGAGACCCTTCTCGATGCACAGAAGCATCCCGAGAAATATCCTCAGCTCACCGTAAGAGTAAGCGGATATGCCGTTAACTTTATAAAACTCACAAAAGAGCAGCAGGATGAGGTCATCTCGAGAACCTTCCACGATAAGATATAACAAAAAACGGCCGAGATCCCCAAGGGGATTTCGGCTTGATTTTAAAGGAGAAAACTATGAAAGGGCGCATACATTCTTATGAGACCTTCGGCACGGTTGACGGGCCGGGAGTCAGATTCGTTCTGTTTTTGCAGGGCTGTGTAATGCGCTGTCTTTATTGCCACAACCCTGATACCTGGGAGATAGACGCAGGGAAATTAGTAACGCCCGAAGAGGTTATCGCGGAGTTTAAGAAAAACAAAGAGTTTTATAAAAGCGGCGGAATAACCGTTACGGGCGGAGAACCTCTTCTGCAGATAGACTTTGTAACCGAGCTTTTCTCTCTTGCAAGAAAAGAGGGAATACATACCTGCCTTGATACCTCGGGGATTACCTTTTCTCCGGAAAGAAAGGAAATTTTTGAGGAGCTTTTAAAACACACGTCGCTTTGTATGCTCGATATCAAGCATATAGACAATGAAAAGCATAAGGCTCTGACAGGGCACGGCAACAAAAATATCCTTGAGTTTGCCTTGTTCGTTTCGGAAAAAGGCGTTCCGCTATGGATAAGGCATATAATCTTAGACGGATACACCGACGGGGAAAAAGACCTTTTGGCTCTCGGCGAGTTTATAGGAACACTCGGAAGCCTTCGGGCAATCGACGTGCTTCCCTATCACACGATGGGGGTCCATAAATACAAGGAACTCTCAATACCCTATAAATTAGAGGGCGTTTTACCGACAAGCCTTGAAAAAGCGGCAGGCTGCAAGGAGATAATTTTAGAGGGAATAAGAAAAACGAGAAATAAAAAAAGACCGATTTAAATCGGTCTTTTTTACTATCTTGCGATCTGCGAACGTTCTGCAACCTTTCTGAGATAGATGCATTTGTTGAGAAGATCAATAATAAGTGTGCGATCAACAAGGTTCTGATCGCTTATTACTTTGAGATAAAACTCGACCTCAACGGCGCTCTGAATAGCATTGCAGGTGAAGGAATATATTTCTCCCGGCTGTTTAAAAAGTGTTGCCTTATAAAGATTTATACCAATGTTGCAGCAGCTTTTAAGAAGCATTGTTGAAAGGTCCTGATAACCCGAGGTTCTCAGTTTTTCGCAGGCTTCGAAAGCCGCGTTCGTGAAAATATAAGAGTTTTCAATAACGGTTTTGTTCATCATAATAAAGGTCCTCCCTTTGCCAATGAAGATATTTTATCACGAATATTTGGATTAGTCAATAATTCTGATTTCTTTAATTACAGGCTGATTTTCTGCCTTAACGGTTCCGTTGGAATCGGTAACTGGGGTGTTTTCGCAGATAGCGTCAACTATCTCTATTCCCTCGGTAACGAAGCCGAAAGCGGCATACTTTCCGTTAAGATGCGCAGAATTTTCGTGAACGATGAAAAACTGCGAGGACGCACTGTCGGGGTCGTTGGCACGTGCCATCGAAATAACGCCTCTTACGTGAGAGATGGTGTTGGAAACGCCGTTCTCGTAAAACTCGCCCTTAATGGTCTTGTCCGACCCGCCGGTTCCGTTACCCTCGGGGTCGCCGCCCTGAATCATAAAGCCTTCGATTATTCTATGGAAGGTAAGGCCGTTATAAAAGCCCGATTTTGCGAGGTTAACAAAATTTGCAACGGTTATGGGTGCGGTATCGCCGTCAAGCTCGACCTTGATAACGCCATAGTTTTCAACTTCGATCTCAGCGTGGTGTTTTCCTGTTAACTTTTCGGGATTTGAATTACAACCTGCGAAAAGCGAAAAACACATAACAATCGCGAGAACAGAAGAAATTATCCTTTTCATTTTTTATATCTCCTTATACTAAACTGAAACCATTATACCAAAAGAAAATCAAAAAAGATAGAACTTTTTATAATATTTAATGAAATTTTTGTGAATTGGCGGACAAAACTAAATATATATGGTAAAATACGGAATATAAAATAATAAGAAATACCGAAAAGAGATGAAAAAATGTTAAAACTTGAAAACATATCCAAGGTTTATAGCATTGGCGATACCACCGTAAAGGCGCTTCAAGAGGTCAATCTCGAATTCAGAAAGAGCGAGTTCGTGTCAGTCCTCGGTCAGTCGGGCTGCGGTAAAACGACCCTGCTTAATATCATCGGCGGACTGGACGCATATTCGGACGGCGACCTTTATATCAACGGAAAATCAACCAAGGAATATAAGGACAGAGACTGGGACGTTTACCGTAACAGAAGAATAGGCTTTGTTTTTCAGAATTACAACCTGATTCCTCATCAGTCGGTTCTTCAGAACGTTGAACTTGCGCTCACCCTTTCGGGTGTTTCTCCCGCCGAAAGAAAGAGAAGGGCAAAAGAGGCGCTGGGTAAGGTAGGTCTTTCGGATCAGATAAATAAAAAGCCAAATCAGATGTCGGGCGGTCAGATGCAGAGGGTTGCAATAGCGAGAGCTTTGGTCAACGACCCCGAAATAATTCTTGCCGACGAACCGACGGGAGCGCTCGATAGCGAAACCAGTGTTCAGGTTATGGAGATATTGAAGGAAATTTCTAAAGACCGCCTTATAATAATGGTAACCCATAACCCCGAACTTGCTGAAAAGTATTCCTCGAGAATAATAAAGCTTCTCGACGGTAAGGTCATCAGCGACACCGACCCCTATAAAGAGGAAAAGGGGGAAATTAAGCATAAGTCGGAAAAGAAAAAAGCGATGTCATTTGCAACCGCAACGGGCCTTTCGCTTAATAACCTACTCACCAAAAAGGCAAGAACCTTTTTAACAAGCTTTGCAGGTTCTATAGGAATAATCGGAATAGCGCTTATTCTTTCGGTCTCGCAGGGTGTTCAGGCGTATATAGATTCAGTGCAGGAGGATACCCTCTCAACCTACCCGATAACCTTAGAGGCAGAGAGTGCCGACTACGGCGAAATTCTTAGTACAATTATGGGAGAGGTCTCCTCTTCGGGCGCTCACGAAAACGACGCGGTCTATTCTAACAGCACGATGTTTAAGTTTCTTAACGCCCTTAGCACAATGAATAAATATGAAAACAACCTTGGTGCATTTAAGGAATATCTTGAGAAAGACGACAGTCCCTTTTCTCCCTATATAAGCGGCGTTAGTTATTCTTATGATTTCGACATCAACCTTTACAGTAAGGACTCGAACGACGAAATAATCAAGGCGGATATAATGGAACTCCTCACCGCCGTTTACGGAGACTCAATGAAGGAGATGCAGTCGACCTCAATGTCGATGATGCCCATGGGTTCGGGAATAAACGTTTTCGAGGAAATGCTTCCCTCGTTAAGCGGAGAACCGGTAAGCGAACTGCTTCGTGAACAGTATGACGTTGTATACGGTCACTGGCCCGAAAGCTATAACGAAATAGTGCTTGTCGTTAACGAAAACAACGAAATCGCAGACCTTAGCCTTTATGCTCTGGGACTTAAGACCCGAGAGGATATGATGGAGGCTATGGACGCGTATCTTAAGGGCGAGGAAATCAAAGCCGAAACAGAAAAATGGAGTTACGAGGAGATTACCAACAGGGAATACAGACTCGTCCTCCCGAGCGACAGATTTAAGTATAACGAGCAAACAGGAGAGTATCAGGATCTCACCGAAACCGAAACGGGACTTTCTCTCGTTTATGAAAAGGGCATTGTTTTAAAGGTTTCGGGAATTATAAGACCCTCTGAGAACGCCACCGCAACAATGCTCAAGGGCTCCATCGGTTACACCAAGCTTTTAACCGAGAAGGCGATAGCGGCTTCTGAGAATAATCTGATGGTCAAGGCTCAGCTTCAGGACGAAACGATAGATATCTTCACCGGACTTCCTTTCAAAACAAACGACTATAAGGAACCCTCGGCGGAAGAAAAAGCTGCCCTTATAACCGAATATTTCGGCGGCCTTGCGGCAGACGAGAAGGCAAATATTTATACCGATATAATGTCGACCCCCTCTAAAGAATACGTTGAGGGAGCTTTGTCTCAGGCGTTTTCAAATATGAGCAGAGCCGACATCCAAGCGCAGATAATCGAGGGTATAGCAGCGAGCGGTGAGGTCGATAAGTCCACCGCCGAGGAATATTTTGCCGATATGTCGGACGAAGACTTTATGAACTTTGCAGAGAGCAGATACCGCGAAATGATCGAGGCGAAATACAGAGAGTCGGTCAAGGCTCAACTCGCGCCTATGTCGATAGAAATGCTCTCGGCGCAGTTCGATGCTATGATACCGACCTTCGACGGAGAGAAAAAAGCAAATCTTTATGACCTTTATATGCCGCCGACCGTTTCGGAAAGCACCCTTAAAGAAAACCTCAAAAAACTCGGAGTTGTTGATCTTGACAGTCCTTCTGCGATAAATATTTACACAAAGACCTTCGAGGATAAGGATTTCATAACCGCCGAAATTGATAAATATAACGACGGAACAACCGAGGAAAACGAGATAAGATATACCGACTATATGGGTATTATGATGAGTTCAATAACCACCATAATCAACGCCATTTCCTACGTGCTTATCGCCTTTGTTGCGATCTCTCTGGTGGTTTCGTCGATAATGATAGGAATTATAACCTATATCTCGGTGCTCGAAAGAACCAAAGAGATCGGTATTCTCAGAGCGATCGGTGCTTCCAAAAAGGATATCTCGAGGGTGTTCAACGCCGAAACCTTGATAGTGGGTCTTGCTTCGGGTGCGATCGGCATCGGAATGACGCTTGTTTTCAACGTGATAATCAATATTATTCTCCACGCCGTTACGGGAATACCCACCCTTAACGCAGTTCTTCCGATGGCTGCGGCGGTAATTCTCGTGGTTATCAGTATGCTTCTTACCTTTATCGCGGGACTTATCCCCTCTAAAATAGCGGCAAAGAAAAACCCCGTTGAAGCACTCAGAACAGAATAAAACAGAATATAAAAAGCAAGGGCTTGGATAAAACTCCAAGCCCTTGCTTTTTATTATTAATTATTTCCTTTATACTGTTTCGTAAAAAGAATTAAACGGGACGAAGATTCCGGCTAAAGATATCGTTAGTGTGCTTAAGAAATTACTTCATAGTCAAAAGGGCAGGATGAATTCTTCCAAGCCTCTTTGTTTTCCTCAAGCATCTCGATGATCTGTTTAACGGTCGGCTTCAAATCCTCCGAAACACTGTTAGCGCCTATAACGGTTACAAAATCCTTTTCGCAATCGCAACTTAACGAGTCCCAAAAAGCATCTAAATTTTCGCCGTAATACTCCGGAAAGCCTAAGTCTTTTTTTATACGCTGATGTAAATCGGTGTAGCTATCACAATCGGTCAGATCTAATATTGCGGTTCTTTTATTCATTTAATTATCTCCTTATACTATTTCGTAGGAAAAGTCGTTGAGATTATGTTTTTTGTTAAAATCTGTTTTTAGGTCTAATATTCTATGCATTACGGTCAGATCATTCTCAAAACTTTTGGGTAACGTATTTTCACCCCTTATAATAACCTTATCTGCATCGCATTCGGTTCGTAATAAATCGTGAAAAGCGTTCCAATTTTTCCCATACCACTCAGGAAAACCAAAGGCAATCCTTATTTTTTCGTGCAACGCTTCCAAAGTGTTGGATCCCGTTAAATCTAATTCAATTATTTTCATTAAGTGGTTCTCCTTATACTATTTCATAAAAAGTTTTATAGTGATCATAGGTAACAAAGATTAAACCGACATAACACAGCTTTAATTTTTGTCTGTCTCGAAAAGGTCATCGACTGCAACGCCGAGAACCTTTGCAATAGCAAAAATTTCCTTGTCTGTTGCGATTCGGACTTGCCCTTCTAATTTGGAATAGCTTGTCGGGTTAATATCACAACCTATAATCTGCAATTTTGAAATAAAGTCTTTTTGCTTTATTCCTTTCTTTTTGCGTATGAGCTCGATGTTTTTACCAACGATATTTGCATCCCCGTAATCTTTTTTGCGTAGTTTCAACTTAAAGCACCCCTGAAAAATCAGCGTTTGATTATTTTGCGTTAGGATACCTGGTTTTGCAGTCGGTTAATCCCAAAAGATAATCAACGCTCGTATTATAAAAGTCGGCCAGTTTAATTAAAATAGCGGTTGGAATATCGTTTTCACCGGTTTCGTATTTTGAATAGCCTGTTTGCGACATTCCAAGAAGCTTTGCCAGTTCGGTTTGATTCATATCTCTGTCTTCTCTTAAATCTCTAAGCCTGTTATGCATTTTTTGCACCTCCGATTAAACCTATTGTTTACAATTTTAGTTTAATCTGAATAAGGTTATTGATTTTTAATCTGTTTCAGGTTATAATTCAAGAAAACAATTTAATGAAGGTGATAAAATGCAGTTAAGGGTAGTTGTTGCAGGGTGCAGGAATTATAATAATTATGAGGAAGCAAAAGCGTATATTGACGTTTTGCTTTCGTTGGTTAGAAAAGGAAATGAGATAATAATTGTTTCGGGCGGTGCCACCGGCGCCGATGCGTTAGGGGAACGATATGCCGAAGAAAACGGCTTATCTGTTGAAAGATATCCTGCTGATTGGGATAGATACGGCAGAAGAGCAGGGCCCATAAGAAATAAACAAATGGCAGAGGTGTGCGATTTTGTGGTTTGTTTTTGGGACGGGAAAAGCAGAGGCACAAAATCTATGATAGAGTATGCAAAACAGGCAAAAAAGCCCCTGAGGGTAATAAGCATAAAGTAAAAAACTGTGTGGAAATCTACTTCCACACAGTTTTTGTATTACGCTATTATTCCCTCTATGATTGAAACTAAGCCGAAAAGGGCGGAGGACGAAACGAGAAGATAGAGAATTATCTCAAGGGTCTTGAGAAGTCTTTCAACCTTCGGCATAATCTCGCCGACTTCCTTTTCACCGTTTCTTTTTAACAGGCGGCGTGACAAGAGAAAACACACACCCGCGCTGCCGGATAAAACAAGACAGAGAACGGAAAGAACGATCTTTAAAATATGCATAGCCTTATTTCTTATCCTTTAGTTTATCGAAAAAGCTTTTGCGCTTTTCGTAGTGAGAAGAGTCCTTGTTTATAAGACTGTCGAAACTTTTAATGGCTTCCTTTTGCGCCTTATTCAGTTTCTGCGGAATTTCAACGTTGACCTTAACGTATTGGTCGCCTCTTCCTCTTCCCGAGAGTTCCTGAACACCCTTTCCTTTAAGTCGGAATGTGGTGCCCGTCTGGGTTCCTTCGGGAATGGTGTATTTAACCTGACCGTCGATGGTGGGAACGGTAATCTCGTCGCCGAGAGCTGCCTGGCTGAAGGTTATCGGAATTTCGGTGTATATGTTGTATCCGTCGCGAACGAAAACAGGGTCGGGACGAACGCCAACCGTAACGTAAAGGTCCCCTGCAGGTCCGCCGTTTATTCCTGCGTCGCCATAGTTCCTTAACGGAATGGTCTGATTGTTATCAATACCTGCGGGAATGTTTATCTCGATACGGCTCTTTTTGTGGACCCTACCGTCGCCGCGGCAACGAGAGCAAACCTTTTCAACGATCTTTCCCTTACCCTGACAACGAGAGCAGGGTGCGGTCGTTGCGATATTTCCGAACGCGGTCCTTGTTGCTCTGCGGACGTATCCCGAGCCGCTGCAGTCGGGACAGGTGTTAACGCTTGAACCCTTTTCTGCGCCCGAACCGTTACAGTCGGGGCAGGTGGAAAGGTGTCCTACCTCGATATCCTTTTTAGTGCCCTTGCAGGCTTCCTGGAAGGATATCATAATACGTGCGCGAACGTTCTCTCCTCTTTGGGGAGCGTTAGGGTTCTGCCCTCTCGAGCCGCCGAAGCCGCCGAAGCCGCCGCCGAACAGATCACTGAAAATGCCGCCGAGGTCGCCCATATCAAAGCCGCCGCCGAAACCGCCGAAGCCACCGCCGCCACCTGCGTTAAAGTTGGGGTCGATACCTGCGTGGCCGAACTGATCGTAACGCGCCTTTTTCTGCGGATCGGAGAGAACCTCGTATGCCTCGCCAACCTCTTTGAAGTGCGCCTCAGCATCCTTGTCGCCGGGGTTTAAGTCGGGGTGGTATTTTTTCGCAAGGCGTCGGTATGCCTTTTTTATATCTTCATCGGAACTCGATTTATCAACGCCGAGAACCTCGTATAAATCTCTTTTTTCTGCCAAAATGATACCCCTTTTATCACAGAATTTTGTCTGCGGCAGTTTTGCCGCAGACATTAAATTTCTTATTTATTTTCGTCGTCGTTAACTTCTTTGAAGTCTGCGTCAACAAAATCTTCTCCTGCAGCACCGCCCGTAGCGCCGTCTGCGCCGGGAGCCGCACCTTCGGGATTCTGAGCCTGATAAACCTTTGAGGAGATCTCGTAGATCTTCTTCTGAAGCTCTTCCATCTTCGCCTTGATGGTCTCGTTATCGGTGCCCTTTAATGCTTCCTTGAGAGCAGCGGAAGCGTCGAGAACCGATTTCTTATCCTCTTCGGAGAGCTTGTCGCCGAGTTCCTCAACGGTTTTCTCTGACTGATAAGCCATCTGATCTGCGTTGTTGCGAAGATCGATCTCTTCTTTTCTCTTTTTATCCTCTTCTGCGAACTGCTCAGATTCTTTGATAGCCTTGTCGATATCCTCTTTGGACATATTGGAAGAGGAAGAAATGGTTATCTTCTGCTCTTTTCCTGTGCCGAGGTCTTTCGCGGTAACACCAACGATGCCGTTAGCGTCGATATCGAAGGTAACCTCGATCTGCGGAACGCCTCTGGGAGCCGCAGGAATACCGTCAAGACGGAAAAGTCCGAGGGTCTTATTGTCTTTTGCAAATTCTCTTTCGCCCTGAAGAACGTGGATCTCAACTGAGGTCTGACCGTCAGCCGCGGTGGAGAATACCTGAGATTTCTTGGTAGGAATGGTGGTGTTTCTTTCGATTATTTTGGTGGAAACGCCGCCGAGGGTTTCAATGCCGAGTGAAAGGGGAGTAACGTCGAGGAGAAGAAGTCCCTTAACGTCGCCGCCGAGAACGCCGCCCTGAATTGCCGCACCAACTGCAACACATTCGTCGGGGTTGATTCCCTTGAAGGGCTCTTTTCCGGTAATTCCCTTAACTGCATCCTGAACGGCAGGAATTCTTGAAGATCCGCCAACGAGGAGAATTTTATCGAGTTCAGATGCGCTTATCTTTGCATCGCTGATTGCCTGGCGAACAGGTCCCATTGTTGCCTCAACAAGATCTGCGGTAAGCTCGTTGAATTTTGCTCTTGTGAGGGTCATATCAAGGTGCTTAGGTCCTGTTGCGTCTGCGGTGATAAAGGGAAGGTTGATGTTAGCCTGAGTAACGCCCGAAAGCTCGATCTTTGCTTTTTCAGCGGCTTCCTTTAAGCGCTGAGCCGCCATCTTATCGTTCCTGAGGTCGATTCCGTTTTCCTTCATAAAGCCTTCGGCGAGCCAGTTGATAACCCTTTCGTCGAAGTCGTCACCGCCGAGACGGTTGTTACCTGCAGTTGCAAGAACCTCCTGAACTCCGTCGCCCATTTCGATAATGGAAACGTCGAAGGTTCCGCCGCCGAGGTCGTAAACCATAACCTTCTGCTCTTTTTCCTTGTCAACACCGTAAGCGAGAGCAGCGGCGGTAGGCTCGTTGATAATTCTCTTAACGTCAAGACCTGCGATCTTTCCTGCATCCTTGGTTGCCTGGCGCTGAGAGTCGGTAAAGTATGCAGGAACGGTGATAACCGCTTCTGTAACGGTCTCGCCGAGATAGTTTTCAGCATCCTGCTTTAACTTCTGAAGCACCATTGCCGAGATCTCTTGAGGAGTGTAGTCCTTGCCGTCGATAGAAACCTTGTGGTCGGTTCCCATATATCTCTTTATTGAACTGACAGTCTTGTCGGGGTTGGTGATTGCCTGACGTTTTGCAACCGTTCCGATAAGTCTTTCGCCCGATTTAGCAAAGCCAACAACCGAAGGGGTCGTTCTGTTTCCCTCTGCGTTGGTGATAACAACGGGCTCTCCGCCCTCCATAACTGCAACGCAGGAGTTAGTTGTTCCTAAGTCAATTCCTATAATTTTTCCCATTTTTATATACCTCCGAAAAATGTATTTTTATATATTAAGAGTTCGCCACTTTTACCATGGCGGGTCTTATTACCTTGTCTCCGTGCTTGTATCCCTTCCCCAGAACCGCGCTAACGGTGTTTTCACCGAATTCTTCGTTCTCCTCGGTCATAACCGCGTTATGAAGCGTGGGGTCGAATTCTTCGCCCAAGGGGTTTATTTCCTCAACGCCGAGTGAAGAGAAAGCCGAGTTGAAACTGCCGAGCGTGAGAACAATGCCCTTTTTGTATTCCTCGTCGGAACACTCCTGCGCGGCGGCTAATTCAAGCGTATCCTTAACTGTTAAAAGGTTCTTAACAACAAAGACGGTTGCGTCACCGTAGATCTGTTGTTTTTCCTTTTCGGTTCGTTTTTTGAAGTTGGTGAATTCTGCAAGAAGCCTTAAATATGAATCGTTAAGAGCGTCGAATTCGGTTTTGAGAACCGTTTCGGGAGCGGTTTCTGCCACTACTTCCTCTTCTTCTAAAGGCTTCGTTTTTTTCTTTTCTGCCATTTCTATGCTCCTTTATTTTGACTTTCTGTTGTCGCTATAATAATTTGAAAGGGTCTTTGCAAAGTATTCAAGACAGGGAATAAGCTTTGCGTAGTTCGTTCTGACGGGCCCGATAAGGCCTATCGCTCCGCATGAAGCGCCGATATTATAATGTGTAAGAATAAGGCTCAAGGGAGAGAGATCGTCGTATAAAAACTCGTTTCCGAGAATGATTTCGGTTTTTCCTGTTTCTGAACCGATAAGAGAAGAAAGTTCGCCGTTCTGGGCGAGTTGCTTTAAACGTCTAAGCCCGTTTTTGCCGACAGCACCGCCTGCAAGAAGGTTCGCTTCGCCTTCTATGAACAGTTTTTCCTCGAAGATTCCTTTGCATATTTCGAGAATCGAGAAGAGGAGAGGAGAAAGAGAGAGTCCCGAGGGTCCCATCTTGACTGCGACCGACTGAATGAGAGAAACCGAAACACTATGAAGCGCGGTTTTGGAAAGTTCTCTGTTAACCGACCTTTTGAAAAGGTCAAGGTCCTCGTCTGAAACGGGATAGTTTATAGAACAGAGTTTGCTTTTAGCCTCTCCCGAGCTCGTTATCAGAACAACAACGAACATATTCTCCGAAGCTCTGACGACCTCGATCTTATCAATTCTGCTTTCTTCCGAGGGCACCGTTCTTCCAACAACGGCGCAACCGAGTTTATCTGCAAGGCGATCCCCTGCCTTAACGATAAATCTTTCGGGGTCGCTTTCTGCATCGGAAAAGATAGAATCTATCTCGTTCTTTTCTCTGTCATGCAGTTCGTAAGGTGTCATAAGATTATCAATATAATAACGGATGCCCCGCGAGGTTGGAACCCTGCCTGCCGAGGTGTGAGGCTGACCGATAAGTCCAAACTCGGTGAGATAAGCCATCTCGTTACGAATGGTGGCAGAGGAGACCGAGTTGGAAAACAGTTCGGCTAAACTTTTCGAACCGACCGGTTCGCCGGTGTTTATATAGCTTTCAACAATAGAAAAGAATATGCGTTTTTTTCTTTCGTCAAGCACTCGTCTTCGCCTCCCCCGTTAATTTTAGCACTCTAACACGAAGAGTGCTAACTGATTATTATTCTACTCTTTTTTTTCGGTTTGTCAATAGATTTTTTATATCTTTTCAAAATGATATTGTTGTGATATACTTATTTTAAAAGTAAACTAAGGCGGTGATAAAAGTGAAGGCTCTTCTTGATAAGAGGCTCGGCGCAGTTTCGGGCTTTATAAAGGGTGACGTTTTGGTGGACGTGGGCACCGACCACGCAAAGCTCCCCGTCAGACTTTGCCTTGAAAACAAAATAAAAAGGGCCTTTGCTACCGATATAAATAAAGGGCCCTTGGCATTTGCAGATGCGCTTATTTCTGAAAACGGGCTTGAGGACCGAATAAAAACGGTGCTGACCAATGGACTGGTTGGAGTGGATCTTTCTGACGTTACCGATATATCGGTCTGCGGAATGGGCGGAGAACTTATTTCGGAAATTTTAGAGCAGAGTTTCTGTTTAGAGTATTCCCGAATAAACTTCGTGTTAAACCCAATGACGAGGGACTCGGAACTGAGAAAATATCTTTTCTCGAGAGGCTTTGAGATAAGAGAAGAAACCGCTGTGGTGCAGAGCGGCAAGGTTTATGCCGTTATTGCCGCTTCTTTTACGGGTAAGGTATATGAGCCGACGGAAACCGAACTTATGATAGGAAGCATAAGAGGAAAAAACGATGCCGAGAAAATGTATATAGAAAAGGCGCTCGGAAGGCTGAGAAAACAGTTAAAGGATAAAGAAAAAAGAGAAAAAAGCGAAATTATGATAAAAGAAATAGAGGAGATTTTAAAATGACGGTTAAAGAGGTTTATGATATTATAGGCAGTTTTGCTCCGTGGGAAACGGCGGCAGATTTCGATAACGTCGGAATTCTTATCGGTTCGGGGAAAACCAAGATTAAAAAGGTTCTCGTTTGCCTCGACGTAACGCCCGACGTGGCGGCGGAAGCGGCGCAGATAGGGGCTAATCTTATCGTATCGCACCATCCTTTAATTTTTGAGCCGCTCAGAAGCATTGATTTTGAGTCGGTCCCCGCGTTTTTAATAAAGAATAAAATATCGCTTATCTCGGCGCATACCAACCTTGATCTTTCACCTATCGGAACAACGGCGCTTCTTTGCGATATGTTGGGACTCACTGTTACCGATTGCTCGGAGTTTTTATACGTTGGCGATCTCCCGAAAGAAATGAAGGGTGATGATTTTGCCGCAAAGGTCAAAAAACTGTTAAAGGTCAAGAATATAAGATACACCGAAAAGGATAAGGTTGGAAGGGTTGCAATCTGTGCAGGAAGCGGCTCTGAATATGTTAGCGCCGCAGCAGAGATGGGCGCCGATGCGCTCGTAACGGGTGACGTTAAGCATAACCGTTTTATCGAGGCAAGGGAAAAAGGTATAATGATAATCGATGCAGGACATTATGAAACCGAGAAGCCGATAACCTCGCGTCTGGGAGAGATACTCAGAAAGATGCTTCCTTGCGAGGTAGTGGTTTCGGATGAGGATATAAGACCGTTCATTATAAAGTAGGGTGAAATAAATGGCGCTGGACGGAATCTATTTAAGATTTATAAAGAAGGAAATTGAAGAAAAGGCTCTCTTCGGGAAGGTCGATAAGATATATCAGCCTTCGGAAGACGAGATAGTTCTGACCTTGAGAGGAAGGTCGGACACTTTCCGTCTGCTCATAAACTGCGGCGGTAACTGTCAGAGGGTCTCTTTGGCGTCCGAAAAGCCCGACAACCCCCTGTCTCCGCCGATGTTTTGTATGCTGATGCGCAAACATCTTTCGGGCGGAACCTTGAACAATGTGCGCCAGAATGGGCTCGATAGGGTTATAATGTTCGATTTTTCGTGTATCGACGAGCTCGGCGAAAGGGTAAATCTTACCCTAACGGCAGAACTTATGGGCAGAAGCGCGAACATAATTCTCACAAGAGAAAACGGCGCCATTATAGATGCCGTTCGCCGCGCGGATCTGACCGCCACCGAGGCGGGAAGATGCATTCTCCCCGGAATGAATTATTCTCTTCTTCCGAGAATGTCTAAGGTTGATATCACCGAGGGAATCGGGGAAGAGCTGCTGTTAAAAATTAAAAACGCTCCTGATGAGCGACTTTCGGGAAGCATTCTCTCGTCGGTTGAGGGAATATCTCCCGCCGTCGCGAACGAGCTTTGCGTTCGCCTTTCGGGAGACGCCGATATGCTGAAAGACAATATGACCGAAAAGGATTGGGAAAGTCTTTCAGAGGAACTTTCTGCTATTAAAAACTCGATAGAAAAAGGAAAAACCGACTTTTATATATACTATAATGAAAACGGCGTTCCCAAAGATTTTTCGTATATCAAGTATTCGCTTCTTCCCGAAGGGTATACTGTTTCGGCGTTAAGCAGTGCCACCGAAACGCTTGAAACCTTTTTCAAGGAAAAGATAAAAAAAGAACGTGCCGCAAGTTTCACTTCCGCCCTCTATAAAACCGTCAAGACCAAGACCGATAGGGTGAGAAGAAAGATCGGTGCGCAGAAAAAGGACCTCGAGGCGTGTGGGAAAAGGGAAGAACTAAAACTTAAAGGCGAACTCATAACCGCCAATATCTACCGCATCTCGAAAGGGGATAATTCGGTTTTCGTAGAGAATTATTACGACGAAAATCTACCAACAGTTGAAATTAAACTCGATAAAAGGCTTTCGCCGAGCCAAAACGCGCAGAAATATTACAAAGAGTATAATAAACTCGTAAAAGCTGAAGAGGTGTTAACCGAGCTTATCGAGAAAAACCGCGAGGAGCTTTGCTATCTTGAGAGTGTGCTCGACGAGATTTCAAGGGCAGAGACCGAGGCAGAGGCGGTGCAGATAAGAGAAGAACTGACCGCCGCAGGAGTTTTGAGAGAAAACCGCAAGAAGAGAATGAAACTCCCCGAGAGCGATTTCAAGCGAAGCGAGTCTTCGGACGGGTTTCAGATACTTATCGGAAGGAACAATATCCAGAACGACCGCCTTACATTTAAGGTGGCGGAAGGAAAGGATATCTGGCTTCACGCGAAGGATATCCCCGGTTCGCACGTTATAATTCGGTCGGACGGCAGAGAGATAACGGACACCGCCATTTTTGAGGCGGCAACACTTGCCGCGGCGAATTCTTCGGGGCGCGAGGCGGGTAAGGTCGCGGTGGACTGGACCTTTAGAAAGTTTGTTAAGAAGCCGTCGGGGGCGGCGCCCGGCAGGGTTATCTACACCGATCAGACCACTCTTTTCGTTGATCCAAGGGGTAAAAAATGAATAAAAATTATCAAAAATTGATGGAAAATGAGATAAAGTTAATAAAAAAATCGGGGCGCAAACCCACCCTTTTGTTGCAGGTTTGTTGCGCACCCTGTTCTTCGTCGGTTCTCGAAAAGCTTTGCGAATTTTTCGATATCACTCTCTTTTTCTATAACCCGAATATTTCTCCCGAAGAGGAATTCCTGAAAAGGTTCGAGGAACTGAAACGGCTCAACTCAGAGCTCGGAACCCCGGCGAACCTTATAAAAGGGGAATACGATCACCACCGCTTCCTTAAAATGAGCGAGGGACTCGAAAAAGAAGAAGAGGGCGGCGTTCGCTGCTTTCGATGCTATGAAATGCGGCTTCGCAAAACGGCAAGTCTTGCGCGGCGCGAGGGGTATGATTATTTCACCACCACGTTATCGGTGAGCCCTTATAAGAATGCAGAGAAGTTAAACGAGATAGGAGAGCGCCTTGCGGGTGAATACGGCGTGGCGTATCTCTATTCCGACTTTAAGAAAAAAGAGGGATATAAGCGCTCTATCGAGCTTTCGAAGGAGCATTCTTTATACCGTCAGGACTACTGCGGCTGCGCGTTTTCTAAAATGCAGGCAGAAAAAAAGCGGCAGGAAAACCTGCCGCCTTCAGAAAGGTAACTCTTTATTTTATGATATCGCCGTAAACCACACCTGCAATACCTGCAGCGTTGGATTCGTCGGTATCGATATGCATAGCGGGTGCAAAGTTAGGATTAACTCTGACTGCAACGTCGCCGAAAACGAGGCTTCTGCCATCGGTTTCAACCTTAACAGAAACGGTTTCGCCATCCGAAACGCCGAACTTTTCAGCCGAAGCGGGATCGAGGTGAATATGTCTCTTAGCGGCGATAACGCCTTCAGAAATCTCAATCTCACCCATAGGTCCTACGATCTTGCAGGGAGCGCTTCCCTTAACGTCGCCCGACTCGCGAATGGGAGCCGAAACACCGATGCTACGAGCATCTGTCAAAGAAATTTCAACCTGGGTTGCTTTTCTTGTGGGTCCGAGAATGGAAACTCCCGAAAGGGTTCTCTTGGGTCCAACGATATCAACGCGCTCGCAAGCGGCATACTGACCGGGCTGAGAAAGATCTTTTTTAGGTGTTAAGGTTGCACCTTTTCCGAAAAGGATCTCAAGCGCTTCTTCGGTGATATGAACGTGTCTTGCAGAGGTTTCAATTAAAATTTTGTTTTCCATTTCAAAAATCTCCTTATAAAAATTATTCCATTAACATTTTATAACAAACAACTCCATTTTTCAATAGCAGAAAATTGAAAAATGGAGAAATATATGATAAAATTACAAAAAAGGCGGTGAAAAAATGAGCACAGAACTTGAAATGCTTAAATCGGAGTGCGCCAATTGTGAAAAGTGCGGACTTTCCAAGTCAAGAATTAACGTTGTTTTCGGAACGGGGGTTCCGTCTTCTAAGGTGATGCTCATCGGCGAGGCGCCCGGAGAAAACGAGGATAAAGAGGGAGAGCCATTTGTTGGCGCGGCAGGAAAACTTCTTGACCGTCTCTTAGAGGAAGCGGGATTTTCGAGAAAAAAGAACGTTTATATCGCAAACATCTTAAAATGCCGTCCGCCCTATAACCGCGACCCCGAAGACGCGGAGATAAAGAGTTGCGAAAACTATCTCCATAAGCAGATAGAACTCATTTCGCCGAAGGTTATCGTGCTTGTCGGAAGGATATCGGCTATCCATTTTCTCGGGGAAGACTTCAGAATGACCCGTCAGCACGGTAACGGATATTATAAAGACGGGGTTATCTATTTTCCTGTTTTCCACCCCGCCGCAATACTTCGAAATATGAACCTTTTGCCCGAAGCCAAGAAAGATTTTCGGGCGCTCAGAACGATAATAGATGAATTAGGAAAGAGAAACTGATGAATAAGCAGCATTTAAGCACCTGTCCTGAATATTTAAAGAATTTTCTTTTTTATATGGAAACCATTCTCAACCGTTCGCCCAAAACGGTTGAGGCTTATTACGTTGATTTAAAGTTATACCTCAGATTTCTTTACTGCAAGAATACGGGCGCGGATATGGAAAAGGACGATATCGACGTTTCGAATATGCCGATAGATTACGTTAAAAACGCTAAACTTGCCGATATATATGAATATCTTCATTACGTTTCGTCGGAGAGAAGCAATAACGCGAAAACGAGGGCGAGAAAGGCTTCCTCGCTCCGCCGATTTTATAAATACTGCACCGTTAAGGCAGGTCTTTTTGAGGACGACCCGACCAAAGAACTCGAAATACCGACCCTTAAAAAGAGTCTTCCGAAGTATTTAACGCTCGAGGAGAGTTACGAGGTGCTTCATAACGTTTCAACGAGTGAGCCCGAGAGAGATTTCTGCATGATGGTGCTTTTCTTGAGTTGCGGAATGCGCCTTTCCGAGCTTGTAGGAATTAATCTTTCGGATATAAGAAGAGGTCCCGAGGGGGTCAGCCTTCGCCTTTTAGGTAAGGGACATAAGGAGAGAATAGTTTATCTTAACGATGCCTGCGCCCAGGCGATCGACCGTTATTTAGAGGTTCGGGCTCGTGGCAAAAAGGAGATAAAGGATAAAAACGCCTTGTTTTTGGGCCGTTTCGGAACCAGAATAACGGGAAGAAGGGTTGAACAGATAACCGAAGAAATCCTTAAGTCCTGCGGCCTTGGGCATAGAGGACTTTCGCCTCATAAGCTTCGCCACACCGCTGCAACAATGCTTTACCAGCACTCAAACGTTGACATTTTAGTGCTCAAGGAGCTTTTGGGTCACGCCAACGTTGGAACCACGGAAATATACACCCACCTTTCCAACAAGGAACTCAAAAAGGCGGCGGACGCATCGCCCTTTGCTTCGGCAAAGCCTAAGAAGGAGAAAAACTGATGGAGATAGTTTTAGCTTCGGCGTCGCCAAGGAGAAAAGAACTCTTAGGACTTATTGCCGATAGGTTTACGGTGCGCGTGTCGGACGCAGAGGAAATTTTGCCCGAGGGCATAGATCCCTTTTCGGCGCCCGAATTTTTAGCCGAAATAAAGGCGGCAGCGGTCAGAGAAAAATGCCCCAATGACCTTGTTATCGGGGCGGACACCGCGGTGTTTTACGGGGAAAGAATGCTCGGAAAACCGAGGGACGAAAAGGAAGCGAGAGAGATGCTCACGGTCCTTTCGGGAAAGACTCACCGCGTTATAACGGGATGCGCTCTTTTTTATAAGGACAGAAAAATGACCTTTTCGGTTTCCACCGAGGTCGAGTTTTACCCGCTCAGCGAAGAGGATATAGAGTGGTATATCGCCACGAATGAATGGGCTGACAAAGCAGGAGCGTATGGGATCCAGGGCAAAGGCTCGGCCCTTGTTAAAGGTATAAACGGCGACTATTTCTCGGTCGTGGGACTCCCCGTCGCAGAGCTTAAAAGAAAAATAGAAGAGATAATAGGGTAGAGAAGGATTTAGTATAAAGAAATCGAGGGCTTAACAAAATATTTTATGAGCTTGTATCTTGGCAAAACGCTCACGACTTCGGTTGGATAAGTAGTAGAAGGAACAACAGGTGTTGGTGCAATAGAAATAATCTCGTAACACAGGGCAAGAAACACAGGGGACGGTTCTCTGTGTTGAGCAAACGCATAATATCCATCTAACCCAACCCTGCACGGAATATCCGTGCAGGGTTGGGTTTTTGTCTCGAAAGTTGCAAAAACGGAACCGAGCATATAGATAGTTTTGTGTTGGATAGGATAGTTTAGTCCTTATATAGGGTGGTTAAGTTTTCGCAACTTTTCTCTTTGCCGAGTGCTAAGGACGACGTTATCGGTATACTTGACAATTCGAGCGATTTATTGGTATCATATACCTATACGGCGTATGGTGTTTATTGGGATAAATATGCAATAGATGCGGTTATATAAGATAACGGGTAAGATTGTTATAACAGGAAGTCCGAAAATTTTTATAACAGTGACATACGATATTTTGCGATAACTAAATAGGAGGAAAAAATGAAACCAGGTATCGTCGTTTCATTATTATCTATAATGATTTTTATTACATCCGCCTGTGAACCTGTGAAAACCACTGAGGGTAATAATAGCAGGAATGAAGGTTTAGTATCGGGATATTCTTTTGAAGAACAAGAATATTCGGGCCCATATTTCACAATGGAGAATTTTGAATCTTTAATTGTAGGGGAATCAACATTTAACGATGTGTTAGATATTGCTTGTCCTTACAAAACATTTCTTTCGGCATATGGGTTTGATTGTGTATATCCTATGGCTGACGGTAAATGGATACTTGTTAGAATTAATGGAGATATTCATTGTGTTGGGGCAATAGAAATAATCTCGTAACACAGGGTAAGAAACATAGAGGACGGTTCTCTGTGTTGAGCAAAACAATATATTCTGTAAGCTAGCTTGAAGATTTAGCTTGTTTGGGTAATAATAAATTTTTATCCCGGTATACAAATAAAATTATAGATGGATATAGTGAGTATGAGGAAAAGAAAACATATTAGACGCATAGTTATAATTGTGCTGATTCAAGTTTTGATTGTTTATAATTTTTTGCTAACAATACACCAAAGAAGACAAGCAACTGTCGAGAATACAAATACAACTACATTTATAGTTGAACAAGTAGAGTATATTCGTGTTCTTAAAGGGGGTAGAAAAGCAAGCATTTGTTCTGAATCTGAAAAATATCAAATAGTGCCAAGATTAATGAGTTTTCCTGATAATTTTGTGTTTGATGATTTTAAAGACAAGAAAATAACAATTAGATATCAGGAAAAATTTGTAGGATTTGGTGTAGCAAAATACGCTGTAGAAATTTTCGACGAAGAACATATATACTGTTCGATGCAGAACTATAACAAAGAACAGTCAACACAATTAACCTGGGGAATCATCGCATTGTCAATTATAGAGCTGATATGGTCTTTGTTAGTATTTTTTTATTATTTAGTTTTCATAAGGAACAATAGAGCAAAAAGGTAAAACACAAAAACTGCGTTCGGTAACGAACGCAGTTTTTTATTATTTCTCGTATTCTGCGATGAGGGCGAGTTGCTGTTCGGAGGACATTTCCTTGATTGCGATAAGGTTCATTTCGTCTGCGTCCTCTTTAACAACGTAGTAAGCAAATTTATCGGGTTTTGCCGAGACAAGACGGTCATCTCCCCAGTTGGGGCTTGGCGGCAGGTAGCCGACCGTCAGGGTTATGGTGTCTCCCGATTTGCTTATATCGTGAACGATGGGGGTATAAATATTATATCCTGTTGAAACGGGAAGGTGGTAGGTATCGGTGTCCTCAATATAACTCGTTATATTGGTAACGTCGCCGACCGACTGGTGAACAAGTTCTACGCCTTTACCGAATATCTTGGTTGCGGCAACCTCAACGTCACTTGCGGGGATCGCAACGTTTCCAACGTCGTCGATATAATAATAATCGGTTCCGTTGTTATAAACGAGATACCAGATAGACGACTGGATAAGGAAGGACTGACCCGCTTTTGCCGAACTCTCGAAATAAACGGGGTCGAGCATAACTATGGGGGTCAGAAACTCCTCATATCTGTTTTTTCTGGAGTTTTCGTTTATTATATTACCAACGAGACGGACAAGCCCCGTTCCCGTTGAGATAATTCCAATGATCGCAAACACGATAAATGCGCCACCGAGAAGGGCGGTGAGGCGTCTGCCGAGGGGCTTTTTATCCTTCGGTTTCTTTTCTTTTTTGGGCGCCTTGGAAGCCTTTTTCTCCGATTCGACCCTCAAATAGTCTTCACTGTCTGCCTTGACTATTCGGGTGCCTGTTCTGCGCTTTCTCTGTTCTGCGCCATCGGGGCTTCTTTTTTTTATCTGGAACATTTCTTTGCTCCTTTCATTTTACTGTATTAACACTATTGTAACCTAAAACCGAAACTTTTTCAATAGTTTTTGTTTCAGATAAGCTTTGACAACACTTCGGCAATTAAAACGCCGAGGGAGCTCATCAGCGCCACCGTTACAAGACTCTGCTTAAAGAGCGACAAAACGACCGCCACCACAAAGCCGACTGCGGCGGTGAAGACAGATCCCGTTGCATAGAAAACGCCGGGAATGGTCATAACGGTCAAAACAGAATAGGGAACGTAATACAGAAAAGATATAATAAAGCGGTTCTTTATCTTTTTCTTAACGAGCACCAAGGGGATCATTCTGACAAGGTAGGTGACCCCTGCCATAACTAAAAGATAAAGAAGAAATTTCATACTCGGCATACTACTCACCCTCACTTTCTACGGGGGCAATAACAGCCATCAATGCACTCGCGAGAACTGCGCAGATTATTACCACGAAGCCGCTTGGAACACTGTTAAAAAGGGGGAGGAATCTGAACATACAACTGAGAACGATGCTTATCACGACTACCGCCGCGACCGCGCGGTTTTCCTTTAAAACGGGGGTTACGATGGCGATAAACATTCCGTAGATAGCAACGCCAAGAGAGGTTATGATGATTTCGGGCAATATAAACCCTGCGGCTGCTCCCAAGAGGGTGCCGCTCGCCCAGCCGACGTAGGGCGTAAGGATAAGGCCAAACATATATTTTTTCCCCACCGACTCTTTGTTAGAGGTGGCAACGGCGAAGATCTCATCGGTATTTCCGAAGCTAATCAGAAAACGGTCGAGCATTTTAACGCTGCTGCCGAGCTTCTGAGAAAGCGAGACCGACATCAGAGAATAGCGGGAGTTGATAACGAGTTGGCTTATCATAAGTTCAATAAAACTGCCACCGCCGCAGATTATGGGAACTGCGGCGAGTTGCCCTGCGCTAGTCAGGTTAGTCATTGATATTAAAACGGCTTCTATAACCGAAAGACCGTTCCCGACGGCGAAAATTCCGAACGCGAACGACACCGAAAGATAGCCGATGCAGATAGGAAGCCCGTCGATTATTCCTTTTTTAAAACTGTTTTGCTCTTTCACTTTTGATCCCTCTTTTTTTGTTACCAACCTATTATACTGCATTTTCAGATTTTTTCAATAGCACAACTTAAATATCGACAAAAGAATTAAACTGTGTTATAATAACATTATCCGGCGGCGGTGGAACGCCGCTACGGTGACGAACGGCACCCGAAGGCCATCGCACACAAAAGCTCTCGCTTTTGGTTTTGTGTTATACTCTGGACACAGAAAAACTAAGGAGTTTAAAAATGATAGATAAGCAGAGATTAAATAAAAAGGCGGCAGAGTTCGGGATAGAACTTTCTGAAGAAAAGCTTGAGAGGTTTTCTGTTTATGCCGAATTTTTAAAGGAATATAACGAAAAGGTAAATCTCACCGCTATAGTTGAGGACGGAGAGATAGAAACGAAGCATTTTCTCGATTCTCTGCTTCTTTCTCTTTGCGTGGACAAAAACGTAAAAATAGCCGACGTTGGTTCGGGCGCGGGTTTCCCCGGTGTTCCGTTCGCGATACTAAACGACGGTGCTTTTCTTACCGCCATTGAGCCCAACGGCAAAAGGGTGGAGTTTCTAAAACAGCTTTCCGAAAAGACCGCAACAAATTTTGAAGCGGTTCATATAAGGGCCGAAGAGGCTTCAAGACGGGAAGAATACCGCGAAGGCTTCGACGTTGTAACGGCCCGTGCCGTTAAGGAGATGCGAGAACTTTGCGAACTTTGTCTGCCGCTCGTCAGGGTCGGCGGTGTTTTTGCCGCGCTTAAGGGCCCCGATATTACCGAGGAAATAAAGGGCGCGGGTAAGGCAATTTCGGTTTTAGGCGGCAAACTTTCAGAAATAAGGGAGTTCACACTTCCCGACGGTTCAAAAAGAAATATAGTTTTAATTAAAAAGATTTCGCAGGTTTCAACAAAATATCCGAGGATTTATTCAAAAATCAAGAAGAATCCGTTGTGATGCGTCGCAAAAAGAGGGAAAAGGTGAAAATCTGAGGAAATGTTATGCTTTTCAAATGGTAAAATATGTGATAATATACAGATAAAGGAAGCGGCAGGGTAACGAGGGGACAGGTCGGAGAGATGAAAAATGAAAAGAAATTCCCCCGTTGTATCAAAGGTATACTTACTGCCGATTTCGGAGATAGTTCCGAACAAGAGCCAACCGAGGCGGCATTTTGATCCTAATGAACTTGAAGAATTGTCTCAGAGCATTAAGGAAAACGGGCTGATTCAGCCCATAACGGTAAAGCGTCTTCTCGGCGGATATGAACTGATATCGGGTGAGCGCAGACTGAGGGCTTCGGCGATGGCGGGGCTTGTTAAGATCCCTGCGATAGTTGTTTCGGCAACCGAGGAAGAGTCGGCTTTATTTGCCCTTATTGAAAATCTTCAGCGATCGGACCTTAACCCGTTTGAGACCGCCGCCGCAATTAAGGCGCTTATAACCGAATGGGGCGTTACCCAAGAGGAAGCGGCGAAAAAACTTTCAATGTCGCAACCGGCACTTGCCAATAAAATAAGGCTTCTCAATTTAACGCCGTTCGAGCAGGAACTGATAATCGACTCGGGCCTTACCGAACGACACGCGAGAGCGCTTATAAGGCTTAACAGCTCGACGGACAGGCTTTGCGCAATCGAAGAGATAAGAAAGAGAAAGCTCAACGTTTCGCAGACCGAGAGAATGATAAACGAATTTTTAAGCCACAAGAAAAGAAAGAAACCTATTATATACGTAAAAGACGTCAGGCTTTTTGTTAACACGATACATAAAGCGGTTGACGTTATGCACACCGCAGGAATAGATGCAGATTTTAAAAAGATCGAACACAAAGATACCATCGAGTTTTCAATAACGGTGCCCTATGAGGCGGCGACCAATTCTGCGGTTTAAGCTTGGTTTTAGCGGAGAAAAACTCTGTTAAAATAAATAACCCCTTACCCCCCTTTTTAACAAAGAAGAACGACTCGCTCCCCCGGCGAGTCGTTCTTCTTTTATTTTATTCCGAAGGTGTTAGTGGTGGGGTCGAGAAAGGCTTCGGTGTGGGGCGGGTTAACGGTGAAATAAATCAGAGAAAATATGATAAGAGCAAAAATGGAAAATCCCAAGAAGGCACCGATATTTCCGCCGCCGACTCCGTTTTTATAGAGGATATAGAAGAGAAGGTAGGACAGTATAACGGCGAGGTAGAAAAGGGGGATATCTATAAAGGGGAAACTTTTTCCTAAGAATGCTTTATAGGTGAAATGGACGGCAGGGATAAAAAACATTCCTAAAAAGACCGACAGGGCGGCGGGGAGAAGAATGCGTTTTTTATGCTCCAAGACGAAAAAGCCGATAATAACGGTTATGAAAAAGGGCCAGAAAAGAAGTTTTAAATGCTCGAAAACGCTTTCGTTAACAGAGGAAAAAAGTGCAAATATACGCGCTTTACCGCTAAGCTCAAAGAGAAAGTGCAGAAAGGTGCCCAGCGCGGCGGTGAAAACTGCGCTAAGGAAAAAATATTTTTTATTCTTCATAACAAACGCTCCTTATTACCGCAGTTTTTGGCGGCGGTGTTTTTATATAGTATATTATCTTCAAAAAAATTTATACTTTTTTGTTTTCGGTCAAAAATATAATTGGTGATCAAAATGAAGAAAAGAATAGTTGCACTTTTTACGGTTCAGGTGATTTTGCTATCGGGGCTATATTTTCGCGTGGCAAACCTTTCGGGCAGTGAAAATCTGATAGACGCGGTCGAGGGACAGATGACCTACACCTTGACGGCTTACAAAATGAGGGCGAATATTTACGACCGAAACTTTAAAAAGCTTGTTAACACCGAAGAGGTCTATTCGGCGGCGGTGCTACCGGGGGACACCGACGGCGCTTTTTTTGAATATTTCCCTATCGAAAGAGCATCCGAACTTTCTGCGCTCGTAGCCTCGGGGAAGCCATTTTTAACAAGTTGCGAAGAGAAGGCTTCTGCGGCTTCGGGCGTTACGGTATTTTCCTATTTTAAGAGATATCCCGAAGAGATGCTTGCTTCCCATATAATCGGCTATACCAACGACGCCGGTGAAGGAGTAACGGGAATAGAAAAAAGCTATAACGATTATTTAAAGCAGACGGGAGAGAGGGTGGATATTTCTTATTCGGTGAACGCAAACGGTGTTTTTTTAGAGGGCACCGAACCCGTAACGACGGTTACGGGGGAAAGAGGCGGCGGGGTGGTTCTGACGCTTGACAGAGATATTCAAAAAATCGCCGAAGAGGCGGGAGCGAAGATGAAAAAGGGTGCGATAGTGATAATGGACCCATATAGCGGGGAGTTGTTGGCTTCGGCTTCTTTCCCGAGTCTTGACGTTCATAATCTGTCCGAAGCGGCTTCGTCTCCCGATTCCCCCTTTATAAACCGCGCCTTCACCTCTTTTAGCATTGGTTCGGTTTTTAAGATAGTTATGTGCGCCGCGGCGATTGAAAACGGGGTTGACGAGAGTTATATATGTGAGGGTAAGGTTTCGATGGAGGACACGGTTTTCAGGTGCCACAAGCTTTCAGGTCATGGAAAACTCGATATGAAAGGGGCGATGGAAGAGTCCTGCAACCCGTTTTTTATAAAGCTCGGGGAACGGCTCGGGTTCTCTTCAATAAGAAAAATTGCGGAAAATCTGGGGTTTGGAAAGGCGTATTTAGGCGAAGCGGGATATCTCCCGACCGCCGAGGACATTAAAAATAACGGTGACCTTGCCAATTTCAGTTTCGGGCAGGGCTCACTTTCGGCAACGCCCGTTCAGATGGCGGCGGTCGTTTCGGCGGTCGTTAATTCGGGCAACTGTCCCGAGCCGATTTTGGTTAAAGGTTACGCCGACAGTTCGGGCGAAGGGTTTTTAAAGACCTTTGCAGAAGCCGGTTTCACAAGGGCGTTTTCCGCCACCACCGCCGCCAAGGTAAAGCAGCTTATGATAAGCGCGGTTTTAGAGGGAACGGGGTCACCCGCAAGACCCGACTGTGACGATGCAGGGGGTAAGACGGGGTCGGCGGAAACGGGGCGCTTTAAAGAAAACGGTGAACAGATAATAAACGCTTGGTTCTGCGGGTTTTATCCTGCTTCGTTTCCGAAGTATTCCATTGCTATTGTCTGCGAGGACGGTGTTTCGGGGAGCGTTACCTGCGGTCCCGTTTTTAAGGAGATATGCGAAAAAATTGAGGGTTTAGAGTCTATTGACAAAGAATAATTTTTTGTATATAATTACTCTGTAATACCGAAACGGCGTTGAACGGGAATCGGGCAAAAATCAGAGGATGCAGAGAAAAGGTGGTTGGTGTGAGCCTTATACCGATGGATTTGCCGCGGCTGTCCCGCGAGTCCCTTGCAAAACAAGGCGTGTCCCTCGCGTTAAGGGGGTCAAAGAGGCAGGGAGTTTTCTCTGCAATTTGGGTGGTACCGCGAAGAAGTCTTCGTCCCATTGGGGCGAGGGCTTATATTTTTTTGTAATTTAATTTATCGCTGCAAAAAGCGGCAGAATGGAGATCATTATGGAATGGACAGGACTTAACGAGGTCAGAGAAAAATATCTATCGTTTTTCGAGAAAAAGGAGCACTTAAGACTTGCGTCTTTCCCGCTGCTTCCTCAGGGAGATAACAGCCTTCTCCTTATAAACTCGGGTATGGCTCCTATGAAAAAATGGTTTTTAGGACTTGAAACCCCTCCGAGAAGAAGGGTTACGACCTGCCAGAAATGTATCAGAACTCCCGATATTGAGAGGGTTGGAAAGACGGCGCGTCACGGAACATATTTCGAGATGCTCGGAAACTTCTCGTTTGGTGACTATTTCAAGCATGAGGCGACCCGTTGGGCTTGGGAATTCATAACAAAGGAAATAGAGCTTCCCGTTGACAGACTCTGGGTTTCGGTTTACGAGGACGATGATGAGGCAGTTGAGATCTGGACCAAAGAGGTCGGCGTTGACCCCGAGAGAATAGTTCGTCTTGGTAAAGAGGACAACTTCTGGGAGATCGGTGCAGGTCCTTGCGGCCCTTGTTCTGAGATCTATTTCGACCGCGGAGTAGAGAAGGGCTGCGGCAGACCCGAGTGCGCGGTTGGATGCGACTGCGACAGATTCGTTGAGTTCTGGAACCTCGTTTTCTCGCAGTTTGATAACGACGGTGAAGGTAACTACACACGCCTTGAGAAGCCCAATATAGATACAGGTATGGGTCTTGAAAGACTTGCTTGTATTCTGCAGGGGGTTGACAATCTCTTCGAGGTTGACACCGTTCAAAACATAATGAAGCATATTAGCACCATTGCAGGTGTCGAGTATAAAAAGGACGAAAAGACCGACGTTTCGCTCCGTGTTATCACCGACCATATCCGTTCCACCGTGTTTATGGTAAGCGACGGAATTTTACCTCAGAACGAAGGCCGAGGCTACGTTCTCAGAAGACTTCTTCGCCGTGCGGCACGTCACGGACTGCTTCTCGGCATAGAAGAGCCTTTCCTTTATAAAGTTTGTGAAACCGTTATTAAGGAAAACGAGTCGGCTTATCCTAACCTTGTTGAGAACCGCGACTATATCATCAAGGTTATAAAGACTGAGGAAGAAAGGTTTGCAAAGACCATTTCGGGCGGCATGGCGCTTCTTTCGGAACAGATCGAGAAGATGGAGAAAAACGGCGAGAAGGTAATGTCGGGCGAAGAGGCGTTCCGCCTTTACGACACCTTCGGTTTCCCGCTTGATTTAATTGAGGAGATCCTTTCGGAGAAGGGGCTTTCTCTTAATACCGATGAATTCAACAGTGCTATGGAAGACCAGAAGAAAAGGGCAAGAGAGGCCCGTGCGGCTCTCGGCGATTTCGCTTGGGAGGACGACGTTTTAGGTAGCCTTGAGGATACCGAGGAATTCGTTGGATACAGTGAGTTTGAATGCGAAGTTAAGGTTAAGGCTATTGTTAAGGACGGCGCTTTGGTAGAGTCCATTTCGGCAGGTGAAGTTGGTCAGATCGTTCTCGATAAAACACCCTTCTATGCGGAGATGGGCGGTCAGACGGGCGACAGCGGTAAGATATTCTCGAAGGTTGGCGTGTTCACAGTAGACGACTGCAAAAAGACCAAGACGGGTCACTTTGTTCATATCGGCGCAATAGTTGAGGGAGAAATTTCGGTTGGCGACTCCGTAACGGCTCAGATTGATAAAGAAAAGAGAACCGCGGTTATGAGAAACCACACCTCCTGCCATTTATTGCAGGCGGCTTTAAGGAGTGTTCTCGGCGACCACGTTCATCAGGCAGGTTCGATGGTTGATGAAAACGTTTGCCGTCTCGATTTCACTCATTTCTCGGCGATGACCGACACGGAGATAAGACGTGTTGAAGAGCTTGTTAACGAGGCTATATTCGAGGCAATTCCCGTTACCGTTAACGAGATGCCCATAGAAGAGGCTAAAAAGCTCGGCGCTATGGCACTGTTTGGAGAAAAATACGGCGACGTTGTTCGCGTTTGCAAAATTTCGGACAGGTCGATGGAGTTCTGCGGCGGAACCCATATAGATTCCACTGCGAAGATAGGTCTTTTCAAGATTTTAAAGGAGTCTTCCGTTGCGGCAGGCGTTAGAAGAATTGAGGCTATAACCGGAAAGAACGTTCTTAAGAAGATCTATGAAAACGAGGGTATTTTAAGTAAGGCGGCGGCTTCCTTGAAGGCTAACTCGGTTTCGGAAATACCCGAGAAGATAAACGCTCTCGGTGCCGAGGTTAAAACGGTAGAAAAAGAGCTTTCTGCTCTCAAGGAAAAACTTGCTTCTTCCCAGACTGCCGATATGAAGACGGTTTCGGTTAAGGGCGTTAACGTTTCGTTTGCAGTTGCAAAGGGCGCGGGTGTTGCAACACTTCGTTCGCTTGGCGATAAGGTTCGTGACAAGGATGCTCTCGCGGTTGCGGCTCTTGCTGGTATCGACGGGGAAAAGGGAAACATTCTCGTTGTTTGCGGTAAGGATGCAGTTGCAAAGGGCGCTAATGCAGGTAAGCTCGTTCGCGAGGTAGCCGCTCTTCTCGGCGGTTCGGGCGGCGGAAGACCTGATAGCGCTATGGGCGGATTCAGTAAGGTTGGAGAGGCCGAAAAGGTGCTCGAAGGCTTTAAGGATATCGTTGAAAAGAATATATAGGAGAAAAATATGGATTGTTTGTTTTGTAAAATAATTGCAGGTGAAATTCCTTGCAGCAAGGTTTATGAAGACGATAAGATCTTGGCCTTCAACGACATTGCTCCAAAGGCGCCCGTGCACGTTTTGATCGTTCCTAAGGAGCATATTGAGTCGGCGGCGCATCTTTGTGGCAGAGAGGATATTTCTGGTGCGGTATTTAATGCGGCGGCTACCATCGCCAAAGACTTAGGACTTGTTAACGGCTTCAGAGTGGTAACAAACTGCGGTGAAGACGGCAGACAGTCGGTAAGGCATCTTCATTTCCACCTCTTAGGAGGAAAGGCATTAAGCGAGGATATGTAAAAATGTCTGAGAGAAAGTATTATGAAATGACGATAGCGGGGCTCAAAAGAGCTCTTCCCATCTGCCCCGTTAACGAAAAGCTTGATATTGCGGGATTTATAATGTTTTCTGACGTTGAGCTAACCGTTAAGGTCTCGGAAGAGCTTTTAAAGAAATGTCCCGAGTTTGATATCATTATAACTGCGGAGTCGAAGGGTATTCCATTAGCCTACGAGATGGCAAGGCAGTCGGGGGTAAAATATATCGTTGCGAGAAAGGGCCTTAAGCTTTATATGACCGACCCTATCGAGATAAAGGTTAAATCTATAACCACCGAGAAAGAGCAGAAGCTTTATCTCTCGTCGTCGGACGTAGAAGAACTTAAAGGCAAAAGAGTTCTCATTGTTGACGACGTTGTTTCAACCGGTGAGTCGCTCTCGGCTATTCAGAGTCTTGTGGAAAAATCGGGAGGAAAGGTTGCCGCAAATGCGACCGTTCTCGCAGAGGGCGATGCTAAAGACAGAGACGACATAATCTATCTTGAGCCGCTTCCGCTATTTTTTAAATGATTCTCAGAGAGGAAGATAAAAGTGAGGGTAATGCTAACGTCAGGCATTTTGTTTGCCGCCGTGTGTTTGCTTCTTTCGGGTCTTCCTCTTTTTGCCGCGATAATTCTAATGGCGTCAGGCGCGGCAGTTACAGTTATATTTTCTGTTTTAAAGAAGCCGAAATTCGAGCGCCTCATTATTGTGGGGTTCTTCGTTTTTGCGGCTTCTCTTTCTTTTTTACTGAAATATCATACGGTTATAAGTCCTTCCGAAGCGCTTTTTGGAAACGTCCGCTTTGTTGGGACGGTTACCGACGGGCCCGAGGCTAACGCTTACGGATACAGGTATACCGTTAATGTTAAGAGTGTTAACGGGAAAGATTTAAACACCTCGGCTTACGTTTACTCGGTTGATGGACTCGGGGTTGAAATTGGGGATAAAATTTCTTCCGTTGGCGAGGTAAACCCTATAGAAAACAGCCTTTTTTATAATGCAAAACGGCAAAACTATGCGAAAGGAATCAGTATTTCGTTTGAGACCGATAATTGCAGCGTTTTAGGGGAAGACCCTCTGCAAAAGTTTTTCGGAAAACTTAAAGGCAGAATAACCGAAGGAATTTCGTCTTCTTTTACGGGTGAAGAGGGCGGACTTTTGTGCGGAATAATCGTTAACAACAAAAGCTCGGTGCCGGATGAAGTTAAAGAAAAACTAACTGCGGCGGGGTATTCTCATCTCATAAACGTTTCGGGGCTGCATATGTCGATAGTTACTGGGTTTATATATCTCCTTTTGAGCTTTTTCCTCAAAACAAACCGTCGTCTTTCAGCACTTATAACCCTTTTGGGAATTCTTTTTTATATTTTCCTGACAGGGTTTTCGGTGTCTGCCGTAAGGGCGGGTATTATGCTCATTATTATGAATATCGGCACGATAATTAATAAGGAAAACGACTCACTTAATTCATTAGGCCTGGCAGTAACGTTAATTCTGATGTTTAATCCTTATGCGGTATTTGATCCGTCACTTGCGCTATCGGCGCTTTCTACCTTTGGAATTATTTATTCTACCGACAGAATTCTGGAACTAAGGACAAATGAGAAAATAGGCGACCGCACCGAAAAGGTGCTTACGTTTTTGGCTCCCTCTTTCTCTGCGGTGGTTTTCTCGGCACCTGCGTCTATGTTGTTTTTTGAAGAAATAAACGTGATTTCAGCGGTAGCAAATCTGTTCATTTCCTTTCTTATAACACCTTTAGTGTATAGCGGAATGGCCTTTTCGCTTTTCTACGTTTTGGAGCTTCCGGTGTTCGCAAAACTGGTGGGTATTGTAACGGGAGTGTGCCTTAAGGCAGTTTTATTTATGGCAGACCTCTTTTCCGGCGTTTCGCTAAGCGTTAAAACGGTTTCGGTCGGAGCCAAGATCGGAGTTTTGTTAGCGGTAGTGCTTGTGTTTGTTCTTATGAGAAAAAGAACCCGCAGAAACAAGATTTTATCAGGTGTTTTAGCAGGAATGACAGCCTTGTCCTTTGGCACAGGGTTAATTGAAGAGCGAGAGCGAAAACGAGATGCCATCTATATGCTCTCCGAAGGAGACTTTTGCTCTCTTGTTTGCATAACAGATGAAGAGGCACACTGTTTCGGAGCAGCAAACAAATCAAGCGGATATAACATAAGTTCTTTTTTGCGTTCTCATGGAATTAGCGAGATCAGCCTTCTTCATATTCAAGAAAATAACCGATTTTCATTATCTGCGGCGAAACAAATAAGCGGGAATAATGATATAAAAACGTTAACCGCTTCGAACGAAGACGTGAAGGCTATGCTCCAAAAATCAGCAGGGCTTGAAGCCAAACTTTATAGCGAGGTGGCGGTAGACGGTCTTGTTTTTATGGACGGTAAACCGAGGGTGTATTTTGATGGGTTCTATGCGGATGTGAACGAAGAGTCAGACGGCTTTATTGTTAAGATTACCGTAGACAATGGGGAAGAATTCGCGATTTATCGGTCGGGTATTGAAAATAAAGGGGAAATAAATTATAATAGGGATAGCGGCAAAATCTATATAGGAAACGGAATTTATAGACTTGCCGAGAAAAACGGAAAAGTTAAGATAACGGGGGTGAAAGCGCATGTCGGTGATAACGGATAAAGATTTTTTTAATCAGATAAAAAACGGAACCTATGGGAATTTATATCTTGTTTACGGGCAGGAGAACTATCAGAAAAGCCTCTATATGAAGCGCTTTCAGAAACGCGTTATCGGCGATAATGAAACCTTTAACCGTTCGGTTATAATGGGTTCTGACTTTTCGGTCAAAAGGCTTTCCGAAGAGATAGATATGCTTCCCGTGTTTGCAGAAAAAAGGTTTGTTCTGGTAATTGATCCTATCGCATCAAAGCTCGGCGAAAAGGCGTTCGGGGAACTTTCTGAGGTTCTTTCGGATATTCCCGAAACGGCAGTTGTCGTGTTTTATTATCAGACCGAGGAACTCTGTGTTAAGGAAAAGGCTTCGGATAAGAAGCTTTATACCCTTTTAAATAAACAGGGAACGGTGGTAGATTTTTCGTTAAAGGACGAGCCCTGGCTTATAAAATACGTTATTTCGGAGCTTCAAAAAGCAAGTATTGAAATAGATTATAAGGCGGCGGAATACGTTGTTAAAAACTCTAACGGAGAGATAGGCTTTGTTAATAACGAGATAGAGAAAATAAGGCATTACTCCGACGGCAAGTTTTCGGAAAACGACGCGAAAGAGGTTTGCGCAAAATCAACCTCTGCTTCGAGGTATGACCTTGCCTCGTTCGTTGTTACGAAGAATCGCGCCCAGGTCTTAAAAGAGCTCGACAGGCTTATGTTTATGAAGGTTAAGCCAACCGTTATTTTAAGTGCTATATATTCTGCCTTTTATGATATCTACCTGGTTTTGTGTGCATCGGTTTCAAAAAAGAATAATGCTGATATTCTTTCTGATTTTAAAGGATATAAAAACCGCGAATTTGTTATAAATAAAGCGAGAAGAAACTCCGCTCTTTATGATAAAAAAACGGTTGAAAAGATCTTGAAAATGATAATAGAGGCAGAAAGCGACCTTAAAGGAAGCCGAGTTAAACCCAAGCTCGTTATCGAGGAGCTCTGCGTTAAAATTATGGGGACGATAAAATGATAAAGACCGATAAAGTCATAATCGTTGAGGGAAAGCATGATAAAATAAAACTTTCTTCGGTTATAGAGGGCACCATAATTGAAACCGACGGGTTCAGAATATTTAAGGACAAAGAAAAGGTTGAAATGATAAAGCGCCTTTCGGGGAAAAACGGAATTATTATTCTGACCGATTCAGACGCGGCAGGGTTTAAAATAAGAGGATATCTTAACGGAATTATTGATAACGATAGGGTGCAGAACCTTTATATTCCCGATGTTTTCGGCAAGGAAAAAAGAAAGTCTGAGCCTTCTAAAGAGGGAAAACTCGGCGTTGAGGGACTCCCTAAAGAAACCCTTGAAAAGCTTTTCAAAGGTGTTTCCGCAGGAGACGTTAAAAATGAAATAACTATTTTAGACCTATATAAACTCGGGCTTTCGGGCAACAAAGATAGCGCAAATAAGCGCAGAAAGGTGCTAAGAGAATTAGGTCTTCCCGAGAGGCTTTCGGGCAAAAGAATGTGCGAAATTTTAGGTTCGTTATATAAAAAAGAAGAGTTTTTTAAAGAGGTTGAGAGGATTTTGAATGCTGAAAAGGCTTAAAAAGTTCATAATAACGGTTCTCTTGTGCGTTATAGCCTTTCTGTCGGCAGGGCTTGTTCTTTCGCAAAATGGCGAAACAAGAGAGTGCCTGTATCTCTGGAAACAAGATTTTTCCATAAACGGCACTTCCTATTCGGCGGCGGTATATTCTTCTAACTACGACGGCACCGACCTCTATGGCTTAACGTTAGCAAAGAGCGAAAAATTAGAGGGTGAAATTCTTTGCCTTCCCTCGTTTTTATACCTCTCGGGCGAAAAGAGCGTTGTTTCGTTCGGTTGGGAGCGGGGAACGGTGTTAATTCTTTCGGTGATTTTGTTTTTGGTTGTAATTATTCCTAAACGAAAAAAGGTTTATGAATTGGAAGAGGAAGAAGAGGCCGAAGAAGAAACAGAGGAAGAGGAGAAAGAGGACCCTTACGAATGTCCTAACTGCAGGGAACGGATATATGAGGGGCTCGAATACTGCGAAAACTGCGGAATAAATATAGAAAACTTCAGAAAGAAAATGAAAAAGCGCAACCGTTAGGTTGCGCTTTTGCGTTTTAGATTATTCAATTCCCTCGGGGAGTTCCTTGTAAAGATTAAATCTGAAGATAAGTTTTTCGTCCTCGGGGTCGGAGCATCTTATGGTTGCTTCTGCAATAACCGCACCCTGAAGGATGTTTGCAAGACCTGCTATCTGGCAGAGCTTTGATTTAAGGTTTAAAACGTCGCCCTCGGTGGTCTCAAGGTAAACCTCGCCTTTGCAAATGTCGAGGACCTTAATAAAAGCGGGAACGTCAACGTCGTGAATTTTAAGATCTGTTATCATAACTATTCCTCCTTTGGTTATTATATGTAAAAACTAACTATAAATTCCAAAAAAACGGCTCAGAAAAGAGCCGTTTTTTATCTGTCTTGGCTCTTTTTCGACTTAAAGAAAATTACTTTTGAAGTCTTTCGTCAAGAGCATTAAGTTCAGCTTCGATTGCCTTAGGTAATCTGTCGCCAAACTGTTTGTAGAACTCGCGAAGGTCCTTAACTTCATCCTTCCAGAGATCCTTATCAACAGCTAAGAGCTTGTCAAGAATTTCGGGAGTGATCTCGTCTTCAAGTCCTTCTAAGTTGAGGTCTTCTTTCTTGGGGAGATAACCGATAGCGGTCTCGTCTGCGTCAACGTTGCCTTCGCATCTCTCAATTATCCAATCGAGAACGCGCATATTGTCGCCAAATCCGGGCCAGATGAAGTTTCCGTCATCATCCTGCTTAAACCAGTTAACGTTGAAGATCTTAGGAGCCTTGTCGCCAAGCTTCTCGCCCATCTCGAGCCAGTGTGCCCAATAGTCGCCCATATGATATCCGCAGAAGGGCTTCATTGCCATAGGATCGTGGCGGAGAACGCCAACGGCGCCTGTTGCAGCTGCGGTGGTTTCACTGGAAACAGCAGAACCGATAAAGGTTCCGTGAGCCCAGTCGAAAGACTGATAAACAAGGGGAGTTGTCTTTGCGCGTCTGCCGCCGAAGATGATAGCCGAAACGGGAACACCGTTGGGGTTATTAAATTCGGGGGAGATGCAGGGGCAGTTCTCAGCAGGAGCAGTAAATCTGGAGTTGGGGTGAGCTAACTTCTGAGGCTTGCCGTCAGCACCCATAACAGAGGTGAACTCCTTGCCGTTTACCTTAGCGCCCTTCCATTCGGTTGCATTCTCGGGGGGATTCTTATCAAGACCCTCCCACCAAACAGTGTTGTTATCGTTGTTGATAGCAACGTTGGTGAAGATGGTGTTCTTCTTAGTGGAAGCAAGAGCGTTGTAGTTAGATTTTTCGTTAGTTCCGGGAGCAACTCCGAAGAAGCCGTTCTCGGGGTTAATAGCATAAAGTCTGCCGTCGGGGCCGGGCTTCATCCAAGCGATATCGTCACCAACGGTGAAAACTTCGTAGCCCTTGGATTTATATCCCTCGGGGGGAATGAGCATTGCAAGGTTGGTTTTTCCACAAGCAGAGGGGAAAGCGGCGGTGATATACTTAACCTCGCCGTTAGGCTTTTTAAGACCGAGGATAAGCATATGCTCTGCCATCCAGCCCTCGTTTTTGCCCTGATAGGAGGCAATACGGAGAGCGAAGCACTTCTTGCCGAGAAGAACGTTTCCGCCGTAAGCCGAGTTTATAGACCAGATGGTGTTGTCCTCAGGGAAGTGAACAATGTATCTCTTCTCAGGGTCAACGTCTGCCTTGGAGTGAAGACCTCTAACGAAATCGTTAGACTCGTCGCCGAGGTTCTCGAATGCAGCTTTGCCCATTCTTGTCATAATATTCATGTTAAGAACAACGTAGATAGAGTCGGTAAGCTCAACGCCAACCTTAGCGAGAGGTGAACCGATAGGGCCCATTGAATAGGGAATAACATACATTGTTCTGCCCTTCATAACGCCATCGTAAAGAGGGGTGAGCTTTGCATACATCTCTTCGGGGTCGCACCAGTTGTTAGTGGGACCTGCATCCTCTTTGTTCTTGCAGCAGATGAAGGTTCTATCCTCAACACGAGCAACGTCGTTAGCGCGTGTTCTGTGATAAAGACATCCGGGAAGTTCTTCCTGATTGAGTTCTGACATCTTATCCCAGCTATCGTCAGGTAAAGAGCAAACCTCTTTAGTGAGCGCGTCAAGCTGTTCTTTAGATCCGTCGATCCAAACTACCTTTTCGGGCTTGGTGAGTTCAACCATTTCGTCAACCCATTTTAACACGTTTTTGTTGTTGGTTAACATTTTAAATTTCTCCTTTTTATGATAAATTATTATTAAAAACGGACTTAAAAAGATAAATTTCAAATCTACCTCGTTTATCATTATAATAGAAAAAGGTCAATAAATCAAGGCGTTTTCGCAAAAATAAAAATTTTCTTTTAGATATTGACAATACTTAGGATTTTATGCTATACTAACGTTTGTGATTTCGAGAGAAATCGGGCCTTTAGCTCAGTTGGTCAGAGCATCCGGCTCATAACCGGCAGGTCCTGGGTTCGAATCCCCGAAGGCCCACCAAAAAAGACACCCAACAGGGTGTCTTTTTTTATCCAAGCCAAAGGCTTGGTATGGAATCGCCGTCAGGCGTATGGCATCCCGCGTCAGCGTGTATGTCATCCGAGCGACGCTCGGATTTCATCGCGCTTTGCGCGATTTCATTGAAAAGAATATAAAATTATGCTATACTACCCTCGAGGTGATAATATGCTTAAAGCCATACTTGTTGATATAGATAACACGCTCTTAGACTTTAACGCCTGCACCTTAAAGGCAATGAAGGAGTGCTTTTTTGAATACGGGCTTTCTTACAGGGAAGAATACTATGAGGTTTTCAGAAGAATAAATAATGCTATGTGGGAAGAGGTTGAAAAGGGAACGCTCACCGTCCCGCGACTTTACGAGCTTCGTTGGAACACTATCTTTAAAGAACTCGGTATAGTGGCGGACGGAATATCCTTTGAAAAGAAATTCCACCGCTATATTGAAACGGGATATGAAAAGATAGAGGGTGCCGAGGAGTTTCTTTCCTATCTTTCGGAGAAATACTACGTTGCGGCGGCAAGTAACGCGCCATATGAGCAGCAGAAGGGGCGGCTTTATTCGGCAGGCCTTTTACCCTTTATAAAAGAACTCTTCGTTTCCGAGAAAATAGGGGCGCAGAAACCAGCGCCTGAGTTTTTTGACCACTGTATCGGTGCACTGGGCTTTTCCCGAGAGGAGATAATCATAATCGGCGATTCGCTTTCGGCGGATATAAAGGGAGGAATTGCGGCAGGGATAAAAACCTGTTGGTTTAATCCCGAAGAAAAGGCGCTTCCCGAGGGTGTAAATCCCGATTTTCAGATCAAAAAATTAGAAGAAATAAAAAAGATTTTATAAAATTTCAAAAAAGGGTTGAAAATAAAAAAGCTTTGATTTAATATAAGGGCAAACAAGCAAATAAGCCAATAACTATTGATTGTGAATGGCGGTGTCCTTATGAAAAAGACAGCACGGAAAGTATTCAATTCATTTAAGGATTTTATGAGTTGCGAGGTCGTCCCGTTCCACGCGGTAATGGGAATAATCCTCCCCGTTTTTGTTGACATTGCTCTGTCGGCAGTAATCGGCGTTGTTAACTCCGCAATGGTCAGCTCCTCGGGCCCCGGCGTTGTTTCGGCAACCAGCCTTACGGGAACGCTTGTCAGCATATTTCAGTGCTTGTTTTTGAGCGTTGCAACGGGCGGCGCGGTCGTTATTTCTCAGTATAAAGGAAAGGGCGATCTTAAAAAACTTAAAGAACATATGGGCGAACTGTTTTTCCTGGTGTTTTTGCTCGGTGTCTTGATTTCGGTTATTCTCTTTGTTTTTGCCCGTGAATTTTTCAACCTGCTTTACGGGAATCTCGACGATAAAACCGTTTTTGAAAACGGTATATTATATCTAAAAGGAATGGCGGCATCAACCTTTCTGGTAGCCTTGTCGCAGGGTGTTCTCGCAACACTCAGAGGGCTTGGTGACGGTAAAGCCTGTATGGCGATATCGGTCGCTTCAAGCCTTGTCAGCATCATCTCCAACACCATAACGATCTATATTTTCCATATGGGGCTTTACGGTGTTATCATATCTATGACGCTAAACCGAATATGCGCCCTTACTCTCGGGGTAATTCTTTTAAAGAAATTCCATCCCGAACTGGAAATAAAGCCGAAAACATTTTTTGCACATAATAAAGAAAACGGAATGCGTATTATCAAGGTGGCGTCCCCGTTTGCGATAGAGAACCTTTTCTTCAGTGCAGGAAACGTTATAAACTCAACGATTCTCTCAAACTGCGGTGCTGTTGCTGTTGAGGTTAACGCCATAGTCGGATCTTTAATGATATTTCAACACGCGGCAATAGGCGTTGAGTCGGGCTCGGTTTCGATAGTCGGGCAGTGCGTTGGCGCAGGTGAGTTTAAACAAGCAAAAAGGATGGTCAACCATTGCGTTATTTTCGCAATGTGCGCATCGGGGCTTATAGCGTGGCTTTTCGGACTGTTCGTTCCTATAATTATGGGGGCTTATAATCCGTCGGCAGAAGCGGCGGCGCTTATCCCAACCGTTTACTATATCTATGCCGTGATCTATCCTCTTGTTGCACCCTCTTCAACGGTCGGTGCGGCAGGGCTCAGAGCCTCGGGCGACGGAACATTCACCACTATCGGAGCTATGATCGCGATGTATGGCGTAAAGATCGTTTTGGGGTATACTCTTGCGGTCCGTCTCGGATGGGGGATTTTCGGAATATGCGTAGCGGCAGGCGGAGAGTGGCTCACCAGAGGTGTGTTGTTCACGCTTCGCAGGTTCTCAAAGAAATGGTGTTCGCATAAATTGATCTGACACCCCTTGCAAAACGGGATAGACTGTGATAAAATAAATAAAAATTATAAATTTAAGGAGCTTTAATATGAATTTCTTTAATTTTGCAGCAGAGGCTGCAACCGGCACCTCTTCGGGTGCAGCGGGAGCAGGCGGAACAATGGGAACAATTTCCTATCTTTTAGTTATGGGCCTTGTTTTTGTTGCTTTCTATTTCATCCTTATTCGTCCTCAGAAGAAAAAGGAAAAAGAAGCAGCTAAAATGAGAGACAACCTCGAGATCGGTGATGAGATCATAACCATCGGCGGAATAATCGGCAGAGTGGTTTCCATCAAAGAGGACCACATTGTTATCGAAACCGGTAGCGACCGTTCTAAGATAAGAATTAAGAAATGGGCTATCCAGTCGAACGAAACGATTCACGATAATTAAATAGCATAAAATTCACCCTTTCCGAATAGTTATTAACTGAACGGAAAAGGGTGTTTTTATTTGTCCGCCCTTTTCGGAAAGGCGGAAATTATGAGCGAGTCAGTAGGATTAGTTAAAAAAATAAAGGTCTCACTTTTATCACTCGGTGCGGGAATTTTGGCAAGTGTTTTGTTTTTGGCGCTATTTTCGGTTCTGGTGTCAAACATATCAATGCCGCATAGCCTTTTCACGCTGTTTTCAACGGTCGCTCTCGTTATAGGAGCGCTGGTGTCGGGCCTTATAAGCGGCGCTGTCTATAAACGAAAAGGAATTCTGTGCGGCGTTATCGGTGGACTGCTTTTATACGCAGTTATATTTTTAGTCTCCCTTTTCGTGTCGGGTCAGATCGGCGTTATCGCGGTGCTCAAACTCGTTATATGCGCAGTTTCGGGCGCGGCGGGCGGCATAATAGGGGTCAACAGAGGATAAAAAACTCGGCTCTTAGGCGTTGTATACGTAAGGATACAACGACAGTTTTATTCTCCAAAGGCGAGTTATATTGCTTCGCAGTGATATTTGGACTAAAGTTCAAGTGATATTGCCTTCGGCAGTTTATGGCGAATAAAATATCACTAAAACCGATATGTTTTAATATCACTTTTGATTTATCAAAAATATCACTGTGAGACAAAATTAAAAGATGCACGAAATATTCGTGCATCTTTTTTTATAACGATAACACTATGTTTTTCAAATCTTTACTTGTTTTTGCGATATAGTCGGCACCAGCTTTTATAAGCTCGTTTTCCTCGGGGAAGCCGAACTCGGCGCCGACCGTTTTCATTCCGAACATCTTTCCCGCGAGTATATCAAACTTTCGGTCACCGACCATAACCGAATTTTTGGGGTCGATTCCGGTTTCCTTAATTGCGTATTCGATAACCGCTTCCTTTGTTGCTCTTTCTTCCTCGAGGGTGTTTCCTGCAACAAAGTCGAAGTATTTATATATGCCGAAATGCTTTAGTATCTCCACCGTGTAGATCTCGGGTTTGCTCGTTGCAATCAGAAGCTTTTTGCCCTTTTCTTTAAGGGCAGAGAGCATTTCTTCTGTGTGAGGGTAGATTTCATTTTCGAAAAGGCCGGTAACAGAAAAATATTCGCGGTATTTCCACATAGCCTTTACCGCCTCTTCTTCCGAGAAACCGTAATACCTCATAAAAGAATCGGTGAGCGGGGGCCCTATGAATTTATTAAGAGAGGAGAGGTTTTCGGTTTCTATCCCGTAGGACCGAAGTGCGTAAGCCACCGATTTGGTTATGCCGAGGCTCGGGTCGGTTAGCGTTCCGTCGAGGTCAAATAAGAAGTTATCCATCCTTTTCCCTGCCTTTCATATTAACGCCCCAAACGCCGAGAATAATTAAAAAGGAGCAAACAAGCTCGATGGGCGAGAGACTTTCTTTCAGAATAAGAATTCCTGCGAAAAGTGAGACGACCGTTGTAATATTTGCAAAAGAAGCGGCGCGGACCACGCTTATGTTAGCCGTCGCGTAGTTATAGAGCATAAACGCGCCAATGCTTGAAACGACCGAGAGGTAAGCTATGGAGCCCCAGAAAGAAAGGCTTCCCGTTGCCCTTAAAAGCTCTGAAGCAAACTCTCCGCGGTGGGTGAGAAGGGCGATTATATTAAACCCGATGGCGCCGATTATAAACATAACGAAGGTTTTCTCGGAAGGAGAAAAGTGAGAGGAAACGTTCCTGCTTAAAATGTTGAACACCGCCGCGCAAACAACTGCACCGAGAAGAAGCAGTATTCCGAGAAGCGAACTTTTGCCGCCGCTTTCGGAAACGAGACTGATAATAATAACCGAAACGAGCGAGAGAAAAGAAAAGAGAATTTGACGAAGGGTCGGCTTCTCTTTCAGAAAGACGGTCGACAGTAAAATAACGGCAACGGGAACGAGCGAGATAAGAACTCCGCTCAGTGCCGACGAGGTGGCGTTAATACCGTAAACCTCTAAAATGAAGTATAAAAGGGGTTGGGCAACCGCCATAAGAACAAGCTTTAGCATCGGTTTGTTTTTAAAATTCAGTTTAATTATTCCGAAGCACCATAAAAGCGCCATTATAAGAGCCGCGACGGTGAAACGGACGGCAATGGTTATAATCGGCGATGCGACCGATAGCGCCACCTTCGAAAAAAGGAAGCTGAAGCCGAATATGGTGTTGGCGGTCAGTGCCGCGAGGGCACCCTTAAGATTTTTGCTCATTTCGTTTTTTCCTTTGTTTTTAATGGTTAAATAATATCATAAAAAAGTTTCGGTTTCAAGTATTGACAAATGTGGAGCGCAAAGATAATATGAAGAAAAAGAGGGTGGAAATGTGTTTAGTGAAAAAATGGTTTATAAAACAAAAGATGAAGAGGCGATAAAAATTCTTTCGGACTTTTTGCCCGATAAGATTTTTGATGCCCACGCGCATATATATGATAAAGGTTTTGCACCGTCGATAAACGGGGCAAGGCTCGATTTTAATAAATATAAGGAAGAGATGTCAAAACTGCTTTGCAGTCCCGAAAAGTTGGGGGCAAACCTAATCGTTTTCCCTGAAAAATCAATGAGCGTGAAGCTAAGCGACGAAATACTGGTTTCGGAGCTTAAAGTTCACACTGATTGCGTCGGAGAGATAATCGTTCGCCCCGACGATACGGCAGAGGATATAGAAAAAAGGATTGTTCACAAAAACATAAAGGGATTTAAATGCTATCACGTTTTTGCAAAGCGCGAGGATACCTGGAATGCAGATATCGGAGAATATCTTCCCGAAAGCGCTTTTGAGGTTGCCGAAAAATACGGAATGGTAATAACGCTTCATATGGTTAAGGATAGGTCTTTAGCTGATGAAGAAAATATAAAATATATTCGCAAAATGGCGGTAAGATACCCGAATGCAAAACTTATCTTAGCCCACGCGGCAAGGTCGTTTGCTTCATGGACGGGTGTTGAAGCGGTCGAACGGGTTGCAGATTTAGAAAACGTATGGTTTGATTTTTCTGCAGTCTGCGAGTCTCCTGCAATGTTTCAGATAATGAAAAAAGCGGGGAACCAAAGATGTATGTGGGGAAGCGACTATCCCGTTTGCCGCCCGAGAGGAAAGTGTGTTTCTCTTGCCGACGGGTTTTATTGGATCTATGAGAGTGATCTTAAAAACTTCCAAAGTAATACTCCTATAAATGACTGGCCGATTGCTGTCGAGGGGCTTATGGCGGTTCGTCAGGCGTGTCTGATGGCCGACTTAGGAAGAAAAGAAATAGAGGATCTTTTCTATAATAACGCAATAAGACTTTGGGGTCTTAAATGAAAAACGCCCGTGGAAACACGGGCGGCTTTTTTATAGATACTTTTCCATCTTTTTTAATAGGTTTTCAGCGTAGCAGGTAAAACCTTTGTCATTCGGGTGGAGAACCAGATCTCCGAATAAATTCTCGTCGCACGGGAAAAGGTCATATCCTGAAATTAAGATAACATTGGGGATTTTGGCAACTATCTCGGCAATAATCGGCTCCACGTCGGAATGTTTTCCGAAAATATCGTTGCAGATGGAGTCTTTTCTCGGGATTGGTGTAATAGCAAATATCGGAGTTTCGGGGTAAAGTTTTCTTAAATTCTCGTAGAAGTTTTTGCAGTTTTCTCTGAACTCTTGCTTGGTTTTATGAGAAAAGTCGTTAGTTCCGTAAGCCACGGTGATAAGGTCGGGGGTAAATTCGTCCTTTAATTTAGCAAGGTCGGGGCAGAAAACTTCTCCGCCGATAGCCTTGTTATAAAGCTCTGCGCCGATGCGGTCGGCAAGTTTTTGAACGTAACCGGCTGAGGTGTAAAGAGAATCGTAACCGTGGGTTATAGAGTCGCCGAATGCGAGAAGACTTCTGTTTTTCTTAAGAGGTGTAAAATAAGCGCCGTCGTCAAGTGAAAGCTCGGAAAGGGAGAGAGATGCCGACCAGGGAAGATAAATTTCCACCACTTTGTCGCCTTCGCCTAAGTCGGTTTCTTTACTAAAGGACCCTGCGGGAAGAGCCATTATGTGATAGGGGTTCTCAATGTGAAGTCCCTCGTATTTGTTAATGCTATCCACCATTTTCCCGTTAACGAAAACGTCGGCAGAATAGTATTTCCTGGAAGACTTAAAAACGATCTCACCTGCAAGTTTAAGGCTTTTGCTGTTAGTCTTAAAGTAAAGGCGAATACCCGCGGTGGCAAACGTCTTTTCATAAAAATCACTTTGTGTTTTCAGATAATAGGCTTCCTGTTCTTTTGTGAATCGGTGAAAAGATATTTTTCCGTCTGTTTCTTCGGTATAGGCCGCGCCAAGAACTGCGGCAGAAATATCTTTGTATCCAAGTTTCAAAACGAGCACCCCCTAATTTTTTCACAAACCAATAATACCACAGAGAAAAAGCGGTTTCAATAGGATTTCCTTTGCTTTTTTTGGAGATTGTGATATGATATTAAAAAATACTGATAGGGAGTGCCCGAGAATGTATGAACTGATAAAGGTAACCGAGAAATGCTTTTACGTAAACTGCCCTGCAAAAATTGGAATTGTTAAAATCTCAGATGATGAGGTAATGCTTATTGACAGCGGAAACGATAAGGACGCAGGCAAAAAGGTTTTAAAGATATTAAATGAAAACTCTTTGAAACTTAAAATGATTGTTAACACCCATTCCCACGCAGACCATATCGGCGGCAACAGATATCTTTCAGAGCAAACGGGTTGCAAAGTTTATGCTCCTGAAAAAGAGTGCCCGTTTATAGAAAACACCCTATTAGAGCCGTCTTTTTTGTTCGGAGCATATCCAATGAAAGCGCTTAGAGGTAAATTCCTTATGGCAAAAGAAACGGAAGCCGAGCCTTTGAGTGAAGGCGTTTTGCCCGAAGGCTTCGAGATAATAAACCTTGCGGGACATTCCTATTCTATGGTGGGAATAAAAACTCCCGATAACGTGTTTTATATTGGCGATTGTCTTTCAGCAAAGGAGACCCTCGATAAGTATAAAATCGTGTTCCTTTATGACGTAGAACAGTATATAAACACCCTTGAAACCGTTAAGGGAATGACTGCAAAAATGTTTATCCCGTCGCATGCAGCGGCATCAGAAGACATATCGCTTCTTGCCGAATATAACGTAGAGAAAGTGAAAGAAATAGCCGATAAAATTAAGGAAATTTGCTCTGTTCCAACCGGTTTTGAAGACCTGTTAAAACAGATTTTCGATGAATACGCTCTTATAATGACAGCCGAGCAGTATGTCCTTGTTGGGAGCACGGTAAGGTCTTACCTCTCGTATCTTTATGACCGCGGAGAAATAACGATAAAAATAGAAAACAACAAATTTTTGTGGGAAACAGTGTAAGAAGAAAGCAGATGCTAAATAGCATCTGCTTTCTTAGTTTATTTAAATTTTCCGCAGTTTTTGTCAAAAGAGGGGTTACAAGCATAGTAGTTTTTGCTGTTTAATTTCTCGGTGGTGTTTCTGAGCGCTTCACCGAAACGCTGGTAATGAACGACCTCGCGCTGACGCAGGAACTTGATGGGGTCGCGAACGTCGGGGTCGTCGCAAAGGCGCAGAATATTATCGTAGGTGGTTCTTGCCTTCTGCTCTGCCGCAAGGTCTTCGTGAAGGTCGGTTATCGGGTCGCCTTTGCTCTGGAAATAAGCCGCAGTGAAGGGTGCGCCCGAAGCGGCGACGGGATAGATACCTGTGGTGTGGTCTACGAAATAGGTGTCAAATCCACTCTTCTTAATCTCGTCAATGGAGAGGTTTTTGGTAAGCTGATAAAGTATAGCCGAAACCATCTCAATGTGCCCGAGTTCTTCGGTAGCAATATCCGTAAGGAGCCCTTTTACCTCGCCTGTTGGCGCGGTGTAGCGCTGACTTAAATAACGGAGCGAAGCGGCGGTTTCACCGTCGGGGCCGCCAAGCTGTGAAATTATAACCTGAGCCAACTTCGGATTAGGATTTTTTATTTTAACAGGATACTGTAATTTTTTCTCATATACCCACATTATGCTTCTACCTCCCAAGGCCAAGGATTATCCACATAGGTGAAACGGTCGGTGTAGTTTTTATAACCTGTGGCGGTTATGGGACCGTATTTTTCTTCATAATCGCGAACCGCGTCTTTTCTGAGTTCGCGGTATTTGTTTAAATATCTGATAGCTTCGGTGTTATTGGGGTGGTTATCTAAAAATTCGTTTGTTTCTGTTAACACGAAGTCGCAAACCTGAATTCTTTTTAAGAGCATCTGTCTGTTAGTCACAGGCGCCACCTCCCAAAAAGGGTTTATCGAGTTGTTCGAAGATGGTTCCTCTCGAAAAGCCGAGGTCCGAGTCGTATATCTTCTGCCATTTTTGCATCTCAACGTATGCCATAACGGGAAGGCCGGTGTTTCCGTAACGGTTTTCGGAAAGGTTGGCTTTCGTGTAGAACACAGAATAATCGTTCTGCAAAGAGAATTCTCCTTTCGTTTTTGTGGCAGCCTTCCCTATATTATATGTCCATTCTTGGTTTGCGGTGCAAAAAAACAAGCAGTTCCAATTAAGGAACTGCTCTCTTTATCGTTTGGTGGAGTAATATTCAATCGGAAGCTTCAGTATGTTTTTCTCTTGCTTTAAGGCATACCTATATGTTTTATATGCGCCACCGAAATCTCGCTCCAAATAAAACACGACTAAATCACTGCGGTCAACCATATCCTGATTACGTTTTTGAATTACTGATTTGTAATGAACTCTATCAGCGTTCGTATAAATATCTACCAAATCATAGTATTCGTAAAAGGCTTCAATGTTATCCCGATACTCTTTAGTTGAGTAAGGAAGCATAAGGATATGACTGCAGTTTTCTTCGCCACAATCTTTTTTTACTCTTATTATTGTCGATGAAACAATCTGGTCAAAATCTCCGTTTCTGCCAACCAAAAAATCAACGTATTCCTTTGAATAGAAAAGCTCTTGAATTAGATTTTCGACCTGTTCTTCAGCAAGAAAAAAGTTACTGACCTCTCTGTGCCCGAAAAAACTAACGGTGTAGATGTTAAGCATATAATCACCCCTTAAACACACTAAAAGCACAAAATTTATTAATATAATATTTATAGTATATATTAACGGGTTAAAATTATCAATAGTCTATAGAATAATGAAAATAATATCAATAGACTCTATTATAGAGGTGATAATATGAGTAGTTTAGCAAAAATAGTTGGTCAGCGAATCCGTTACTATAGAACACAACTTGGTTTAAGTCAGGAAAAATTGGCAGAATTATCGGATTATCACCCAACTTATATCGGTCAGTTGGAGCGAGGTGAAAAGAACGCTACTTTAGAGAGTATAAATAGAGTAGCGATCGCGTTAAATATATCTTTATCAAGGCTTTTTGAGAATTTAGGCGGCGAAAACTCAACAGAAAAGGATATTCCTTTGGAATGTTATGAATTTTTATTATCCAAAAGCAAGGAGCAGCAACTACAGTTGTTTAAAATACTGAAAGAGATGGATAAATATAAAGGAAACTAGTGAAATTGTGAGGAATTCACGATGAGCAAACATATTGATTTTAAGAATAGAGATAGATTTATTCAGTTAGGCATAGCCATAGCAGCGTTACGGAAGATGCGCGGAATGTCGCAAGAGCAACTTGCAGAGAAATCAAATGTAAGCCGTTCGCATATAAGCGCTATAGAGGCGCCCGGTTTGGTTCGACCATTTTCGTTAGATGTGTTTTTCAACATTGCAGATGCCTTGGAAATCGACCCAGCTGATTTAATTAACGCGGCTGTGTTTCCTGACAAAATATTGAGAAATAAGAATTAAAAAAACTCACTGCATTGCAGTGAGTTTTTTTAATTTATTGTTTTTCACTCAAAATCTTTTCCGTCTTTTTTGAAAACGGCGGTTCTTGTTATGCGGATGTAAACGTCTCTTTTTGAAAACTCAGAAAACGCCCGTGCGATAAGCTCGGGGTTTATCATATGGGTCTCGATTGCCGAAAGTGTTACCGAAAGGAGCGGCTTCCCGTTCGTTTCTTTAAGGGAAATATCCCTCATTTCTTTTTTAAGGTCAACGAAGTATTCCTGCCTTTTGGTCTTTTTGAGCGCCATTATTTCGTTCTCGTTTAAAAAAGCCTCAACCTCGCACATTTCGGTTTCCTCGAAAAGAAGCTCGTATCTGCAAGAGTCTATTTCCACCGGCTTATTAACGGGCGCGGCGGCGGAAAGAATTTCAAAGCCTTTCGGGAGAACTGCGTTAAGACGCTCCACGATCTCCTTATAGTCCATCGGCTCATAAATCTTTAAATCAACATATTCCGAAACGCTCTCGCTTCCCAAAGAAAGAGGAAGAAGAAAGTGCAGATAAATATGCGGGTTAAAGCCCTCGGTTACCCATATCGGAACGCCGCTTCGTTTAAAGGAACGTTGGAAAAATCTGTTGAGATCCAGGTGGGAGATATATTTTGCCGCACCTGTTTTAGAGAATTTAATTCTTATGTTTTCCACAGATCTTGTCCCCCTTTACCACGGCCGCACCGCAACCTGCGCAACCGTCAAAACAGCTGTCGGTTACAGTGGCGGCGTGCGCCTTTTTGTTCTCGCAAAGGAGAAACTTTTTGGATACCATATAGTCAAGGTGATCCCAAGGGAAAACCTCATCGTCTTCGCGTTTTCTTGAAGCATAGAAATAAGGATCAATACCGCATTCGCGGAACGCTTCAAAATAGAGTTCGGGGTTGAAGAACTCTTCCCAACCATCGAGGAAACAACCCTTCTGCCAAGCAGTGTAGAGCACCTTACCGAGTCTTCTGTCGCCACGCGCGAGAACCGCTTCAATAAGGCTTGTTTCCGACTGATGCCAACTGACCCTTATCTTTCTCGTCTTAACGTGCTCCATTAAAAGTTTCTGTTTGCGGAGAATTTCTTCCTTTCGGTCCTGCGGTTCCCACTGAAACGGTGTGAACGGTTTGGGAACGAAGGTCGCAAGAGAAACCGAAACCTCAACCCCTCTGCCTTTTGGTTTGTTAGGGTTCTGATAGAAAAGATCAACAACCTTCTGCGCAAGTTCGGCGATAGCGATTATGTCTTCGTCTCTTTCGTCGGGAAGGCCCATCATAAAGTAAAGTTTAATGCTTGTATACCCGCCCATAAACGCAACGGTGCAGGTCTTCATAATATCCTCTTCGGTAACGTTCTTGTTGATAACGTCTCTGAGTCTTTGGCTTCCTGCCTCGGGGGCAAAGGTTAAAGAACTTTTGCGAACCTTTAAAAGCCTCTCCATAAGCTCTTTCGGGAAATTGTCAATTCTAAGCGATGGCAAAGAAAGACTGATGTTATTCTTTTCGGTGAACTCTAAAAGATCATCGAGAAGCTGTTCGATCTCCTTATAGTCGCTTGAAGAAAGGGAACAGAGCGAGATCTCGTCGTAACCCGTGTTTTCGCATATCTTCTTGGCGTTATCTACTAAAACGCCGCGGTCCTTAAATCTTAGCGGACGATAAATATA
>JAZNVP010000070.1:0-12224 GCA_045592865.1 Oscillospiraceae bacterium
GAAAAGGCAGCAAGAGAAACCGTTACGGGTTCGACTCTTGCCACCCTAAATAATTGCCGCCGCAACTGCGGCATAGTCGCCTATATTTTCCGATAGTTTCGCTTCGGTAACTTTGCAACATTCTCTTGACGGCGCTAAGGTTTCTTCTTTAAGCACCCTTTCGGCGTGCGGCCAGAGAAGGTCTTTGCACCGACCGAACACACCGCCGAGCGCAATTTTATCGGGGTTTAACAGATCTATAAGCACCGAGAGCCCGAGTCCTAGTTTTTCGCCGCTTATTCTGAACACCTCGAGCGCGGTCTCGTCGCCCTTCCTTGCCGCTTCTGCGACGGTTTTGGCGCTTATCTCACCGCTTTCTAGATAGAGAGGGGTTATTCCCTCTTTTAACTTATCTTCCGCTTTTATTTTAGCGAGTTTCGCGATACCTGCGCCACTGCAAAATCCCTCAAAAGAACCTGCCTTGTTATAACCCACGGGGCCGTTTTCGGAAATTCTGATATGACCCGCTTCTCCTGCGTTGCCAGAGGAACCCTCGTAGAGTTTTGAGTTTAAAATAAGTCCTGCGCCAAGCCCTGTTCCGAAGGTCATAAATATAAAGTTTTTGGTGCCTTTGCCAGAACCGAACATCCATTCGGCGACGGCGCCTGCGTTAGCGTCGTTCTGGAGACGGACAGGAACTCCGAAGTGTTCGTTCAGGGTCTTAACTGCCTCGACGTTATCCCAACCCGAAAGATTGGGCGGTGAGAGGATGACCCCCTTCTCACTGTCCAGAGGTCCGCCGCAGGAGATACCGACAAGGTCGGGGGTAAAATTCATTTCTTCGGCGAGTTTTACCATTCTCTCTATCATTTCATAGGGCGATACCGAAAGGTCGGTGGGGATCACCTTTTTATCAAGAAGCGTTATATCGCCGCTTTCATATTTTGCCGACACGACGGCGCATTTGGTGCCGCCGATATCGAATCCTAAAACATTCATTTTTTACTCCTTACAGACCGCATTATCCATTCAATCATAATTTTACATACGAAAAGATACTGCTGCAACAAAGATATTCATATAAATCAACTGTTTTTTCTGTTTTTTATTGAATTTCTTGAAAAAACAGTTTATAATTTCAGTTGAGGTGAGGGATTTGAAGGATCATAATGCGGTGCCGAGGCTCAGGGCCAAGGACTATATCGGCAAGGGAAATATTGCGCTCGAGTTCCACGAAGGAAATCATTTTCCACTTCACTGGCACAACTATTTTGAGATCGAGGTTATTCTTGACGGTAAAGGCACTCAGAGGTTTAACTCCAAGACCTACCCGATATCTAAAAACACGGCTTACATTCTCTCCCCTGTTGATTACCACGCGATCGAGGGCACAACGCCCATTCGCACCCTCAACATCTCCTTTGACGAGTTTTATCTTGAAGACGGGGTGCGCTTTTTTCTTTCCGCTTCGGACGAGAATAAGATAATTAATCTTTCTGACGACCAGTTTGGGCGGTTTCTTTCGGCGGCGGAACTTCTTCGTTATGAGATCGAAACGAACGGGCCCTCTGTCCGCGAACTTCTTCGTTATCTTCTCGCCTTTTTCAAAAAGGGAGACAGTTCCTTATCTCCTTCTGACACGGGCGGAATAAGCCGCGCCGTTTCCTTTCTTGAACTTCATTTCAGAGAAAAGATAAGTCTTTCGGAGTTAGCCGAGATATCGGGTTACAACCCGACCTATTTCAGTGAACTTTTTAAAAAGGTTACGGGAGAAAGTTACACCGAGAGGCTTATAACCCTCAGGATAAACTATGCGAAAGGTCTTTTGTCGGGCGGAAGTTCGGTTTCGGACGCCTGTTTTGCCTCGGGGTTCGGGTCCCTTTCAAACTTCCTTACGGCTTTCAAGGAAAGGTGCGGCGTAACGCCTTCGGAATACCGAAAAATGCATAAATAACTGTTGATAACAGAGGCGTTTTATGCTACAATTTTATTGAGGTGGACACAATGAAAATTTACAGTTTAGGTTCAATGAATATAGATTACGTTTACTCGGTGGATCATTTTGTTATCGGCGGCGAGACCCTTTCTTCAACCGATATGAACACCTTTCCCGGCGGAAAGGGACTTAATCAGTCGGTAGCGTCGTCACGCGCGGGAGCTTCTGTTTTACACGGCGGCGTTTTAGGCACGGGCGGAGATTTTCTTCGTGACGTTCTTTCTTCGTCGGGGGTCAACACCGACCTTATAAAAAGCGTTTCTTCCCCTTCGGGTCACGCCATTATTCAGGTGGATAAGTCGGGACAGAACTGCATTCTTCTCCATTCGGGGTCAAACGGACTTATCACTAAAGAATATATCGAGGAGTTTTTGAAGGGCGCCGAAGAGGGCGATATTCTTCTTTTGCAGAACGAGATATCGGGACTTAAAGAGGCTTTCGAGGTCGCGAAAAAGAAAGGACTTTCGATTGCTTTTAACCCCTCGCCCTTTAACGAGAAGGTTCTGGATCTTCCGCTAGACGAGGTTAAGTGGTTTTTCGTTAACGAGATCGAGGGCGCCGAGATTGCGGGAGAGACCGATCCTTCACTCATTGCCGAAAGGTTTTCGGAGAAGTATCCCGAATCGGTTCTTATCCTAACGCTAGGCAAACAGGGCAGCCTTTATAAAGACAAAGACGAAAGTTTTACCCAGCCTATTTTCGAGGTTAAGGCGGCCGACACCACCGCCGCGGGCGACACCTTTACGGGTTTCTTTCTCGCTTCTGTTTGCGACGGAAAAACGCCCAGAGAGGCAATGAAGATCGCGTCGTGTGCTTCGAGCATTACGGTTTCCCGAGAGGGTGCATCCGTTTCTATCCCGACAATTTCAGAGGTTTTGGAAAAATTAAAAACAGCGCTTTAAGCGCTGTTTTTTTGTTTTCTGAATGACATTGGCGACAAGCCGGTTTGTTTTTTGAATATATTGGTGAAATAGTTGGAATCGGAAAAGCCGACCGAATAGGCTATTTCGGTAACTGAGAGGCGCGAATTCAGAAGAAGGGTTTTCGCGTCCTCGACCCTAAGCTTATTTATATACTCGCGAAGGCTCATTCCCACCGCTTTGTTAAACTCGCGGCTCCATTTGGAGCGGCTGCAACCGAAAACGCTTGAGATCTCCTCGCTGTTTATGTTTCGGGTGTGGTTTTGCTTGAGATACCTTATTATTTTATCTGTTAAGGTTTCTTCGTTTTTAACCTTATTCTTTAAATACTCGAGTTCCAACATATCACAAAGAGGTTTTATGAGGGTATCAACGTATTCTCTCTCGGGAGTAACACTTTTCAGCGACTCATAAGCCGAGGTTAGATCTTGTTTTAAAATACCGTATTTCTCGGATACGGAAGAAATATATTCGCCCCCGTTTTCCGCTTTATAACCGCTGACGCTTATAAATCCGACCACTCTTTCCCCGTTATTTATGGGATATACAAACTCACGGACCCCTGCATAGCATACACCCGAAAAGGCGCCCTCTTTACATTTTTCCAAGACCTTTTCCTGCCTTTCAACACAGTGGCAATGGGCGCCCTTATTTGTTTTTATAAGGACGCAATAGGAGTTTTCGTGGATATTAAAGCTTATAAGCTCCGACGGGACGATAACCGTATCTTCCCCGAGGGGATGGAGCGTTACCGAAAGAAAGCATTCTCTTTTGAGATACAGTATATAATTTTTAATTGCCTCGATGCTCATTTTTATCACCGTTTTTGCACAAAATTACAGTTTAGAAGCACAAAATTAATGGTTTATCATATATTTTCGTGCTACATTGGTTATGATACAACAAAGCTTTCCGCTTTGTCAATACGGAGGGAATTTTATGCTATACACGACCGAAATTAAAAACATAAAACACTACGACGTTATTGTTTGCGGTTCGGGTCCTGCGGGTGTTGCCGCGGCTATAACTGCCGCAAGGAACGGCGCTAAGACGCTTCTTATCGAGGCGCTCGGCAGGGTCGGCGGTATTTCGACCTCGGGAATGATGAGCCATTTTACAGGGTCGGTTGGAAATAAGATCTACCACGAAATTCTCGAAAGGGCGGCAGAAAATAATCAGTTTGATAAAGGCGAGGTTAAGATTCAGATCGACCCCGAGTTTTTAACCCTTACCTATAACGAGATGATTGACGACGCAGGTGCGGAAATTCTTTTATACACCTCTGTTTGCGATGCGATAATGGAAAAAAACGTTTTAAAGGGTGTTATCTGCCACCAAAAAGACGGTTTTTCCGCTTTTTACGGAAAGGTTATTATTGACGCTACGGGCGACGGAGACGTTGCCGCAAGGAGCGGTGCAGAGTTTGTTCTCGGCAGAGAATCGGACGGAATGATGCAACCTGCGACCCTTATGTTTAAGGTTGCGGGGGTTGATATGTCGGTTGCGGCGCTTCCGCCCTCTTTTGAGACCCTTGTTAAGACCGAGAAGGGCGAACTTCAGGCATTAGCGAGAGAAAAACTCCCTCACCCCGCGGGGCACGTTTTACTTTATAAATCGACCATACCGGGTGTTGTTACGGTTAATATGACCAACGTTACCTTTATTGACGGCACCAAGGCAGAAGATCTCACTAGAGCTGAGATAGAATGCAGAAGGCAGATGCGCCCCATTTTAGAGTTCTTAAGGGAATACGTTCCCGGTTTTGAAGGTTGCTATATTATCGGGTCTGCTTCGCTTATCGGAATTCGCGAGACGAGGCATTTTAAAGGACTTTCCACACTTTCTGAAAGCGATATTTCAGATGCGGTAGATTACAGCGATGCGGTCGTTTTTGATGCGCACTTTAATTTTGACGTTCACAACATAACGGGCGCGGGTCTTGATAAGACGGGTTGCCAACACGGTTTTATGCAGAAAAAGGGATACACCATTCCCTACGGTTGTTTAGTTCCCGAAAAGATAGACGGGCTTTTACTTGCAGGAAGAAATATTTCGGGAAGCCACATGGCTCACTCGAGTTTTCGCGCTATGCCGATCTGCGCAGCTTCCGGTGAAGCGGCGGGAATGGCGGCGGCGATTGCTGCTAAAAAGGGCGTTACGCCGAGAGAGGTTAAGGCAAGTTTGATAAGAGAAAGGCTTGGTATCAAATGATAAAACTTAAGTTTACAGGAGACCTTTTAAGCACAGCGAGAATGAATGAGGTTGCCGAACGAGATTATTCACCAATTTTTTCGCTCGTTCCGGAACTTTCCGACTGCGACTATCTTATCGGCAATATTGAAACGCCTGTTGCAGACTCTGAGTTTGGCTTTACCGACGAGCGTTACCGTTTTAACACCCCTATAGAGTTTATTAAAGCCATGAAAAAGGCAGGGTTTTCTCTTCTTAGTCTTGCTAACAATCACTGCATGGACAGAGGAGAAAAGGGTATTCTGTCGACCCTTCAAAACTGCAAACAGGAAGGCTTTGACACGGTTGGCATTTATGCTTCAAAAGAAGACCGCGACAAGATTTTTATAAAGGATTTCGGTTCTTTAAAGGTTGCTTTTATCAACTACACCTACGGCACCAACGCCTTTGCTCACAACACCTTTTTAGAGCACGGCTATATGGTTAATCTCTTTCAGCCCGAGGAAACAAAAAAAGGCTCTATTCACCTTCTCAATTCAAACAGACAGATAGAAAAGGATCTGAAAAGAATATATGAGGACGGAAAAGATCTTGAGTTCTCTCTTCCCTATCTTGAAAAGCTCAAAGGCGACATAGAGAGGGCAAAAAAGGAAGCGGATTTCGTTATAATGCTTATGCATTGCGGCGGTCAATACAATCTTTCAGTTGATCCCTATTCGAAATTCGTTGCCTCTAAAATCAAGGGGTTTGGCGCCGACATCATTATCGGTCATCATCCACATATTATTCAAGAGAGCGATTTCTCAAGCGGCTGCTCCACTATTTATTCGCTTGGTAATTTTTTATGCGACCCCGTTGACGAGAAGGACGGACTTTCCTTTACCGATAACGAGTTCAGCGTTGTTTTCGACCTTTATCTTGATAAAAAAGAAGGTGGCGAGATAACGGTCAAAAAGGAGTTCGGTATTTACACCACCGTTGTTGACGAAAAGGGTCTGCCGAGGGTTATTAACTCTAAAAAGGTTGCCGACGAATTTGACCAGACGCGCTTTAAGATGGAAACGCTGAGATGGGCGAACATTTTTGCGGGTGAAGAGAAATACGATGAGGTTAAGGAGTTTTACGGGCTATGATAATTCACTCTGATTTCACGGGCGGAAATATTAGGCTTTTGAAGGTTGAAAACGAGGTCGTTTTTCTTGACAACGAGCTTCGCGACACCACGGAAGACTGGTTTTACTGGGCTTTCTGCGTTGAGGGTGCAGAAGGAAAAACCCTTACCTTTCGGTTTAAGGAAAACCGCGTTGGATACTTTGGACCCGCGATAAGTTATGATCTTAAGACTTGGGCTTGGCTCGGTGAAACAGACGGCGAGGGTTTTACCTATACCTTTAAAAAGGGCGAAAACAAGGTTTATTTTGCCCACGATATGCTCTATCTTCCCGAGAGGTTTTCTGAGTTTGCAGAAGGTAAGGGCCTTTTATTAAATACGCTTTGCAGATCCAAAAAAGGACGGGGCGTCCCCTTCGTTAAATTCGGAAACGGAGAAAAAAGCATTATTCTGACGGCAAGGCACCACGCTTGTGAAGCCACGGGAAGTTACGTTTTAGAGGGAGTTTTATCCTATCTTTTGAAAAACGCTATAACCGACACGACTGTTTTTTGCGTTCCGTTCGTGGACTATGACGGTGTTACCGACGGCGACCAAGGAAAATCGAGGTTTCCTCACGACCACAACCGAGATTACAGCACCGAAAAGGCTTCTATTTACCCCGAGACTGCCGCGATCATCAGATATTCGGAAGAGCACGGATGCCACTTTGGGTTTGATTTTCATTCTCCTTGGCACAAGGGCGGGGTTAACGACAAGGTTTTCATTGTGCAGAACTTTAAGGAAAAACTACCCGAGTTAAATTCGTTTGCGCTTATTTTGGAAAAAAATATTCTACCCGACGCGCACCCATACTCCCACGAAAACGATTTTCCGCCCGAAACCGAATGGAATAAGGCGGGTCCGCAGTTTGCCTGTTTTATGGCGAAAAGGCCTGAAAACAGGTTAGCATTTACGCTTGAAACGGCTTATTTCGGCGAAAAAGAGCGCCCCGTTACCGAAAAGGGTCTTCTTCTTTTGGGAGAAAGTTTCGGTGCGGCTTTATCGGAATACGTAAAATAAAAAAGTGCACTCTCTTGAGTGCACTTTTTTATATTGGTTTATTAACTGTGTTTTTTCGGAACTCGGTAGGACTTATTCCCTCGCGTTTTGAAAATGCTCTGCTGAAATGAAAGGGCGAAGAAAAGCCGCAAAGTTCGGATACGGCGCGGACCGTTTCATTGGTGTTTGAGAGAAGTTCCTTTGCTTTTTTCATTTTAAGGTCGAGGCAATACTGTCTCGGTGAGGTTCTCATTTCTTTTTTAAAGAGCTGACGAAAATAGACTTCACTTATCCCTAATATTTCCGCCAAGGTTTCGTTTCTTATTTCGGGAGAGGATATATTCTGCTTGATATATTCTATCGCGGGGGTTAAAATGCTGTTTTTATCCGTTCCTCCTCTCTCAAGGCGGCTAAGGATATCGTAAAAAATACTTAAACTTTTAAGCTTTGAGGTGTTATAGAGAAAAGAATTCGCCAACGCTTCAAACAAAGACAGAAACTCCGAAAGACTAGTTATATCAATGGTTTGGAAGGTGTTAAGTTCAAGACCTTCACACTGAAAATTGATAAGAGGGAACCTTCCCGTTTCGTTTCTGAACAAGGAATATGTGGCACCGCGCGGAATTATTACTGCTTTACTATTATCCGACACGAATTCCCTGCCGTTATGGTTATAGGTTATCTTTCCTTCTCTGCAGAAAGAGAGCCCATAGGCAAAGCGGTTCTTGACCCGCATCAGTTCCCCTTTTTCCGATTTTATTACAACGACGTCCTCTATTTCGGTAACGAGAGTATTTTTAAACAGATCCATCTTTTTCACCTCGGTTTAGTTTTATCACATTTGTTAAGAGATTTCAAGAAAAACTCGCAAATTAACATCGTTTTTGTTAAATCTAATCGTTTTATGCATTGAGTTTTAGTTATAGTGAGATATAATTTTAGCGAGGTGATACAATGGTTATCAAAAACTCGGTTGCTATTTCGACCGGCGCGGCTTCGGGAATGGGCTTTCTGTTCGCAAAAGAATGGGCTCGTCTCGGCGGCAAGGTTTGTCTTTGCGACGTTAACAAAGAGGCGTTAGACAATGCGGTGTCAGAGATAAACGCGCTTTATCCTGAGTCTGCTATCGGTTCTGTCTGCGACGTGAGACACTACGAAGAGGTTCTTTCTTCGCGCGACGAGACCCTTTCGGCTTTCGGAAAGATCGACTGCCTTTGCAATTTTGCAGGTGGAACGGCGGTCAGGATGCAGGGTGTTAACAGAGAAGAGCACCCCGAGTTTCCCGACGTTCCGATTTCAGTTTACGATTGGGGCATTGACGTTAATTTAAAGGGGCCCTTTTATTTCTCACACGCGGTTTCTTCGGTTATGAGAAAACAAAAGCACGGGCTTATTGTTAACATCGGCTCTATAACCGGACAAGAGGGTGACGGCTACGGAATGGACTACCCCACCTCGAAGGCAGGACTTATGTTCGGTCTTACAAAGTCACTCGCGCAGTTTGGTGCGCCGCACGGCATAAGGGCGGTTTGCGTTTCCCCCGGCCCCGTTTTAACAAGGAAAGCGATGGCTTCGATGAGGACCCTTCTCGGCAGGGCGGCAGACCCTATGGAGATAGTTGACCTTATAATGTTCATTGCTTCCGACAAGGGTGAGTTTATAAACGGTGAAAACATTATGATAGACGGCGGCAGGAACGCTATGGCGAGGGACAGATAATATGGCTACATTTCTAAACAGAGATAAGGCGCTCCTTACTGTTATGCTTCAGTGCCCCGACCCCGAGACTGCGATCGGCAGAATTCGTAATGCTATTCCTCGCGGTGCGGAAGGCTTCGGGTTGCAGGTTGAAAGCCTTAAAAATGAGTTTCAGACCGAAGAGGTTTTTAAGAAAATAATCAAAGAAGCCGCTTCCCTTCCCGTTTACGTTACAAACTACCGTATGGCTAACAATAGCGGCAAGAGTGACGAGGAATTATCCGAAGGACTTTTAAGTTTGGCAGAAAGCGGCGCCACACTCGTTGACGTTATGGGAGATTTATTTTCGAAGCACCCTGAGGAACTGACTGACAATAAAGACGCTATCGACAAACAAATAAGGCTCATTGAAAAGATTAAATCAAAAGGTGCAGAGGTTCTTATTTCTTCACATCTTTATAAATTTGCACCTGCAGAAAGGGTTCTTGAGATAGCTTTAGAACAAAAGAGACGCGGTGCCGATATAGCAAAGATAGTAACGTCGGCAACCTGCATTGAGGAAGAGATAGAAAATCTTCGGACGACCTCTCTTTTAAGTAAAGAACTTGGTATTCCCTTTTTATTCCTTTCCGGCGGAGTTTGCAGCGCTCATAGGCGGATAGGTCACAAATACGGCAACAGTCTTATCCTCTGCGTTTATGAACACGATGCATTATCCACGCCTATGCAACCGCTTCTTTCTGTTGCAAAAGCGGTAAGGGATGATATGGGCTTTTAAGAAAGGAGAAATAATATGAAAGCAATTTTAGTTAATGACGACAGGACTCTTCGTTGGGATAACGTTCCCGACCCCGTTCTCAGAAACGACGACTGTCTTATTAAAATCGAGGCGGCGGCTCTTAACCGCGCCGATCTAATGCAGAGAGAGGGCGACTATCCCCCTCCTCCCGACTGCCCTGACTGGATGGGTCTTGAGATCGCGGGAACTATTGTTGATTTGGCTCCCGGCGCCAAGGAAAAGTCTTCCTTTAAGGTTGGCGACAAGGTTTGCGCTCTTCTCGGCGGCGGCGGTTACGCAGAATACGCGGCCGTTAAATACGACATGCTTATGCCCATTCCTAAAGGATGCAGTATGATCGAGGCAGCTGCTATTCCCGAGGCGTTTGCGACCGCTTACCTTAATCTTTTCATTGAGGGCGGCATCCGTGAAGGCGACACGCTCCTTATGCACGCGGGGGCTTCGGGTCTTGCATCAGTTATCATACCGATGGCGAAGGCTTTCGGCATCAGGGTCATAACCACCGTTTTAACCGACGAGATCGCGAAAAACATCTCTCATCTCGGTGCAGACAGGGTCGTTGTTTCAACTAAAGAGGATATTTCAGAAGTTCTGAAAGAGGAACTTGAAAAGGGCAACCCGGTTGACGTTACCATCGACTGTCTGGGCGGTGAGATGATGGGAAAATGTTTACACTACCTAAAGCACGGTGCGAGATGGATAATAATTGCGGCTTTGGCAGGACAAAAGACCGAAATCGATCTTAAGAATATTTACGTTCGAAACGTTAGGATCATCGGTTCGACACTTCGTTCCCGCACACCCGAGACGAAGGCGCGGATACTTAAAGAACTCACCAAGAAGGTTTGGCCTAAGGTTGAAGAGGGGCTTGTTAAACCCACTATCTACAAGGTTTTACCGATTACCGAGGCAGAGGCGGCTCACGATATTCTCTATCGTGGCGAGAACGTTGGCAAGGTCGTTTTAGAGGTGAAATAGAAAAAGGAGCGGAAATAGAGGCGCACTCCGTAAGGAAGTGCGCCTCAGTTATATTCGCCTATCGGCGAGTGATATTGCTTCGCAGTGATATACGGCTATGCCGTGTGATATTCGGCTACGCCGAGTTTTTATGGCGATTATAATATCACAAAAGCCATAGGCTTTTATATCACTTTTGCCGTAAGGCAAAAATATCTCTGCAAACGTTTAGTTTGCAATATCACTTTTATACACCGAAAAAGAAATGTTGTTTCGGCAAGTATTTACCTTTCTCAAAGTATGTAACCCACTATGACACTTTCAAACTGAAAGTGTCAATTTTTATATAAAAAGAAAGTAGGGAGAACACTTCATAAAGAAGTGTTCTCCCTATCGCTCCTTTTTTTATTTCTTTATTAATCTTTCAAAGCCGTCTGAATAGACCTTTTCGCCGCCCGTCAGCACCCACAAAACATAGGATTCGGGGAAGTTTTTAAGAATTTCTTTCCCCTCTTCAAGCTCCATATTAAACAGCGCTGTGGAGAGCGCGTCGGCAACTCCTGAGTCCTTCGTTACGACCGTTAAGGACAGGTAGTTTTCCGACGGATAGAGGGTTTCGGGGTCGATAATATGGTGGTAGTTTTTACCTTCGACGGTGAAATACCTTTGATAGACTCCGCTTGTTACGACCGACATATCCTCAACCGAGAGGTATTCTATATACGGCTCACTGCTTTCTCTATCGGGGTTTTCGATCGCGACGTCCCACTTACCGCCATTTTTAGAGCCTACCGTTCTTATGTTACCGCCGACGTTTAGGAGATAGCCTTCCATACCCTCTTTTTCCATAAACTCGGCTACCCTTTCGACCGCAAAGCCTTTACCGACTCCGCCGACGTCTATTTTAAGGTCAGGGTCAAGGCGAAGAACCGTTCCCTTTTCGGCGTTTAGTGAGATTTTATCTATACCCGTGTGCTCCGATGCCTTCTTTAGCGCGTCTTTCTCAGGAAGCGCGGCGGAAGATGGGTCTGATTCGGCTCTCGCTCTCTCGTAATGCCAGAGAGAAAGGACCGAGCCTAACGCGATATTTAGTTTTCCGTTCGTTTTCTCATACAGTTCTTTTGAGAACAGGATAAGATCGATTATCTCTTTATCCACCTCTGTTTCTTCGTTTTCGTTTACCGTTGCAAGATTATTTATACCGTTATAGGTTTTATAGATATCAAATGCTTTATGGTATCTTCCGAGTTCAGAGAAGATCTTTTCGGTGTTTTCCTTAAACTCCTTTTCGCTTTCTCCGTAAGCGATAACGGTTGTTACGGTATCGAAATACAGGAAGGAATACTCGGTTCTTTTCTCTGCTTTGCAGGACGAGAAAAGGGGCAGAACAAGAAACAGACTCAAAAGAAGGGAAATTACTTTCGTTTTCATAACTAACCAAAAAGGAAAAGGGGGGTTCCCTTTTCCTTTCCTTTACTGCTATTTTGCGGCTTTAAGTCGGATCGTAGCCATGTCGTTCTGTGAGCCAAGGAG
>JAZNVP010000071.1:0-16076 GCA_045592865.1 Oscillospiraceae bacterium
TGCCGATATATTTTATTATAGGCTAAGATTTACTGTTTAGATTTTAATGCTTTGAGGTTTTCTGTTTTTATAATAATAAATCTCGTTTATGCCGATCTCCTTGAGAAAGTCGGTGGCTGCGGAGAAATGTGCCGAAGCGTTTTCCTTAACGTGCGCATCCGAGCCGAGAGTTATAAGTTTTCCGCCGAGAGAAAGGTATTTTTTTATAATATCGGTTGAGGGCATAAATTCGCCGAGTATGCTATAAGACGAGGTGTTTATTTCCAGCGCGATATTTCTTTCAACGGTTTTCTTTAATATTCGGTCGATTTTTTCACTGTAAGAGTCAAGAGAAACTCCAACCCCATATTTTCCGTTAATATAACGAAGCGGGTAGGTAAGATGGGCTAAGACGTCGAAATCAACGGACTCTAACATACTTAAAACGTCGTTAAAATAGGAGTCAAGATATTTTTCCGAGGTTTCTTTCCCGAGGCTTTTAAAATCGATCTGAGAGGTGGGCATGGTTAAACCTTCGTGTTTAACGTGGTGAACCGAGCCGATGATCACGTCAAAAGAGGCCATTTTAGAGGCTTGTTTGCAAACGTCGGGGTGCCAGAAGCCTTCGCTTATTTCAATTCCTGCGAGGACTAAAGCCTTACCCTCATATTTTCGGTTTAAAAGAGTGGCGGTTTCACAGGCATTTTTTATAGGGGTAAAGATGTCTTGTTTGGCGTGAATTGAGGTTTCAAAATGGTCGGTGACGGTGAAGATCTCGGTGCCTTTCTGAAGCTCTGAAAGAAGCATATCCTCAATTTTGCAGGAAGAATCGTGCGAATTCTCTGAATGTGTGTGCATATCCGCTAACATTTTATCCCTCCTTTTCATTGGTAATTTTATAATACCAAAAATAAAAAATAATGCAATAAAAAACGGCAAGAATTATCTTGCCGTTTTTACATAGTTAAAAGCGTTAGGACGGCATATAGAAAGATTTGTTTGGTTTTTGGTTATTTTGTCGTATTGTTTTGATATGGAGTATATGTTAATATATAATTAAGGAATAAGAGGAGGCAGTCATATGAAAAAAAGATTACTTACAATTCTTCCGATATTAGCACTCGTTCTGACATTTACGGGTTGCGGATGTGAGCATGAGTGGAACGCAGCCACCTGTTCTGCGCCTAAGACCTGCAGTCTTTGCGGAAAAACCGAGGGCGAGGCACTGCCTCACACATGGACAGATGCTACCTGCACCGATGCAAAAACCTGTTCTGTTTGCGGCGCGACAGAGGGAGAAGCGTTAGGACACACCTGGACAGACGCCACCTGCACTACGCTTAAGACCTGCTCTGTTTGCAAGGCAGAGGAAGGGGAACTTGCCGCTCACACTTGGACAGAGGCTACCTGTTCGGCTCCGAAAACCTGCTCTGTTTGTAAGACAACCGAAGGAACGACTATTCCTCATAAATGGGAGGAGGCAACAACCTCGACACCCAAGACCTGTTCTGCTTGTAAAAAGACAGAGGGAAGCAGATTAATAACCGACCCCAGATTTACCACCTCGAAAACGAAAGAGCTGCAGGGCTCGTGGTATAGTGACGTAACCTTGACAGACGAGATGATGGGGCTTGAGAACTTTGGAAACGTTGACGTCAGACTTAATCTTACCTTTGGAAATACGGGCTCGTTAACACAGACCTTGTCTTTAAAGAATAAAGACGACTATATGGCAAAGCTAAAAAAGTATACTGTGGATACTATGTATGCAAGTTTTGCTTCGCAGGGATATACCAAGGAACAGGGAGACCAGGCGATGATAGATACCTATGGGCTTAACGTTAACGACTATGTTGATGCTTATCTTAAGAACTACGACGTTAACGCTGCATTTAAGGCGTTCACCTTCCAAGAGGTCTACTACGTGGAAAAAGGAACGGTATATACCGCTCTCAGTTGGTCGGCTACCTTTGAAGAGAACAAATACACTCTCGAAAACGGCAAACTCAAGATAGAGGGTCTTTCTCTGGAAGATGGCGGCGAGGCTCTTGTCTGGACAAAGGGATAAGAACCCCAGTTAAAAGGAATATTTATAATGTAATAACGAAAACAAAAAAAGGATGTCCGAGGACATCCTTTTTTATGATGCTTCTTTAAATTGTTGATGAGAAACTGACTGCGCTGTTTCTAACATATTTTCGGCGAAGATGCCGTAGCCTTTTTTGGCGTCGTCCACAAGAACGTGGGTTACGGCTCCAATCAGCTTTCCGTTCTGGATTATGGGGGAACCGCTCACGAGTGTGTCAATATAGGACCAACATTTTTTGATGTTATACATTCACACTGAATTTCAGGGTAAATGATGTAAACTTTAACACAGAGAACACCGCATGATTTTGCATCACACACAACGGATAAAAGTGGTAGACTTTCACGTTAACCGTCCCCTGTGTCACTCGTGTCACTGTTTTAACAATTAAACAGTGGTTTGATTAATAGCTATTTACCAATTACGGTATCGCAACTTGATTGTGCACATTGTTTTCTTGGTACCTTTTATACACGTTTATGACATCATATAGAATATTAATGTGCTGTTCAATATCCTCTCTGTGTTTATCAAGAAAATCGTAAAAATCTCTGACTATCGATGGGTCGCAATTCATTTTGTCAATTTCCAATGTTCCGTATATAGATTGAATTTTCTGAAAATCAGCACCATTATAATGATTGTTTAAAACATTTATAATCAGCATTGCCATATCCAATGCACGGGTTATAGTGGTTTCCTCGCTTTGGCGAGACCACCTGTTATTGGGTTTTCGCCAAACCTTAACGCTTGGTATAATTTCGTCGGATTTCCATTGGGCTTTGCCAATAGACAAACCCACAACATCCGTATTGTTTTTATAATTACCATCCACAGCGTCATAATTATTGATAGCATAAATCGGTGTGTGCTTGAGATTCGTTGGGACATTAGTTTCTTTTGACATTTTATACCTCCATGATTTATAAAATTTAAACTCTTATCCAATCTTCTGCATAGAAACACTTTAAAAGATATAAGGTTCCGTTGTATCCCGCCGTATACACTTTTGACAAGGCAGTTGCAGCAGTAGTTTCATTTGTTAACTTCATTTTAGTTGTTGAACCTGTAGGAGATTCATACTGTAATGGATCACTACCGCAAAACCAAGTCGTCGTTTTTTCAAATATAGCTTTCGTTAAACTGGTTTTGTAAAAAGCGTATTTACCAATAAAATTGACCTTGCTTGGTATTGTAACATTTGTGATACCAGTTCCGTAAAATGCATATTCGCCAATTTCAACAAGGCTATTAGGCAAAGTCAATTCTACAATTGTAGAGCAATTCTTAAAACCATTTTCTAAAATTCGTGTAACTGCAATGTCATTATAAGTGTCAGGTATAGTTAAATTTTCAAGTGCAAATGTGGATGAAGCTTTTACTCCATATGTGCCGTCATCGAGCAAAACATAAACAAAGTCACCGTCAACAATTTCGGATTCGAGATCGCTTATAGTTCCCTCAACCGTTTCTTTTGTTCCATCTGTATATTCAACCACAAATTGGCCATTTACAAGGGTTATACTTTTAATACCTCTACCATCGACACCATTTTCGCCCTTTAGACTTGCAAGCCACTCTTCAAGTGTTCCATCATAGTCAGGATAGGCTTGTTGGTAAAGTTCGTAAGCAGACTTGCCGTCTACACCATTGTTACCGTCCTCGCCTTTCGGGCCCTGCAGGCCCTGAGCACCGGTTTCACCCTTTTCACCGGGATCGCCCTTTTCACCCTTGACGTTGCCGAGTTCAACAAACGCGTCGGCATTGCTGTACTTGATCATCAGAATGTTGTTTTCAATTTTAACGCTGTCAACACCGACGCCGTCTTTACCGTCTTTGCCTTTGACATTACCGAGGTTCACGGTGTTGCCGGTCGAGAAGGTCATGGATAGTTCGCCGTCTGCGGTCAGTGTTACATTCGTCATGCTGACACCGTCCTCGCCGGCGGCACCGGTTGCGCCCGTCTCACCCTTTTCACCCTGGATGCCTTGAATGCCCTGGATACCCTGAGCACCGGTGTCGCCCTTGTCACCTTTCTCGCCTTTTTCGCCGGTATCACCTTTATCACCTTTGACGTTGCCGAGGTTGATTACCGTTGTATTAGACAGTGTGATTACCAACTCGTTGTTGATAAGCTCAACACTTGAAACGCCGACACCATCCTCGCCGTCCTCACCTTGGTCACCCTTGTCGCCTTTTTCGCCCTGGATGCCCTGCTCGCCTTGGTCGCCCTTGTCGCCTTTTTCGCCTTGGAGACCCTGAATACCTTGTTGACCTTGTTCACCTTTAAGAGAAGCAAGCCATTCTTCTTCGGTGCCGTCAAAACCATTCTTCTTGGCAATATCGTAAGCAGAGTCGCCATTTGTGCCATTAACACCTGCTGCTTTGATGCCAGTGTCTTGGTCGCCAATCTGCCAGTTGCCATCAGCATTTATATAAGGAGTAAGGCCGTTCTCACCATTTTCGCCGTTAGTGCCATTAGTACCGTTTGTTCCGTTAGTACCAGCAGCCTTGATGCCAGTATCTTCTTGACCAATTTGCCAATTGCCCTCGGCATTAATATACGGGGTTAAACCGTTTGCACCAGTAGCACCTGTTGCACCAGTTTCACCCTTGTCGCCTTTGTCTCCCTTTTCACCTTGGATGCCCTGTACACCTTGGGGTCCGATGATTTTGCCGAGGTTTACAGGGTTACCTTCGGTGTATGTGATAACAAGTTCGCCATCTTCATTGATGTCAATAGAAGCAACACCTACACCAGCAGCACCAGTGTCACCTTTGTCGCCTTTATCACCCTTATCGCCAGTAGCACCTGTTGCACCAGTTTCGCCTTTGTCCCCCTTTTCGCCCTTGATGTTACCAAGGTCAAGTGTGGTTTCGTTTGTAAGGGTTATCTTCAAATTGCCGTTCTCAATAACAATGGTCTCGATGCCGACACCATCATCGCCATCTTGGCCAGCGGCACCAGTTTCGCCCTGAACCCCCTGAATACCTTGGATACCCTGAATGCCTTGCTCACCTTGGTCGCCTTTATCACCCTTGTCACCCTTATCTCCCTTGGCACCAACTACGACACCAAGGTTAGATACGGTATTATCAGAGAGTGTGATAACGAGTTCGCCTCTCTGGTTGATTTCGGTTTTGGTTACACTTACACCGTCATTACCTGCGGCACCAGTGTCACCTTTATCACCCTTGTCGCCTTTTTCGCCTTGGATGCCTTGCTCGCCCTGTGCACCAGTAGCGCCTGTTGCACCGGTTTCGCCCTTTTCACCTTGGAGACCCTGTTCACCTTTATCACCTTTGTTGCCCTTAGCTCCAATTACATTACCGACATTGGTTCTTTGGTTGTTAGAGAAAATGAGAACAAGTTCGCCGTTAGAGTTGATTTCAGCACCGGTTACACTAATGCCTTGCTCCCCTTGGATGCCCTGAATGCCTTGTTCGCCCTGTGCACCAGTGTCACCCTTGTCACCTTTATCACCCTTATCGCCTTTGTCTCCCTTTTCACCTTGGGCACCTTGCTGACCAGTAGCACCAGTGTCACCTTTATCACCCTTGGCACCTACAACGACACCGAGGTTCGATACGGTATTATCAGAAAGGGTAATGACAAGTTCGCCCTTGTGATTGATTTCAGTCTTGGTGATGCTTACACCATTGTTACCAGTCGCACCAGTAGCACCCTGGACACCCTGTTCGCCTTGGTCACCTTTATCACCTTTGTCACCTTTGTCTCCCTTTTCACCTTGGAGACCCTGCTCGCCTTGGGCACCTGTCGCACCAGTGTCGCCCTTGTCGCCCTTGGCACCGATAACAACACCAAGGTTAGCAGTCTGGCCATTTGTATATGTAATAACAAGTTCACCATCTGTATTGATAGTGGTAGAAGAAGTACCGATGACGTCTGTACCATTCATACCGACAATTTTTTGTAGGTTGACAGTCTTGCCATCAGAGAAAGACAGCACGAGTTGACCTTCGGCATTAATGTTTGCCGAAGTAATACCTACACCGTCTTTACCCTTAGCACCGTCTTTGCCGTCGGCACCGTCTTTGCCATTTGCTCCATCTTTACCGTCTTCACCATTGAGACCATTGGCAACACCGAGATTTAATACAGTACCATCAGTAAGAGTAATAAGCAATTCGTTGCTGTCAGAGAAGGCAGCCGTCTTAATGCCAACACCGTCTTTACCTGCGGTGGCTTTAAGAGAAGTAGTCCACTCGGCTTCAGTACCAGTGTAACCGTTCTCCTTGGCAATTTCGTATGCCGATTTGCCGTTCAGACTATCTAACCACTCCTGAACAGTACCTTCATAACCGTACTGTACCGCCAGTTCGTATGCAGAAAGACCGTTCTCAACAGTTGTGGAAGCAGGTACTGCTTGTTTATTTGTAATAATAACAGTTCCTACCGAGATGCCAATAATCAGCACTATCGCTACGATTATTGCGAGTGCTTTTTTGAATACAGACCCTTTCATTTTACTTCCTCCTGAAATAAAAAAGTGCGGCTACCGAAGTAACCGCACAAAAAACGCAAACTCCGATAGTCGCCAAACTAACCGAGTGTGAAATGGGGCGTAAAAACGCACAACATACAATCGCCGGAATTTGCATTTTTATCAAATTCAAAACAATTATATGTTGTGAATAAATAAGCGCATTTATCCTATAAAAAAGAAAATACACCCAATTTCACACAGTATTCAGTTAGTTTGGCAATATCAGTTTACCACACATTTTTTTAAAATGCAATATATATTACAAAAGGAACGATATGCTTATCGTTCCTTTTGTATTTAAGACGCTTCTTTTAATTGTTGTTCAGATACGTTTTGTGCTGTTTCCAACATATTCTCTGCGAAAATTGCGTATCCTTTGGTTGGATCATCAACTAATACGTGCGTTACCGCACCGACGAGTTTGCCGTTTTGAATGATAGGACTGCCGCTCATTCCCTGGACTATACCGCCCGTTTCGGAGAGGAGATCTGGGTCGGTTATCTTGATAACCATATTTTTAGTTAACTGAGAAGAGTTAAGACTGATTTTTTCGATCTCTACTTCAAAGCGCCCCTTTCCGCTCGGAAGGGTGGTTATTATCTCTGCTTTGCCGGGAGAGATGCTCTGCTTATAGCCTATTTCTATCTCTTCTCCTTTAGGAAGAGAATAGATTTTACCGAAAACACCTGTTTCGGTATTCTTGAGAAGGTCTCCCGTGTCGCCGCCCTTAAGACTGCCCTTTAGTTCTCCGGGAATACCCGAAACACCTTTACTTACATCGAAAATCTGAGCTGAGGTTATTTCGCCTTTTCCGACCGATAGAATGTTTCCCGATGAAGTATCGCAGATGGGGTGGCCGAGTCCTCCGAAGCTCATAGTTTCGGGGTCGATAAAGGTCATGGTTCCAATTCCTGCGGCAGAGTCCTTTATCCACATTCCGACCCTCAACATTCCGTCGGAGCAGAGTAGAGGGGTTAATTCGGTCTCAAAGGTGTCGCCGCCGCGTTTATAGACCACAGTCAAGGCTTTTCCGCCCGAATTTTCGACCGCTTCTCTGATGTTTTCGTTTGTGGCAACCGTTTTGCCGTTTATTGAAACGAGGCAGTCGCCAACCGAGAGCCCTGCTTTTTTTGCAGGACAGAGTTCTCCGTCTTTGGTCTGCAGATTAGAGAGGGATATCACCGTTACTCCGTCGGTCAAAAATTTAATGCCAAACGGGTCGCCGCTTAAAATTACCTTTTTTGTTTCTGCCTTATTAACGGTTATTTCCTTTACCGGAAAAACGCCGAGTATTTTGAGTTTCAGCCTTTGGCTTTCATTCTGTCCGAACGCGGTCTGAAGCTCGGCTTCTGTTTTGTGGGCAGAAACCAATTCATACCTCCCGAATGAGATTTCTTCGGTTTCGGTAGAGTTAATCTCGTTCGGCAGGACAAAATAAAAATGTCCGACAAGCGAAAAATAAAAAATACTAAGCGCAAGGAAAGAACCGAAGGCAACCTTAAAATATTTTTTCATAAGGCTCCTTAAACTGTTATTGACGGAACTTTTCCGCCTATAATAGTTTTGACAATTCTCCTTGCGCTGATAACTGTTAATTTTTTATTTTGAAAGCTCGTTTATGACGTAAGCGATGGCATCTTCTGTGTTTCTTGGTGCAATTTTCTTTGCATATTTTTTAATCTCGTCCGACGCGTTTTCGGTGGCAAAACTTAAGTCTGCAACCTTTAGCATACTGATATCGTTCTCGAAATCTCCGACCGTTACAAGCGTGTGCGCCCCGAGATAATCCTTTAGGTAAAGACAGGCGTTTCCCTTATTTGAATCTATATTTATCATTTCAACGCCCGTTGGCCAACTTCTTCTTACTTCAACGGGAAGGGAAGAAATTGCAGTGAGTTCGGAAGCAAAATCTCTGATAATAATAGCGTTTTCTTCGTTTTCGGTAACAAAAACGGCTTTATAAATATCGTGCTCCCCGTTTAAATAGGATAAACTTCTTTCGGGAGGTATATCGCAGTTGTCTTTCGCGTAGACCCGCACCGCAGTTATTTTATCCGAAAATTTTTGCGAAATAAACTTTATGACAGAAAAAGCAGTTGCAGGGAGAAACCCTTCTTTTATAGCTTTGCCGGTTTCGGCGTCGAAAATCAAAGAGCCGTTAAAGGAAAGAATCGGTGCGCTTGTTTTAACACCGAGATCCATAATAAACTTAGGATATCTGCCCGAAGCGATGGTAAATGCGCCGCCCTCGGAGATAAAATATTCGATCGCTTCCTTATTTTTTTGGCTTATTTTTCCGCTTTCATAGGTGAGGGTTCCGTCAACGTCGGAGCAAAGCAGAATTCCAGAAAACTTTCCCATAGCAAACATCCTTTCTCTTCCATAAGTTTAACAAAACGGGATATCTTTGTCAACAAAGCAAAGGACCGAAGGGTTCCCCCTTCGGTCCTTTGCTTCTCAGTTAGCAACCGCAGCCGTTATCTCTACCGCAGTCGTTGCCGCAACCGTTACCGCATCCGCAAACAAGGATGAGTAACACAATGAGAATTAAGCAACAACAGTTATTCATTCTCGGTTTCCTCCTTTAACAGTTTCGATATATACTATTCAGATGCTCTGAAATGTGTTACAAATTCCTCAAAAAATGAGAAAACGGGAGAAAAGAGGAGAAAAACGGAGTTCTTGGATAAAATGTCGGTCGAGTTTGACTTTAACTGACTTTGACTTTAACTGACTTTTGATTTAAGATAGAGTCAAAGAGGTGGCAAGGATGAACATAAGCGATATAATTATGAATGAAATAATCTCGGCGATGGGGGAGGCAGGAAGCGCTACCTTCAGGCGAAACGAGTTTGCCGAAAAGGTGGGCTGTGTTCCGAGTCAGATAAACTACGTTATAACCTCTCGGTTTACGCCTGAGAAGGGTTATATTGTCCGCAGTAAAAGGGGCGGAGGCGGCTCGGTTACCATAACCAAGATAAACTACGGCTTTGGCCTTATGATGCACATAATCAACTCGGTTGGCTCTTCGATGGATGAGAACAGCGCGAGGGTAATACTCGAAAATCTTTATCTCGAGGGCGAGATAGACGAAAAGACGATGAACGTAATATTTGCCGCGGTTTGCGACATAACCTTAAAAGAGCTTCCCGCAGAAATGCGCGACTCTGTGAGGGCTTCGATATTTAAGAATTCACTGCTTTCATATATAAGGAAATAAAGAAAGGAAGAAAAATATGATTTGCGAACACTGCAGAAAAAGAAATGCAACAACACATATAACCGAAACGATAAACGGCGTTACAAAAAAGCTTAGTCTTTGCTCCCTTTGCGCTTCGGAGATGAACTACGGCGGATTTTTGGAGAATATGAATATAGGAAATCTTCTCGGTTCGGTTTTACTCGGCGACAGCACCTATGCAAGAGAGGAGAAAAAATGCTCGGTTTGCGGCTCGACGAGAAGGCGGATAATAGAAACGGGTCTTGCGGGTTGTTCGGAGTGTTACAGGGTGTTTAAAACCGAACTTTTGACCCCTATCGAGAAGATACACGGAAAGGTAAGCCACGTTGGAAAGAGGCCGCCGGCTTCTGAGAAGGATAACACCGAAGAGATAATTAAGGAAAAAGAAGAGCTTCTCAAGAAGGCGATCGAAGAACAGGACTTTGAAACTGCGGCGGCTTTAAGAGATGAGATAAAGGATTTGAAAGGCGGTGAGGGCAGATGAATAAGTGGTTTGATGCTATTGGAAACGACACCGATATTGCGATAAGTTCAAGGATAAGACTGGCAAGAAACTTTTCTTCTGTTCCTTTTCCGAACGCGGCTTCGCAGCCGGAGGCATCTGAGGTTTATGAAAAGGTAAAAGAGGCGCTTTCGGGCGAAGACATAAGCTTTAGAAGACTTTCTGAAATGAACGAGCAGGAAAAGTCGGCTATGATAGCAAGGCATCTTATAAGTCCGCCTTTTTCCAAAATGACCGACCGCGGAGCGTTGGGACTAACCTCTGACGAGTCGCTCTCAATAATGATAAACGAAGAGGACCACATAAGAATACAGGCGCTTTCGTCGGGCAATAATCTATTGGAAGCTTACAAGAAGGCTTCCGAAACAGAGGAGAAGATAAGTGCGAAACATCCCTTTGCGTTTGACGAAACCCTTGGATACTTAACGGCTTGTCCGACTAATCTCGGAACGGGACTCAGGGCATCGGTCATGCTCCATCTTCCCGCGCTCGAAGAAAACGGAGATATTCAGAATCTGATGGGTATGCTTTCAAAACTCGGGCTTACCATAAGGGGAACCTTCGGTGAGTCCACCAAATCGGTCGGAAGCCTCTATCAGATATCAAATCAGGTAACGCTTGGAATTGATGAAAAGAACTCGATAGGAAACCTTTCGGCGATAGTATCGCAGATAATCGAAAGGGAGAGGGCGGCAAGACGTGCGCTCTATGAAAACAGTCTTACTTTTGAGGACTGCTTCCATAGGAGTCTTGCAGTTCTTTCTTCGGCGAGACTTATGTCGGGCGAGGAGCTTTACGGGCATCTTTCGGTTATAAGGACTGGGGCAACGCTCGGTCTTATCGCTGAAGAGAAAACTGCCGTTATAACAAGACTTTTATTCTGCACCTCGGCGGGTGAAATAATAATGGAAAGCGGCAGGAATCTGTCTCCTGCGGAAAGAGACGCCATCAGGGCGACCGAGGTCAGAAATTCTAAACTGTTTAGTTGAAAGGATAGGTGATAATATTGTTTATATTTGAGGGCTTTACTGAAAAGGCTAACAATGCGCTTAACAGTGCGCTGACTTTTGCCGAAGAAATGGGCCACTCCTATATTGGAACCGAGCATATTCTTTTAGGACTTTTAAAAGAGGGGAATTCTGTTTCTTCCGCAGTTTTGGGGAGCAGTAATATTACCCTGGAGATGATAAAAAAGAGAACCGAAGAGGTGTGCGGCAAGGGAAGCAGAATGAAACTTTCTCCCGCCGATTTCACGCCGAGGAGCAAACGTGTGCTTGAGAATTCTATCGCGATAGCGCGAAAGATGGGCCACTCTTATATTGGCACCGAGCATCTTCTTCTTTCGCTTCTTTCGGAGACCGACAGTTATGCAGTTGGTTTCATTAAGGAAGCGGGTGTGGATATATCCGCGCTTTCCAAAAAGTGCCTTGAGGCTGTCGGTGAAGAAAAGACCGACGTCGAGAAGGGCAAAAAAGGAGAAAAATCGGAAAACGATAAATACGGAAAGGACCTCACGCTTCTTGCGAAAAAGGGGCTTCTCGATCCCGTTATCGGAAGAGAAAAAGAGATCGAGAGGGTTATGGAAATACTCTCGAGAAGAAGCAAAAACAACCCCTGCCTTATCGGTGAGCCCGGTGTTGGTAAGACTGCAATAGCAGAGGGCCTTGCGCTTCTGGTTGCATCGGGAAAGGTGCCCGAGACCCTTAAAAACAAGAGAATATTCTCGCTTGATCTGACGGGAATGCTCGCGGGAACCAAATACAGAGGCGATTTTGAAGAGCGCATCAAGAATTTTATCGACGATATAATAAAAAAGGGCGACACCATAGTTTTCATTGATGAAATACACAATATTGTTGGCGCGGGTGCCGCAGAGGGTGCAGTCGATGCCGCTAATATTTTAAAGCCTTCGCTTTCGAGAGGGGAACTGCAGGTTATCGGCGCCACGACCCTTAACGAATACCGCAAGTTTATCGAAAAGGATGCGGCGCTTGAGAGAAGGTTCCAGCCCGTAACGGTGGCAGAGCCTTCGGCGGAAGACACCGTGCTTATCTTAAAGGGCCTTCGCGATAAATACGAGGCGCATCATAATATCAAGATAACCGATGAAGCGATAAACTCGGCGGTGGAACTTTCGAGCAGATATATAAACGACCGATTTCTTCCCGATAAGGCGATAGATCTTATCGACGAGGCTTCGTCCAGAGTAAGACTTAAGGTGTTCACCGCTCCCCCCGACGTTAAAAATCTTGAGGATAAGTTAATGCGGCTCGGCGAAGAAAAGGCGGCGGCGGTGAACTGCCAGGACTTTGAACGCGCGGCAAAACTTCGCGACGAGGAAAAGACCCTTAAAGAAGAGCTTGAGGCGATAAAGGGGGATTGGCAGAAGGAGAGCACCAACGTTAAACTTGAACTTTCTCCCTCTGATATAGCCGAGATAGTGGCATCTATGACGGGAATTCCCGTTAAGAAACTGGGCGAGAGCGAACGCGAAAGGCTTATGAACCTCGAGGAAGAACTTCACAAGAGGGTCAAGGGGCAACACGATGCGGTAACGGCGGTAGCAAAGGCAGTCCGCCGAGGCGCCGCAGGTATGAAAGACCCCAAAAGGCCGATGGGCTCGTTTATATTCTTAGGTCCCACGGGTGTTGGAAAAACCGAGCTTTGCAAGGCTCTTGCCGAGGCGCGTTTCGGGAATGAGAACGACGTTTTGAGACTCGATATGTCGGAATATATGGAGAAGCATTCGGTATCGCGAATGATTGGCTCTCCTCCCGGATATATCGGCTTTGACGAGGGCGGACAACTGACCGAAAAGATCAGAAGAAAGCCCTATTCGGTGGTGCTTTTTGACGAGATCGAGAAGGCTCACCCCGACGTTTTCAATATTCTTCTTCAGATCCTTGAGGACGGAATTTTAACCGACTCCACCGGCAGAAAGGTTGATTTTAAGAACACCGTTATTATAATGACCTCAAACGTTGGAGCAAGGCTTATAACCGAGAAAAAATCTTCGCTCGGCTTTACGGGAGAGAATACCGACTTTAGCACCGAGGCGGTTAAAGCAGAACTTAAAAAGACCTTCCGCCCTGAGTTTTTAAACCGAATTGACGATATTATCGTGTTCGGAAAGCTCTCCAAGGAAGAGACGGTTTCTATTGCCGAGAATATGCTTGAAGGCTTAAAAGAGAGAAGCCGCGGAGCAGGTGTGGAGTTCAGTTTCACAGAAGAAGCAGCAAGGCTTATTGCCGAAAAGGGTTACGACGAGGTTTACGGCGCCAGACCCTTAAGAAGACTTATCGTTACCGAGGTTGAGGACGTTCTGAGTGAAAAGATAATTTCGGGCGAGATAACGGATAGCGGTAAAATCGAGCTTTATGCCGAAAACGGAGAGTTAAGGTTCAGAAATTTGGGAGAATAAATGCATAGGATACTGATTTACGACCCCGACGGTAAAATGAGAGATTTTTCGGCCGATGGGCAGATATATCTCAAAAACAGTGCTGAGGATGCGCTTGTGTTTATTAAGACCTGCGCACCTTCGGCTGTTGCCGTTTGTGTGGAAACGGAAAGAGAGAAAACCGAGAGGTTTATAAGGTCCGCTAAGATCTCGGCGGATATTCCCGTTATCGCATTTGCAGGTGAAGAGGACGCGTTGTTTTTCTACGGGATGGGCGCGGACGCAGTTTTTCTCGGAAAGGGAAAGGATCTATTTTTATATGAGGTCGAGCGTCTTTTGAAGAAAAAAGAAGGCTCTGCCGACAGAATGGAGATAAGAAAAGGAGACCTTTTCGTTAGCCTTTCCTCATATAAATGCATTGTCCTGAACCGAGAAATAAAGATGCCGAGAAAGGAACTTGAAATCTTGTTTTTACTCGCATCTTCTCCCGATAAGGCGTTTTCGAGAAACGAAATTCTCGACGAGGTTTGGGGAGTAGACTACATAGGCGACCCGAGGACCGTTGACGTTCATATCCTCAGAATAAGAAAGAAAATAAAGGGGTCGTCTGCCGAAATAAAGACGGTTACGAGAGCGGGATATATGTTTTCCTGTTCCGATGAATTTTGAAAATAGTGTGAAAAATTAACGAATAGTTTGTTTTTTACTTGCCTTAGGGGAAAAATACATTTATAATGATTAAGGAAAGTAAAAACAGATAGTTTAGATAAACAACAAGTGTTGTAATCTTGAAAAATTTAGCAAAGGGGGAAACTCATGGACGAATTTAACAGATTAAATCAAGATGAAAATGAGTCTAAAGCTGAGAATGCGGAAGAAATAAATAATATGGCAGAGCCGGAAGAAAAGAAGGTGCCTCAGGAAGAAAGCGGTGCGACCCCGCCTCCTCCGCCACCACCTCCGCCACCGCAGCCGCCTTACCAGAACTACGGTGCAGGTTGGAACAGTTCGAGCTACTATTCGCCCGAACCGCCGAAAAAGAAAAAGAACTATAATTCTTTGATCGCGATAATCATAGTTTTCGTTACGGTCGGTATGTTTTTCGCGGTGGGATACGGAGTTTTAAAGAGCAGCGATCTGTTTGAAAGTTTCGGAAACGCTCTTAACTCTTCAAATCCTTCGGAAGAAAATAACAAGGTAACCTTTGGACAGTATGAGAAGCCCGAGGGCTCGGATAATTTGACCCAGAATGAAGACGGTTCATATTCTCCCGCCGACCTTTACACGATAGCATCTCCCAGTATTGTTGGTGTTCTTAATTACACCAACGGCTCAACGACTGCTCAGGGGCAGGGCTCGGGCGTTATTATTTCAGAGGACGGCTATATTGTGACCAATGCCCACGTGGTTAACGGAGCCGACGCGGTTTCTGTGGTTATGGGAACCGAAAAAGAGGAGATAGAAGCAAAGATAATCGGCAGTGATGCAAGAACCGATATTGCAGTTTTAAAGGTTGAAAAGAGTGGACTTTCCTATCTTAAACTCGGAAACAGCGATGACGTTAAGGTCGGAGAGATGGTTGCGGCGATAGGTAACCCCGGCGGACTTTCGCTTTCCAACAGTTTAACGGTCGGATACGTTTCGGGACTTGACCGAGAGGTTGTTATTGATAACTATTCAATGAAGTTTTTGCAGACCGATGCGGCTATTAACCCCGGAAACTCGGGCGGTGCGCTCATAAATATGTATGGGCAGTTAATCGGCATTAACTCTGCCAAGATTTCCGACACAAACTATGAGGGTATAGGCTTTGCTATCCCGATAAACGAGGCCGTTCCGATAATTGAAACAATCATTGAAAACGGTTACGTTAAGGGAAGAGTGAGAATTGGAATAAGCGTTCAGGAAATAAGCGCTTATCAGGCTCATTTCAATAATATACCTGAGGGACTTATGATCTATTCGGTCGACAGGACCTGCGACTGTTTTGGTAAGGTTCAGAAGGGTGACATTATAACCGAATTTAACGGTGAGGCGCTCTCGACAACAGCAGAGCTTTATTCCTTGCTTGAGAAATGCTCCCCCGATGAAACGGTTAAACTCAAGATCTACAGAACACAGAGATTCACGGGAAGCTACATTGAGGTTGAAGTTAAGCTTTCTGAGGATACCGGAACAACAAATTTTGAAGAATAAAAAAATAAAACCCGCAGTTTAAAATGCACAAGTCCGTTAAAAACGGACAATAGAAAAAAATACCCTCCTATGGTAGAATGAAAGAAACTACCATAGGAGGAATTTTTATGCCTAGAAAGTATACACATCTAAAAAAATATGAAAAGGAGATATTAGAATTA
>JAZNVP010000072.1:0-7731 GCA_045592865.1 Oscillospiraceae bacterium
GGCTATGAAGACGCTTACGCTAATGAAGTGTGCCTACGGCACGATAAGCAGCGCTTTTCTTCATATTTGCAAAGCGAATGCTTTATTTACAATACTTAAAGTTTATGCTATAATTTTAAAGTAGGAGTTGATGTCATGGAAGAAATCATTGCTGCGGTAGAAAAACACTCAAAACTGATTTTAGAAACCGAAAGATATATCTGGCATAACCCGGAAACCGGATATAAAGAATTTAAAACCACTGCATATATGGCAGAGATTTTTCAGAAACTCGGTTACGAGCTTGTGATGGCGGAAGGGATTACCGGATTTTATACAGTTTTAGACACCGGCAAACCCGGTCCGGAGATTCTAATTTTGGGTGAATTGGATTCTATCATATGTCCCGAACATAAAGATGCCGACCCGAATACCGGAGCCGTGCATTCTTGCGGTCATAATGCCCAATGTGCTGCGCTTGTAGGCGTTGCAGCAGCATTAAAAGAACCCGGAATACTCGATAAATTCTGCGGAAAAATCAAGCTTTGCGCTGTTCCTGCTGAAGAACTTTTAGAAATCGAATACCGAAACGAACTAAAAAAACAGGGAAAAATAAAATATCTGGGCGGCAAGAGCGAATTTTTATCCAGAGGGTATTTTGACGGTGTTGATATAGCCTTTATGGTTCATACTTCTTACGATTTTTATGTCAGAAAAGGTTCTGTTGGTTGCATGACAAAACAAATCATATATAAAGGTATCGCATCACACGCAGGTAGCTCACCCTGGAACGGAAGAAACGCACTATATGCGGCAAATTGCGGTCTCAACGCCATCAATGCAATCAGAGAAACCTTTAAGGAAAGCGATATTGTAAGGGTGCACCCTATTATCACCAACGGCGGTTCAATGGTAAATGCCATTCCGGAAAAAACGATTCTGGAAAGCTATGTGCGCGGATCAAGCTTTGATGCCATAACCGAAACAAACCACAAGGTCAACCGTGCGCTTTGCGGAGCAGCGCTTTCTGTCGGAACAAATATTGAAATAATTGACACTCCCGGTTACGCACCGCTTGTAAATGACAATAATTTAATACAGATAACCGCTGAGGCGGCAAAAACAGCGATCCCTGAATATGAGTTTCGAATTAATGATGTCATAAGTTCCGGAAGCACCGATATGGGCGACCTTAGTTGCATCATGCCGGTGGTGCAGCCCTATGCCGCCGGTGCAATAGGTAAAGCTCATGGTAGTGATTATGAAATTGCGGATCCAGTTGCCGCATGCGTAGCAAGTGCGAAACTTCAGATGGCTATGCTTTTAATGCTTCTTTCTGACGGTGCAAAAACAGCCAAAAAAGTTATCAATGAATTTCAACCTGCTTTTGCTTCAAAAGAGGATTATTTATCATATATTGATACCTTGAGTTCGTCCGGTGATAGAATTAATTATGCTAATGAAAACACGGTGCAAATTAATATTCAATAGGCCGTTTGCATCATAATGACAAGTGACAACCGAATAAAAACACCACCCTCTCTGGACTGCTCCAATTTGTGCGGACAGCACAAAAAGAACCCTTTTGGTAGAATGAAAGAAACTACCATAGGGGGTTCTTTTTTTTCTATTCACGGTAATCTTTTTTTGGGGATACTCCAAACTGTTGTTTATAGGCTCTGTAAAAAGAACTGTATTCAAGATATCCGCATTTCTCGCTGACAAGGTTTGGCTTCATTCCGTTAATTAGCATATCCTTTGCTATTATAAGTCTTTTAACTACGATATAGTCCCAGACTGTTGAGCCCGTCATCGCCTTAAATTTTCTGTTTAGGTGGGTCTTGCTTATGTAAAATTGCTCACATATTTCATCTAGCGACGATATCGTCATTAGGTTCCCGTTCACGTATTCAATTAATTTCTCAATCATCGTTGCAGAATGGTTTTCGTATTCTTCTTTATTGATTTTTTCACAAAGTTCGCTAAGCAAAACCGTGAGATATAATCTTTTATCGTCGAAAGATTCACTGTTAACAATATTATCTATATAGTAAAGCCAGGTTGCCTTTTCTTTATCGCTTGACGGAACCTTACTGGATCTGCCAAGCGGTTTTTCATTTATAATCGAAATCAGGTGGTCACGCTTAGGCTCCATAAGAGCTACTGAATTAAAGTTAATAACGTAGCGGGTATACGGTATTTCTTTATTAATAAGCAGTGCGTGTGCTTCAGATTTCTTAATAATAAGAATATCGTTAGGCTTCAGATCATAGATGTTTCCCTCAACGAAATACTTCGCATCACCGGATAAAAAGCAAAAAATCTCATAGTTATCGTGAGTGTGTTTTTTGAACAAATTAAGGTCAGGTTTTTCGGTGTAATTCTTTTGCGCCTCTATAAAAGGTTCCATTTTCTCATCTCCCCTTTTAATATACCGCCAAATGTTCATATTTGCAATAGTTTTTGACATTTTATGCAATTTACTTAAAATCTAAACCTACTTATAATGTTCTTAAAAGGAGGCTTTTTTATGGAAAATATTAATATTTATGCTTTTTCGGATGAGGCAAGTCCTTCTATTGACAAACAGTTAGAAGCTCTTATCAGAAATAATCTCAAAGGTATGGAAATTCGTAACGTTGATGATATAAACGTATCTGATATAACATTAGAAAAGGCGAAGGAAGTTAAGAAAAAGGTTGACGATAAAGGTCTTTGCGTTTGGTCTATTGGTTCCCCTATCGGAAAGATTGCCATAACGGATGAGTTCGGTTCCCATCTTGACAAATTCAAGCACACGCTTGAGATCGCAAAGGTGTTAGACTCAAAAAACATAAGACTCTTCTCCTTCTTTATGCCCAAAGACAAACCTGCAAGTGACTATAAAGAAAAAGTGCTTGAGAGAATAGGCAAATTCGTTGAGGTTGCCAAAGGCTACGATATTAACCTTTGCCACGAAAACGAAAAAGAGATCTACGGTGACATTCCCGAGAGATGCTTGGAAATACATAAAGCGTTCCCCGAAATCAAGGCTATTTTCGATCCTGCAAACTACGTTCAGTGCAATGCAGACACCTTAAAGGCTTGGGATCTTTTAAAAGATTACGTTTACTATATTCACGTTAAGGATGCCCTTCAGGACGGCTTTGTTGTTCCCGCAGGAAACGGTGTAGGAAACGTGCAGAAGATTGCAAAAGACTTCATCAGCCGCGGCGGTAAAAACTTCACTATTGAGCCTCATTTGACCCTGTTCAGCGGTTTTGAGCAGCTTGAAAACGGAGCCGCTATAAAGGATAAGTTTAAATTCTCTGATAACGAGACCGCTTTTGATACCGCTTGTAACAGTTTTAAATCTCTTTTATAAGGAGTTGTATTTATGAAGATAGGTGCTCAGTTTTACACCTTGCGGGATTTTTGCAAAACAAAAGAAGATTTTGCAGAAAGCCTTAAAAAAGTTGCCGACATCGGTTACAAAACGGTTCAGATTTCGGGAACTTGCGATTATGAACCAGAATGGCTCGCTGCTGAACTTAAAAAGAACGGGCTTGAATGCGTTATAACCCACATACCGAAAGACAGACTTATTGAAAACGCCACAGAAGTTGCAATAGACCATAGCGTTTTTAACTGCGACTACGTCGGTCTCGGCTACTTCCCTTTTAACGAGCCTGAAAAGGAACTCTGCGAATTTAAAGAAACCTTTATGCCAATTGCAGAAAACATAAAAAATCAAGGCAAATACTTTATGTATCATAACCACGCAAACGAGTTTCAGAAGATAAACGGTAAGATTATTTTAGAGCACTTGGCAGAGTTTTTCCCTGCAGAAATACTTGGTTTCACCTTTGACACGTATTGGGCGCAGTTTGCGGGAGCAGATCCTGCATATTGGATAGAAAAATTCTCTTCAAGGGTTCCCTGCATTCACCTCAAAGACCAGTCCTTTGACAGAAAGATGGCGGTTGTTGGTGAAGGTAATATCAACTTTGAAGCCGTCTTCAAGAGCGCGGAAAAGGCAGGAACAAAGTATATGTTAGTCGAGCAGGATGATTGCAACGGCGAGGATCCGTTCGACTGTTTAAAAAGAAGCTACGAATTTTTAAAATCGAGGGGTTTTGAATAATGAAAAAATTAAGACTTGGAATTATAGGAATCGGAAACATGGGCTCTGCCCACGCGAAAAACATAATGGACAATAAATGTCCCGAACTTGAAATTACTGCTATTGCAGATACCGATCCTAAGAGATTAGAATGGGCAAAGAAGCAGGGTTACGGTGATAGCGTTGCATACTTCGACGACGACTTAGCGATGCTTGACAGCGGACTTATTGACGCTTGTCTTATCGCGGTTCCGCATTATGACCACACTTCCCTTGCTATTGAATGCATGAACCGTTCCATCCACGTTATGCTTGAAAAACCTGCAGGCGTCTACACAAAGCAGGTTCTTGAAATGAATGCAGTTGCTGATAAGCATCCCGAAACAGTTTTCGGAATGATGTTCAATCAGCGCACAAACTGTGTTTACAGAAAGTTAAGAGAGCTGGTTCATTCGGGCAAATACGGCGAGATCAGAAGAACCAACTGGTTAATCACAACCTGGTATCGCCCTCAGGCTTACTATAATTCGGGCGGATGGCGCGCAACCTGGGCAGGCGAAGGCGGCGGTGTTCTTCTTAACCAGTGTCCTCACCAGCTTGATCTTTGGCAGTGGATCTGCGGTATGCCCGTTAAGGTTGACGCTCATCTCCATTACGGAAAATGGCACGACATAGAGGTTGAGGACGACGTTACCGCTTACGTTGAATACGAAAACGGAGCAACGGGTGTGTTTATTACCTCTACGGGAGACGCTCACGGCACCAACCGTTTCGAAATTCAAATGGACAAAGCAAAATTTGTTGTTGAAAACGATAACCTCGTTATGTATGAATATGAAATGACCGAGCAGGAGTTCTCGAGAACCAACACCTCCCCCTTCGGTTGTGTTGAAGCTAAGATAATAGACGCTGAGACCGACGGTCAAAACCCCGGTCACGTTGGAGTTTTAAACGCTTGGGCAGACGCTATTTTACACGGCGGTAAGCTCGTTGCAGACGGAAGAGAAGGAATTAACGGACTCGCTCTTTCCAATGCTATGCACCTATCCTCATTCTTAAACAAGGAAATCACAATGCCTTTGGACGAAGAAGTCTTTTATACCGAACTTATGAAGCGCGTTGCTTCTTCAAAGAAAAAAGAAGTCGGTGAAGTTGAGTTTGCTGACACCTCCGCAGTAATGGGCAGCACAAAATCTTAATAGCTTTAAATATCAAAAAGACGGTTGTAAAACAGCCGTCTTTTTGTCATAACACCTTTACAAACTATGTAATTCATAATATACTCTTAATAAAGGAGAAATTTCAGACCTGATGTATCGGATCGGTTTCAGAACAGCTTTGTTGCTATGCGGCTTCACCTGCCTTTGAAAAAGGATTTATCTCCCCTGACCGTATAGCAGATATCGGCGAGGAATTTTTTGAGGGTGACATTGGTTATCATTTGCGCAAGGGATTGCATTATTTCAGCCGCGAAGATTGGAACAAACTTATCAAATTTATAAATTTACATCATTACCGTAGCATTCAGTAAAACAATAACAAAAAACTTTCGAAGGAGAATTACTATGCTAAAATTTAAGAATCCGGTTGCTCCACATGACTCACCAGATCCGTTTATGACCTATGACCCTGTAACGAAGTATTACTACGCGCTTTTTACCTGCCATACAATGCTAAAGTTGTATCGCAGTCGAAATGCCGGAACTATAATAAAGGATAACGACTTTCGTATTATCTATGAGGCAGGAAACGATGGGATTTTAGGTGATATTTGGGCACCCGAAATGCATCGCGGTTCTAACGGAAAATGGTATATCTATACCAGCGGAAGATTAAACCTTAAAACTAATAATAAACGACTATTCATAATGGAAGGTCCTGAAAAAGACCCATTTGACGGTGAATGGATGTTTAAGGTTATGCCATCACCCGACATATACTCCATTGACCCCACTATTTACACAGCACCCGACAAAACACAGTATCTTTGCGCTTCACGTGTAGACCCCAAATACGGTCAAGTTCTTGATATCTACGATATGATAAACCCTTATACCTTAGGCAAAAAGTCGGCAACTATTGCCAAAGCTGAACTTCCTTGGGAGCTTGTTCCGCCTTACGTCGATGATCTGGCAATTGTTGAGGGAGCATTTTTCCTTAAAAGAAACGAACGTCTTTTCATTATCTATTCTGCAAACGGATGCTGGTCAGACCATTACTGTCTGGGCATATTAGAGCACACAGGCGGAGAGATTTGCGATGCTGCTAATTGGAAAAAACACGATAAACCTCTTTTTACATATGGAAATGGGGTTTACGGCCCCGGACACGCCTCCTTTTTCTCTTCTCCCGATGGGACAGAAGTTTGGTGTGCATATCACGGAATGAAAGAGCACAACGAGAACGTAACAGAAACAACGCGATTTTTTAATTTACAACGTGTAGACTTTAACGAGGACAACTTCCCGGTTATGTCCTTGCCAACAGGATATGATACAGAGATCACTCCCCCCTCCGGAGAGTAAAGCAATATAGGTTTAAATTACAAAAAGACGGTTGCAAAACAACCGTCTTTTCTAACATTAATTATTGACTGTTTATTTACAAGGGTTTATGCTAAATATAGTTTAAACAAAGGAGAGACTCTATTATGAAATTTATGTCTTTTAACACGCAGCACTGCCTTAATTATATAAAAAGAAATATTGATTTTGATATTATGGCAGAAGCAATTAAAACCTGCGGGGCTGACGTTGTTGGACTTAACGAAATGCGAAGTGTTTGCAAGGACGTTTCTGACTACGCTGATCAGACCGCCATTCTCTCCAAGCTTACAGGACTAAATAATTACTATTTTGCCGAAGCAATTAAGTTCCAGGGTGTTAAGCCTTACGGTAACGCGCTACTCTCAAGGCTTCCTATTATATCTGCCGAAACCATTTCTATTCCCGACCCCGAAATAAAAAAATACGACGGATATTACGAAACAAGATGTGTTCTCAAGGCAAAACTCGAGGGCGGAATTACGATGCTTATTACCCATTTCGGTCTCAACCCCGATGAACACGAAAACGCGGTAAAAACGGTTCTGGCTAACCTGGAAGCAGAAAAATGCATACTGATGGGCGACTTCAACGTCCGACCCGACAACCCGATCTTAAACCCTATAAGAGAGAAGATGGTCGATACCGAGATTTGCTTTAGAGAACCTAAATTCTCCTTCCCTTCGGATAAACCGGATAGAAAGATCGACTACATATTCGTATCCCCCGACGTTGAAATTATATCCGCCGACATACCTGAAATTGTTGCATCGGATCACAGACCGCATATCGCAGAATTAATGATATAATAAAAAAGACAACTCCTTTCGGAGTTGTCTTTTTTACTTTTGCGTTACTACCGACGGGGGTTCGCCGTATTCCTTTTTGTAAAGTCTGAAAAAATTTGAATAGTCGTTAAAACCGCTTTTTGATGCTGCAACGGCATAAGACTCTCCGTTGGATATTAACTGACGCGCTTCAGAGAGCCTTTTCTTTAAGATGTAACGGTAAACAGATATATTCAGTTCCTCTCTGAATTTATGAGCCAAGGTCGACTCGGAAACGTTAAGTCTTTTTGCTATTTCGGGCACCGATATTTCATTACAA